>DASXVV010000001.1 GCA_036504035.1 Candidatus Deferrimicrobiaceae bacterium
TCCTGTCCTTTTATCGTCATCCGGATTACGGGAACCTCTGGTACTACAAGATTCCCGAAAATCTTGACAAGCAGAATGTCGGAAAGTCCTATTTCATCCCCTTGGGCAAGCAGGTCGCGAAAGGCCAGTGGGTCCATGTCGCGATGACATGGGGGGCCGGCGAGAATGCCCTTTATATCGACGGAAGCAGGGTTCCTGCGACCTCCATCGAACCGAACAGCATGTCCCTGATCATCGGCAAGGCCGACAAGCTGGTGTTTGGCGCCGAACCTGCGCCCAAGACGTTTTCTCCCGACGGCGCGTACGACATGTCCGTCTCTCCCCTCAAGGGATTCAAAGTTTTCGATACGGTCGTCCCGGGCGGCACCAACACCACATTGGCCAGCATTTCGTCCGTGACCGACGACAGCTTCAAGATTCCCGGCATCGGCGGCAAGCTGGTTGCGGGTGAAACGGTTACCGCCACCCTGGTTGCCCAGCCGGGCGGCAAGGCTTCATTCGACATGGGGCGCGTCAAGGAAATCTCGATGGTCGAGCTTCCGGCCGATCCCGGCGGTCCCGGAAAGGCGCCGGTTGCCGCGGGCACTTACCGCGGCTCCTACACGATCAAGCCGGGCGACGATTTCGAGGAAGGGAAGATCTTGGGACGGTTCGCCTCCGCCGACAACGTGGCGGCCGAGCCGGTACTTTCCTCGTCGAAATGGACGATCGAGACCAAGCCGGTGGTGACGTTCTCGATTGCCAACAAGGATCTCCCGGCCGACCAGGGGACGAAAAGCCGGATCAAGCTGGTCGCGAAAGACGCCAACGGCAATCCGCTCAAGGGTCGCAACCTGAAGCTGACGTTGTCGACGACCGACGAATACACGGGCACGGTGGGAGCGGGCGACTTCGGCAAGCAGGTCGGCGCGTCGGTCGAGACGCGCTGGAAGGGGACGACCGACGCCTGGGGCGAGGTCGAGTTCGACTACGTGGCGGGCTTCGCGGCCAAGACGGTCATCCTTCAGGCCAAGGATCTCGATTCGGGCGGCGTGTCGGTCGACTACCTGACGGCCTACAAGGAAGCGTCGATCGACATCGCGCTGACGGCGCCACGCAGCCTGGCGGCGGCGCGGCGCGGGATGCAGTACACAATCAAGGTCGAGGCGAGCCGGACTACACTTACGGCCGACGGCAAGAGCCGGTCGGTCATCCGGGCGACGGTGAGCGATCCCAACGGAAAGCCCGTTGCCGGCGACGCGGTGACGTTTGCCCTTTCCAGCCCGAACGGCACGTTGCGGACGATCGTCGGCGCGACGGACGCCGCCGGGGTCGCGACGGCCGAGTACATCGCGGGCAAGAAGATCGGCATCGTGGTGATCTCGGCGACCGATACGGTTCGCAACATCAGCGGGAACGTGTCGATCCTGCTGCTGGCCGACGCGCCGGCGAAGATCATCCTGAAGGCGCGGCCCGAATCGCTGCCGGCCGACGGCAACAGCAAGGCCGACATCCAGGTCAAGGTCACGGACATCAACGACAATCCGAACAAGGACACGAAGGTCGAGTTCAAGGTCAAGCAGGGCGTCGGCAAGCTCGATTACGCCGATCGGACGACCGACACGTTCGGCGACGCGCTCAACCGGTTCCAGGCGGGCACGACGCCCGGCATTGCGACGATCCTGGCGACGGTCCGGTCGCGGGTCCCGACCGCGGCCGAGCTGCTCAAGGCGAAGAACGTTCTGTTCGTGCCCTACAACGAGGCGTCCGAGAGCATCCGCATCGAGAAATGGCTCAAGAAGAAGGGCGATACGGTGCTGATGGGCGAGCCGATCGTTTCCTACACGGTCGGGCGGAGCAGCGAGATTAAGACCATCGATGCCCCTTACGACCTGACGATGGGCGAGACGCTGGTCGAATA
>DASXVV010000002.1 GCA_036504035.1 Candidatus Deferrimicrobiaceae bacterium
CGACATGGACCCACTGGCCTTTCGCGACCTGCTTGCCCAAGGGGATGAAATAGGACTTTCCGACATTCTGCTTGTCAAGATTTTCGGGAATCTTGTAGTACCAGAGGTTCCCGTAATCCGGATGACGATAAAAGGACAGGAAGGGTGTCGATCCGGCGACCAACGGATCGTACCACTCGATCCTCATGCTGAAAAGCCGTTTGCCGTTGTTGTCGACGAACGAAAACAGCGTTTCGGCCGGCTCGACCTCATTGCGCTGGATGAACAACTCGATGGTCCCCTTCGTCGAATCAGGGACCAGGTCGGCAACCTTGTATTCGACGTAAGCCGGTGATGCGACCGCATGCCCACCTTTCGGGCTGCTCCAGGCCTTGCCGCCTCCGGGAAGGGAGGTGATGGCCCCCCCCCTCAGTACGGCTTTCGAGCGCCCCGAGAAATCTTCGTCGAGAAGCACCTTGGCCTGACCGACGGCGGGAAGGACCGTCAACAGGATCAGCAGCATTAGCGAGGCTATACGGTTCGTCAATTTGAATTCTCCTCCGATTCGAGATCGGGTGTGCGCTTCCATGAATGCGTCGGCCCCTACCAAGGAGTGACTTTGTTCCAGCCGGCGCCCGTCGTGGCATTGTCGGACCACTGTGTAAGCCGATGGCAGTTCTGGGCCGAGGTCCAGCTGGAGATGCGCCGATTCTTGTTGAGCGTGCCGAACTGCGCCCCGGTCGGAAGGCCGACCGCAGCCGTCTGCCACGTATTGTGCTTGACGTCTAGGCAGTTGGTGATCATGAGCCGCGGCAGGCGGGAGGCATGCGGATTGTGGCACTTGGAGCAGAGGAACTGGTGAAACTTGTTGTCCGTCGTGGTTCCGTCGACGGTCGCCATCCAGGTATTCGTGCCGAATGCACGCGGAGTTGCGGTCGGGGGGAACTTGGCAGAGCTGCCGGAATTCCCCCGGAAGCCGTAGGGGCTACCGTCCCCGGGATCGGACGCTCCGGTGAAGTGCATGGCGGGGTTGGTCGTGTTTCCGGCCGTGCCGCCCCGGAGGTTGAAGATGTTGGACGACTTGCCCGACGCGGTGCCGGTTCCGCCGATCGCCGAGTTGGCGTGCCCGTTTCCGGTGCCGACCCAGGAAGCGGCGGGATCGCCGAAGATGTTCATCGTGTTGACCTCGCTGTTGTGGCACAGGACGCAGAGTCCCGCGGAACCGGCAACCGCGGTGGTGTCAGCGCCCGGGGTGTTCTGGTTGATCCAGTACCCGCCCATTTCGGTCTGGGCGGTGCTGCCGCGGGGAACGTTCCGGAACGGCGCCCAAGTTGTGGAATATGCCGTCAGAGCCGTCCCTGTGGGCGCGCCGTCTTCCTTGAACGGGTTACCGCGCCAGGTGCCGCGAAGGTAGGGCTGGCCGGTGACGTTGTCGCTGTAGGTCCCGGGATTGGTGCCCGTCGTGGTGCGCGTCGCCTTGTTGAGGTCGTGGACGTCGTGGCAATAGGAGCAGCGAATGTCGGCCAGCGTCTTGTTGCCGGGACCGGCCGCCTTGGGCTTGCCGGCAGACATGGCCGTGGAGTGCATCGACTGAAGTGCACCGGCCTTGTAGGCAAAGGAAGGCGCCGTCGAAACCGCATTCCAGGTGGCAGGCGTGGTCCCGTTTGCGGCGTACCATCCGTTGTTGTCGGTGGTGTTGGCGGTGCTCAGGGAGCCGTAATCGTAGACCATGGCGCCGGTATTGAAGTTGTTGTTGACGCCGAACTCGGTCTTGGAGGCGGACAACGTGGCGTCGGACCAGTGGCAGTTCCAGCAGATGCGCGCCTCGGTCGTGCCCACCGTGGCGGTGCCGCCCAGATGGATTCCGCCGTTGATGGTGTAGTTGATCCCGAGGACGGCCTGCATGTTCAGGCCGACTCCGCCGTTGTTGTCGGTGTAGTTGTTGTCCGGCAACGGAATCGTGACCGGCGTCCCGCTGTGGCCGGCATGGCAGTACGTGCACTGCGTAACCCAGTTGGTGGCGGCGGAAAGCGCCTCACCCGTGGTTCGCGTCAGGTGGGATCCGTAAGCCGTTGTCCGTTGCCCGTTGCCGGTGGCGTACCCGCCTGCCTTGTCGAAGACCTTTGGGGCGGTTCCAGCGGCGTTCTTGTCGTGGCAAGTATCGCAGGCCGGCATCGGAATGACAGATCCGGAGACGGTTCCAAGAGGGAAGACCGACAGCGGGAAGTCATGAGCGTTTGCGGTTCCGGTCGCGCCTTCGTGGCAGGCGGAACACCCGGCCCTGGTTCCACTGGCGGCGAAGGAGCTGCCGTTGCTGTTGATATTGACCTGGTGGATCGCGTTATCGTGCCGGGCTGATCCAGAGGCGTAGACGTGGCAGACGTCACAGCTTTCGGGCGCACCGTCGTGCCCTTTGCCGCGGATATCGTTGTCCTTGCCGCTGACGTTGAAGTGGGTGGTGTTGTCCCGCCACCCGGCACTGCCGGCGATCGTCTTCCACTGGCCGTGGCACACGTTGCACCGCGGCGAACCGACCACGGTCGCCGTGTTGTCGGCCTCGGTCGACCACAAGCGCTTCCAGGCCCCCCGGTCGGAGTGGCAGCCGATGCCGACCGCGTTGTCGAGGCCGGAGCCGGGGGCGAAGCCGCTGCAGGTAACCCGGTTCCGGTTCACCGTGCAGTCGGTGAAGCTCAGGTTCGGGCGGTTCAGGGTGCCCGCCAGGTTGTCGGCGACCACGCCGTTGATGTGCGTCTGGTTCGGCGACTGCGCAGGCCAGCCGGTGTTCCAGTGGCAGGACTGGCAGCCTCCCTGGCCGTTGAGGCCCACCGGCAGCGAGTTGTCGTGCTTCGTCACGCCCGCGGCGGTCACCGCGTGCAGGCCCGAGCGCGGATTGTTGTCGAGCACGCCGCCCGGAGTGTGGCACATGGAGCACTGCTTCGCCGAACCCGTGTACCAGTTGAACGTCGCCGTCGTGCCCTTCCGGTTGTGGCATTGCACGCTCGTGCAGCTGTTGTCGGTCGTCACGAACGCCGGGGAACCGTTGTCGACCGAGCCCCCCAGCATCCGACTTCCCGTCGCGGGGAACAGTTTGGCGCGCGGGCCCGCCGTGGCGTGCGTGGCGTCCGCAGCGTAGTCGTGGCAGTAGAGGCATATCGCTTGCTGCTGCGCCTGGCTCCACGTCGTGTTGTCGGCCAGGTTATAGCCGCCAAGACGCGTCGCGATCTGGGTCAGGTGGCTCAGGTGATCGCCGTTGTAGTTATAGTCGGCCGTGAGACTGACCTTCGAGGCGGGTCCTACGCCGGGCTTCTGCGGCCAGATCCTGTTCCCCCCGTCGCCGTGGCAACCGGTGCAGGAAGCGCCCAGGTTGTTGTCGTGCGCGTGGCACGACAGGCAGGGCAGGGTCGAATTATGGGACGTATTGTCGGAGGACTGCGTGTAGTACTTCGCCTGGCTCGACGTACCGGCCCCGGTCCCGTGGTGGCAGACCTGGCAAAGCCCCTTGTAGTCGGTCCGGGCCCAGTCGCCGCCGCCGGCGACCATGTTGTCGCTGAGGAACACCAGGCCGGCGTTCAGCTCGCCCGAGGCGCCCCGGGCGCCGTACAGCCCGTCGGTCTTGGGCAGGACGTTGCGCTGCATCATGTAGATGTTGCCGGTCGTGCCGTTGCTGCGATTGCCGTGCGCGTCGTGGCAGTCCCAGCAGAAGGAGCCGCCGCCCGTGTTGTCGGTCGCGTGTTTGCCTCCGTAGTGCGCCGTGTCGACCCGGTCGGTTGCGGCGCCGGTCACGAGCGCCGCGCCGGCGGGCTGGTAGCCGGGAGGCGTCGTCGTCTTGCTGTGGCAAACCAGGCAGGTGGCGTTCCAGCCCGCGTTGGTGTATCCCGTCACGCCCGTCTGGACCTTCAGCCGGAACGGGTTGGTCGACACCCGGTGGGCCACTCCCGCGTCGTGGCAATACGCGCACGGGTTGCCGGTGCCCGCCTTGGTGCCGAAGTCGGCCGGGGGGTTCCCGCTCACGTCGTAATTGGTCGTCTTGCGGCCGTGGCCCGAGTAGAACCACTCGGTGTTGTCGATCGAAGCCGCGACGCCCGCCGCGTACCAGGTCGCGTTCGCCGTCTGGAACTGGTTGGTGTCGCCGGTTCCGAGGTGGCAGTCGCTGCACTGGGGGGAAGCGCCGCCCCACTGCGCCGCGTTGGTTCCGTGGCAGGCGATGCCGGTGCAGGTCGGGACCGTGTACGAGAAGCTGTGCGCCGCGTTGTCGTTGTTGACGTTGTAGAAAGCGTTGACGTGGTTCGTGCGGTTGGAGATCGTCAACCCGTCGGTGGTCGTCTGCGCGTGGCACATCTGGCAGCCGTCGCCCGCCGCGATGTGCTTCGGGTGGCTGTTGATCTTGGGCGAATTGTTGGCGTAGTCCGGGGTGCCGTCGGTGCGGGTGCCGTCGCCGTGGCAATGGTTGCAGGTGATCGCCCCGTTGTCGGTCCACTTCGGCCAGCCGTAGGCGCCGTTGTCGTACACCGACTGGTTGATCTTGGTGCCGGTGCTGTGGCAGTAGACGTTGCTGCAGGTCTTGGACGCGAGGGTGTAAGCCCCGGCGTTCTTGACGTCGTTGTCGTTCGGGTTCCAGGAGACCAGGCTCTGCGGCGCAGCGGCGTTGACGTGCACCGCCCGGTTCGTGATCGTGAGGCCGTCGCTCGTGGTGGCGTAGTGGCAGGTGTTGCAAGCGATTCCGTAGCCCACCGTCGTGTTGTCGACGTGCTTCCGGTGGGAGCCGTACGTCGGCGGATTGGCGAATGTCGCCTTGTGGCAGGTGCCGCAGGCGCCGGAGGTGTTGTCGTTCCATGTCGGGGCGCCGGCATATCCGGACCAGGCGCGGGTCGATGCGGAGTTGGCGTGGCAATAGAGCCCCTGGCATGAGCCGTTGCCGGGCGTGCTCGCGGTGCCGATGCCGGACGCGCCCACGCTCCCGTTGTCGGCCGCGACGCCGTTGTAGGTCGGGCCGAACCCGTTGAGCGGATTGACCGCGCCGTCGAAACGGACTTTCACGTTGGATCCGACGAACTTGGTGGACCAGTCGCTGCCGCTGGAGACGCCCGATGCGTTGTGGACCGCATTCTGGTAATGACAGACGGAGCAGACGTATCCGTAGCCGGTCGTCGGGTCGACGTGCTTGGCATGGATGGAGGAAAGCGGGTGCGTCCCTGCCACGTATGCCTGTCCGGGGTACGCATGGCAGTTGTTGCAGGCCGGCAGGAAGCTGCCGCTGCCGGAGGACGACGAGTGGGAGTGGCATCCGGAGCAATCGGTGCCGGGGCCGACGTTGGCCTGGACGTGCTCGGAGACGTCGTGAAGGATGGTCCCGGGCGTGCCGACGTTGCCCAGCGGCTTCTGATGGCATCCGGGGTTGTCGCAGAGGCTGGCGACCGTCGCGCTGTTGTCGGCGCGCAGGTAGTCCGTCTTGGACCAGTACCGGACGGTCTTCCCCATGATCGTGGACTTGATCATCCGGATATTGTTGTCGACGCCGTTGCCGTGCATGTCGTGGCAATGGAGGCAGGACGCGGAACCGGGTGTCCCGTTGATCTTGCCCGAGCCCGAGTGAAGATGGCGGTCTGCATGGCAGGAACCGGCGGAGCAGTTCGATTCGCCGCTACGCTTGAGGCCGGCTTCCTCGGGGTTGTCGACCACGCCGTCGAAATCGTCGTCGAGACCGTTGGACGCGAGATTCTCGGTCAGCGTCGCCTTGTTTGTGTCTTCCCGAAACAGGCGCTTCGGATTCGTCGGGGAGCGATGCGACAGCGAAGAATCATGGCACTGGATGCAGACGACGCCCATCGCGATTCCGGAGGTCGACGTGGGGCGGCCGTGGCCGACCGCGACGTAGGTGTTGTCGTTGTGGCAGATATTCGTGCAGTTTGAGGCTGCGACCAGGTTGGTGGACTGCGACGGCAGCAGGCGGCCGGTATCGCCGAGCTCTCCGAACAGGCTTTTCTGGGATCCCGAGTAGTGCGTTTCGTGGCAATCGACGCAGTTGGAAGTGCGAAGCGGCGCTTTGCTGGGCTCCTTCAACTGCCCGGTCGATCCGGCGTTGTCGAATGCTCCCCAGCCGTAGTGCCCCATCCGGTAGCCGCCCGTGCCGGCGCCAACGCCGTTGTGGCAGATATTGATGCAGAAGCTGTTGGACGCGTGCGAGATGGCTCCGTTCCACGAGGAAGCCCCGCCCCGAAGCATGACCGGGTTGGCCGTTCGGGTCGCGGAGGAAGCATCGGTGTGCTCCGGATACCCGCCGGGACCCGTGCCGGGGCTGGTCGTATTCGTCACATCGTGGCAGTCGATGCAGCCGACCTGGTTGGCCGGCCCGGTCCAGCTGTTGTCCCAGTTGGACATCCACCGGGTCGTATTGGTATTCGCCGACAGGGAGACGTTCCGGGTGGTGGCGGCATTGTCGAGCGTATAGGTGCGGTCGACGGGGTGTTGGGACATCTTGCCGTTGAACTGCTCCAGGACATCCTTCATGCGGGTAGCGCTGCCGGTGTTGAAGTGGCAGAACGTGCAGCCGACGCCCTTCGGACCGAAGGCGGCCTTGGAACTGGGAACCCGGTTGCCGTTCAGAGATTTCATCGTGGGGATGGATCGGGCTCCCGCGCGAAGGTAGCTCGTGTTGTCCTCGACCAGCGAGGAAGACATCACGTGGCACTGGCCGCAGTCGGTCGTTTCCGGATAGAGATTGTGCTTGGCGAGCGCAGAGGCCGACCCGGGGGAAAGCCCCAGAAGGCTCAGGGACACGATAAACACGGCACAAGCCGAGCGGAAACGTCCGTACGGCGAAATCACGAAGGCGTCTATATGCATCTGGTTCCTCATCCCGCGAAGGTCCGCATTCGCCTCTCGGAGCCCTGATCATGGGCAAGCGACGATCTCGCCGTAAAAACCCGCGAGAAAACCCGAAAGGCAATGATTTGAATGGGGTCCGCCGCCGTCAGGCACAAAAAAGCCGGACGGGCGACATCAGGTGGTGCGCGGAAGCGGAACTAGACTCTGAGGATCTGGTGGTGGGGGGAAAATACAGGAACGATCTCGAGATTGGTCCGTTGGAAATCGTACGTTATGACTTCAGACTGCAGATCGATCGACGTCGGCGGCGCGGAGGCATACTCGCCTCCGCCGAATTCCTGCGAATAATCGTCGTCCGACCGATTGTCCTCGTAGTAGGACAGGCCGGAGTGCGTGTGTGTCAGGGCCTGGTTTGCGACGACGGCCGCGGAAACGAGCGTCAGCAACAGCAGGAGGAGAATCTTTATTTTGGGGAAATTGCGCATACCATCCTTTGGTACGAGTATCGATAATAATTGTTACATAGAGACATCGGATACGCAACCCCTCGTACGCCAACACCCCTCGTACGCACCCCTCGTACGCTCGCCTGCGGCCATCCCCGCATTTCCTCAGCGCGTCCCGGACAGCGCCCCGTCGATCGACAGCGGGCCCGCGCCGCGGATCATGACGACGATGGCCAACCCGATCGCGAGAATGTGATACTCGAAACCTTCCGTCCCCGCCGGGTAGATCGAGGACCAGTTCATGAAGAAGCCGACGTGCGAGTGGACCGTCGCGACGGCGACCGCCATGACGCAGAAGATCCCGAACGCCGCCACGCGGCTCAGGCAGCCGAAGATCAGCCCCAGCGCGCCGAGGAACTCGGCGGCGATCGCCAGAACCGCGAAGGGAGCGGGAATCCCCATCTTGGCGGTGAAGAAACCGTAGGTTCCCGATAAGCCGTACCCGCCGTACCAGCCGAGCACCTTCTGCGCGCCGTGTCCGAAGAAAACGATCCCGAGCGCGAGCCGGGCGACGGTATCCGCGTAATTGTCGGTCGTCGAAAGCAATTTTTTCAGCATTTATGGTCCCTCCCGCGTGTTTGGATGCGGCATGAACATCCTTCGTTGCCCTGAAATATCCCCGCTAGGCGGCATATTCCTCCGCCAGCCGGTGCATCATCGCGTGGAAGGCATCGTGGCGCCCGTGCCCGACCCGCTCCTCCTCGATCCGCGCGAAGGCGGCGGACAGCCCCGCCTGCGTCTCCGGTGACAGGAGCTGGTCGGCGAGCGGGTAGAGCACGTTGTCCTCCTTGCCGATGTGGCCCGTCAGCAGCCCGATGTAGTCCCGGGCTTGCGCGGCGAACGCGACGCCCCCGCTCGCTGCTCCTCCCGCATATTCCCGGGCGGCGGCGGACATCGCCCGGACGAACGCCCGCCCCTGCTCGTGCTCGAACAGCATCTGCCCGATCGGCCCGCCCTCCCGGGGCACGCCGGCCGCCTCCATCGCGGGGAACAGCTGCTCCTCCTCCTTCCCGTGATGGCAGGTGTCGACGAACACCTTGAGGAATTCGAGGATCTGCTCGAGGTGCTGCACGGGGACCGCCTGCCCCGCCGTCATCCTGCCGCACAGCCGGTCGATGATCCGCAGCATGACCTCGACGCCGCGATGCTCTTCCTTCAGCTCGTCCGTAGGCTTCATGATTTTCCCTCCAAAGGCTGATCTGCCGGGACCGGCACAGGCCGGATCGTCAAGAGATCGGTCACGGCGGTCACCACGCCCGCGAAGAAAAAGAGCCCCGCGAACAGGGTGACGCCCATCCACAGCCGCATGTAGGACTGCGCGGTCATGTATCCCAGCCCGAGCACCCGCTCGATGTAGGCCTGGAGCACGCCCGCGACGCCGAAGGTCAACCCCATGACCATCATGGCGATGCACATCAGCCAGAAAGCGACCTTTCCCCGGCGCGGGTCATAGACCTCGATCCCCTTTAACCGGGGCATCGCGAAGTAGAAGGTGGTCAGGTTGAGCAGCGCGTAGGCTCCGAAGAAGGCGAGGTGGCCGTGCGAGACCGTGACCTGCGACCCGTGCGTGTAGTAGTTGATCTGCGGGAGCGTGTGGAGGAAGCCCCAGACGCCCGCCCCGACCAGATGGAAGACGGCGCATCCGATCGCGTAGGTCCAGGTGAGCGGGTTGACGACCGGCGCCCGGCGCCGCTTCACGTGGTGCATCGTGTCGACCAGCATCAGGACGATCGGCAGCGGCTCCAGCGCGGAGAAGACGCCGCCGACCCACAGCCAGTAGGTCGGGGCGCCGATCCAGTAATAGTGATGGCCGGTCCCTGCGACCCCGGTGAAGAGGAACAGGCCGATCTCGACGTAGAGCCACTTCTCGACCACCGCGCGGTCGACGCCGGTCAGCTTCATCAGGATGAACGCCATGATGGAGCCGGTCACCAGCTCCCAGGCGCCCTCGACCCAGAGGTGGATCACCCACCACCAGTAGTACCAGTCGATAACGAGGTTCCGGTAGAAGGGGATGCCGAACAGGTAGAGCCCGGCGAGGAAGACGAGGCCGCCGAGCAGCGTCCCCTGGATGACGGTCCAGCGCCCCGCCCGGATCATCGTCATCCCGATGTTGAACAGGAAGATCAACGCACCGGCGACCACGACGAGGTTCAGCGGGAAGGGGATCTCGAGCAGCGGCCGCCCTTTCGTCCACCCGAAGGCGAAGCCGACCAGCGCAACGACGCCGGTCGCGAGCAGCGCCGCGAGCTGCAGGTAGGCGAGGAAAGGGGACCAGATCTCTGACTGCGATTCTTCGGGGACGATGTAGTAGGTGCCTCCCATGAAGCCGAGCAGCATCCAGAGGACAAGCAGGTTGGTGTGGAACGCCCGCGCGGTGGCGAACGGAAAGACGTCCACGACGGCCTGGGGAACCGTGAACGTGTAGTTGAAGGCGAGGTAGAGCCCGAGGACGACCTGCAGGACGAAGAGCGGCAGGGCGGCCGCGAAGTACCACCAGGCGATCTTCCGGGTGCGATATTCCATCGTCATACTCCCCCCTGCCTCTGCCCGGCGAGGAAACGGGCGACTTCTTCCCGCTCCCGGTCGGTCAGCCCGGTCTGGGGCGGCATCTTCGCCGCCGGGTTCTGCGCCTTGGGATTCCCGATGTAGTTTGCGATGGATTCCCGCGTGCGGCGCGCACCGACCTCGTCGAGCGCGGGGCCGAAGGTGCCGCCGACGCCATGAAGCGCGTGGCAGTTCATGCACCCCTTGGTCTGGAAGACGGCCGCGCCGGGGGAGACGCCAGCGGCGGACACCAACCGCTCGCTGCCCCGGGAAAGCCGCTTCCGGCTGTCTTGCGGCGGCCAGTCGCCGTTCTCGATCCCGCCGACCCAGGTGAAGAAGGCGACGAGCGCATCGATCTCGGCAACGGTCACGTGCTGGTTCGGCATCTTGCGCCAGCCGTTGGCGAAGGCGCGCCCGGGGTCGGAGACCCGGATGCGGATGCCGTCGGCCCCGACCCGCTGCAGGACCCGGGTCAGGTCGGGCGCGTAGTAGCCGCCGAAGCCGAGGATCGTGTGGCAGTCGTTGCAGTTGTACTTCTGGAAGGCGCGCTTCCCGTCGACGACGTGCTCGTCGATCCGGTCGGCGTGCGACAGGGCGACGACCTGGCGCTGGGTGTCGAAGGTGAGGTAGAGGAACAAGAGCGAGGACGAGAGCGTGCCGACGAGGAAGATCCAGAACGCGATGCGTTTGCTCATCCTTCCAGCCTCCTTCCGATTAAGGCAGCTTGAAAAGCGACGGCAACGGCAACGGCAACGGCCAAGGCTTTATCCACCCATCATGGGAACAATCCCGACGGGAGTCAACGATTTCCCGGCCAGGATTGCTGAATATCGCAAAGAATGATCTAATTCCATAAGACAGGTCCGGCCGGCATCTTGCGGGAGGCACCGGGGACGACGTGAGCGGTTATCGGAAAAGCATCCTGTTCCGGCTGAACGTCCTGGTCATCGCCGCCCTGTTGCCGGCGCTCGGCGTCATCCTTTACAACGGCTGGAAATTCCATCGGACCGTCATCGAGAATACCCGGGGGAGCCTGCTCCAGCTCGCCCAGGCCGTTGCCTTCCAGCACGAGGGGCAGGTCCAGGGGCTACACCTTCTGCTGGCCACGCTGGCGGAGGTCCCGTGCGTCCGGGCCGGGGACACCGCCGCATGCGAGCGGCTCTTCCGGAAATCGCTGGAGCAGAACCCCTTCCTGCACGACATCCTCCTGGCCACCCCCGACGGCCGCGTAATCGGCGCAGGGCTTACGAAGCACGCGGGGGCAACCCTTTCGGACCGGAAATATTTCAGGGACGCGCTCGCGACAGGACGTTTTTCCGCAGGCGAGTACGAGCCGGGCCACCCGGGCTGGTACCCGCCGCTCAACTTCTGCCTCCCGGTCCGAGGGGGGGACGGCCGAGGGCGCATCACCCGGCTGCTCGTGGCCTCGCTCGACCTCGACGCCTTCGCGGGCTTCTGCCGCCGCCTCAACCTGCCCGAGGGATCCACGTTCAACCTGAGCGACCACCGGGGAGTTCTGGTCTATCGCTACCCGCGTCATAATACGGTCGTCCCGGGAACTCCCGACCGGCCCGAACTGCGCCGGCAGATGACCGGTCCCGATGAGGAAGGCTCCTTCTTCGGCGTCGGCCGCGACGATGTCCGGCGCCTGCTCGCGTTCAAGCGGCTCCGGCTCTCCCCCGACGCGCCCCCCTATCTCTACATCCGGCTGACCGTCCCTGAATCCTCCATCCGGACCGCCTCCCTTCGAAACGAGCGAAACAGCCTGTACCTCCTGGCGCTGTCCACCCTGGGGGCGCTGGCGGCTTCATGCGTCCTCGGCGGCCCGATCATCGGGCGGCGGCTGAAGCAGCTTGTGGCCGCCACGCGGCGGGTCGGGCAGGGCGAGCTGGCCGCCCAGACGGGGATTCCCCATGACGAATCCGAGATCGGCCAAGTGGCCGCCTCTTTCGACGACATGGCCCGACGACTCGAATCGGTCGACCGGGAGCGGAAGAATTCCCTGGATGCACTGCGCACCATCCTGCAGACGGCGCTCGACGGCTTCCTGGTGACCGACCTCGAGGGACGCATCCACGACGTCAACGAGGCCTTCTGCGTTATGACGGGATACGCGCGGGAAGAGCTGCTCTCGATGCGGCTGTCCGACCTGGAGACCGAGGTCAAGCCGGGAGAACTGGATGCCAAGATCCGCGACATCGTCCGGACAGAGGGCAGCCGAGTCGAAACGCGTCACCGCCGGAAGGACGGAACGAAGGTGGACCTCGAGATCAGCACGCGCTATCTCGCGCAGGAGGGCGGGAAGATCATCTCCTTCTTGCGGGACATCACCGGGCGGAAGCGGGACGAGGCGGAGCGCCGCCGGCTCCAGATCCAGATGCAGAACGCGCAGAAGCTCGAAAGCCTGGGCGTGCTGGCCGGCGGGATCGCCCATGACTTCAACAACCTGCTCTTGGTCATCCTCGGCAACATCGACCTGGTCAGGTCGGGCGAGCCGCCTTTGCCTCCGGCGATGCGGCAGAGGCTGTCCGATGCCGACAAGGCGGCGCAGAAAGCCGCGGAACTGTGCCGGCAGATGCTGGCCTATACCGGCGGGGAGCCGCTTGCGGTCGAGCGGGTCGACATCGCCTTGGTCGTGAAGTCGATGGTCCCGCTGCTCGAGATGTCCGTCTCGAAGAAGGCTTCGCTCCGTGTCGACTGCGCCCCCGGGCTTCCTTCCGTGCCGGCCGACCCGGGGCAATTGCGGCAGGTCGTCATGAACCTCGTCGTGAACGCATCCGAGGCGCTCGAGGGAAAGACGGGAGTGATCACGCTCTCGACCCGGGTCGAGACGCCTCCCCCCGGCGTCATCGACGAGGGCGCCCGGGGGGCCGGGCTTCCGGCGCGAGTGTACGCCTGCATCGAGGTGACGGACAACGGCTGCGGCATGAAGCCCGCGATGCGGGAGCGCATCTTCGACCCGTTCTTCTCGACGAAATTCACGGGCCGGGGGCTCGGGCTGGCGGCGGTCCTCGGGATCGTCCGTGCGCACCACGGCGGGATCGCCGTCGAAAGCCGCCCGGGCAAAGGATCGCGTTTCAGGGTCTACATTCCCCTCGCCGAGGCGGCGTCTCCTTCGTCGGCCGATCCTCCGGCCGACGAAGGATGGACGGCCGGCGGGGTCGTGCTCCTGGTCGACGACGAGGAGATGGTCCGCGATGTGGGCGCCGAGATGCTCGCCGGCATCGGATTCCGCGTCATCCTGGCCGTCGACGGGGTCGAGGCGCTCGAGCGCTACCGGGAGCACCGGGGTGAAATCTCCCTGGTGATCCTGGACCTTACCATGCCGCGGATGGACGGCGAGGAAACGCTGAAAGCGTTGCGCGGGATCGACCCGGGCGTCCGGGTCCTGATCGCGAGCGGCTATCGGGAGGAGGGCGGCGGGCGGTTCGAGAAGATGAACCGTGTCGGCTTCCTTCCCAAACCGTACCGCATCGCCGAGCTCCGGTCGCAGGTGCGTCGGGTGCTCGAACGGGCCTGAAAGCCACCCCTGCCACACAATCCCGGAATCATGACTGCCCTCCCGATATCCTGTCCATGTGGTAGAATGTCGGGTCCGGCTCGCCGGAAACGATCTCCTGAACGAATGAAAGGACGCCCCGATGGAAATCTCCTGTAATCTGCTTCCCCCCGCCCGACGTCGCCCCCGCCCGACCGACGAAAGCAAGCTCGGCTTCGGGGCGATCTTCACCGACCACATGGTCCGGATCGAATATTCCAAGGGCAGGGGATGGCATGACGCCCGAGTCGAGCCTTACGGCCCGATCACCCTCGACCCGGCGGCGATGGTGTTCCACTACGGCCAGGAGATTTTCGAGGGTCTCAAAGCTTATCGCGGGAAGGACGGCGCGCTCCTGACGTTCCGCCCCGAGGCCAATTTCGAGCGGCTCAACCGTTCCGCGTCCCGGCTCTGCCTGCCCGAATTGCCGGTCGAAGCGGCGCTGGCCTCCCTGTTCGCCCTGCTCAAGGCCGATGCCGACTGGGTCCCCTCGACGCGCGGCACCTCGCTCTACATCCGGCCCGCGATGATCGCGACCGAGGCGGGGCTGGGCGTCCGCTCCGCCGGCGAGGTGCTCTTCTTCATCATCGCCGGCCCGGTGGGCAACTACTATGCGCGCGGGCTCGAGCCGGTCAACATCCTCGTCGAGGAGAAGTATGTCCGCGTGCCGCGCGGCGGCACGGGCGAGGCCAAGACCGGCGGCAACTACGCCGCAAGCCTCCTCGCGGCCAAGGAGGCCAAGGAAAAGGGATTCGACCAGGTGCTCTGGCTCGACGCCGTCACGCAGACGACGATCGAGGAGGTGGGGACCATGAACATCTTCTTCCTGGTCGGGGACGAGCTCGTCACGCCGCCGCTGCTCGGGTCGATCCTCCCCGGCATCACCCGCGATTGCGTCCTGAAGATCGCACGCGACCACGGCTGGAAGGTCTCCGAGCGCCCCATCAGCATCTCCGAGATCCGCAATGCGGCGGCCGACGGGTCGCTGCGCGAAGTGTTCGGCACGGGTACCGCGGCCGTCATCTCCCCCGTCGGGATGCTCAAGTACAAAGACGAGACGTTCCCGGTGAACGGCGGGCAGATCGGCGCGATGGCCAAGCAGCTCTTCGACGAGATCACCGGCATCCAGTATGGCGAGCTCCCCGACCGGTTCGGGTGGGTGCACCGCGTCGAATAGTCGGATCGGTTGGGTGTAAACACGCACGCCCGGCGGAATCCGCCGGGCGTGCGCTACTGATAACCGTTCATTATCACGCCATTACGTTATCGATAGTGTTTGGCACATGGGTTGCACATGTATGACGGCAGTGGATGCGCAGCGCGAAATCGCAGCGTTTCCCTGCCCCCGCCGGAGGGTTCGAAGATTACCCCCACACGACCCTCCGGCACCCCCTTTTTTCTCCCGACATCGTTTCGTGCGGCTTGATTTCAGCGACGCTTGCTACCAGGAAGAGGGGCGGGACCGACGCCCAGCCTGGCATAGGCGACATCCGGGGCGAGACCGTGGATCCGGACCAGTTTGTTGCGGCCGTGGTCGCCGGCGACGAGTTCAAGTTGGCCTTTCGCGAGACCGAGCGCCTTCGCCAGGAAGCGGATCAGCGCCTCGTTGGCCTTTCCCTCGACCGGCGGAGCCGTAAGCCGGATCTTGAGCACGCCCTCGGACAGCCCCGAAACCTCTTCCCTGGACGACCTGGGCTGGACGCGGACCGCGAGGACGAACGGTTGCTCGGTGTCGACCGACGATGCGGCGGCAGGGGCTGCGGGGCGGCGGCTCACGGCATCCGGAAGGCGAGCTCCCGCAGCGAGGCCACCAGGAAATATTTCAGGAAATAGATCGCCAGGATCACGACCATCGGTGTGAAATCGATGGTCCCGGCGAAGAGCGGCAGCCGGCGCCGCAGGAACCGGAACACCGGGTCGGTCACGGAGGAGATCGCCCGGACGATCGGATTGTACGGGTCAGGATTGACCCACGACAGCACGGCCCGGGCGATGACGATCCACATGTACCCCGTCAGGGCGATGTCGAGCACCATCGCCAGCGCCGTGATGAAATTTCGCGCGATGAACATCTTTTCCCCCCTACTTCGACAATTCGCGGCAACGCTTCCAGGCTGCCTCGACGGCCGTCATCACGAGCCCCCGGAATGCGCCCTGTTCGAGCGCCACGACCGCGGCCGCTGTGGTCCCGCCGGGCGACATCACCATGTCCTTGAGACGCCCGGGGTGCTGGCCCGATTCGCGCAGCATCCGGGCCGACCCCTCGACGGTCGCCACCGAAAGCTTCATCGCATCTTCCCGGGTCAAGCCTGCCCGCACGCCCGCGTCGGCCATCGCCTCGATGAACATGAACACGTAGGCCGGGCCGGAGCCCGAGACCGCCGTCACCGCGTCGAGCAGCTCTTCCTTGGGCATCTCGACGACCACGCCGAAGGCGCCGAAGAGCGCCATCGCGGTTTCCTTCTGGACCGCCGAGACACGCGGGCTGCAGAAGATGCCCGTCGCGGCCATCCCCGCCATCGCGGGCGTGTTCGGCATCGCCCGCACGACCGCACTGTCGTTTCCCAGCTCGGCCATGAGTGTCGCCAGGGGAACGCCCGCGGCGATCGAGATGAAGAGCATGCCCCTGGACGCCCCGGACGGCAGCTCCCGGAGCGCGGAAGGGACCACCTGCGGCTTGACCGCGACCACGACCGTGTCGCACGCGGCCAGCATCCCCTCGACCGTCGCCGCCGCCGTCACGCCAAATCGGGCATGGAGATCGGCGCAGCGCTCGGCGCGTACGTCGAATGCGAATACTTTCTCGGGAGGCAGAAGTCCCGCGTCGATCACGCCCTTGATCATCGCCTCGCCCATGTTCCCCGCCCCGATGAATCCCAATCCCTTCATGGTCACCCCTCCCGTGCGCCGAACAGGGCAGTCCCGATGCGAACCATCGTGGCCCCCTCCTCGATCGCCGTCTCGTAATCGTCGGACATCCCCATCGACAGCTCCGTCATCCCCGGCGCAACGCCGCGGACCGATGCCAGGAGCGTGCGCAGCCGCGCGAAGTAAGGACGGCTCCCTTCGGCGTCTCCCGTCATCGGAGGAATCGCCATCAGTCCCCGCAGCGCCAGGTTCGGCATCTTCCCGATCGCCTCGACGAGTCCCGGGAGGCCTTCCGGATCGACGCCTCCCTTGCTCTCCTCGCCGCCCACGTTGACCTCGATCAGCAACGGCATCGTGCGCCCCGCCTCGGCCGCCCTCCGGGAGATCTCGGCCGCCAGCCGCGCGGAGTCGACCGTCTGGATGCAGGAAAAGAGCGAGACCGCCTTCTTGACCTTGTTGCCCTGCAGCCCGCCGATGAAGTGCCAGGTCGCATCGGAGAGCGCCGCGACCTTGCCCTCGGCCTCCTGCAGGTAATTCTCGCCGAAAACGGTTACGCCCGCCGCGTGCGCCTCGAGCAGCTTGTCGACCGGCTGCCGCTTGGACACCCCGACCAGGAGCACCTCTTCCGGGCGGCGCCCGGCCCGGGCGGCCGCTTGCGCGATGCGGCCGCGGACCTCGGCGACCCGCTCCCGAACAGAAGGGGCGCAGCTCAAGCCCGTTCCCCGGCCCACCGGTACCATCCGGGCCCGTCGGGATCGACGTCGAGCAGATGCGCCGCCTGAAGCATCGAGATCGTCTTCGCCATCGGCAGCCCCACGACGTTGCTGAACGACCCGGAGACGCGCTCGATCAGCGCGGTCCCGGCGCCCTGTGCCGCGTAGGCGCCTGCCTTGTCGTCGGACTCGCCCGTGCGCAGGTAGCCCTCGATCTCGGCGGGGGAGAGCGCCCGGAACCGGACGCGCGTCGCGCCCGTCGCGTCGGCCCGGTAGGAGCGGTCGGCCCGGAGCAGGCAGACGGCGGTGTAGACGCGATGCTCGCGGCCGGCCAGGAGCGACAGCATCCGGAACGCCTGCCGGCGGTCGGACGGCTTGCCGAGAATCTTCCCGTCGAGCGTCACGATCGTGTCGGCCGACAGAACCCATGCCCCCGGAAAGCGGACGGACACCTCGTACCCCTTGTCCCAGGCGGCCCGGCGAACATAGCGGCGGGGATCTTCGCCCGGAAAAGCCGCGCTCTCTGCGGCGCGCGACGGGATCACCCGGAAGCGGATGCCGGTGGCGCGGAGCAACTCGCGCCTGCGCGGGGACGCGGAGGCCAGGATGAGGGAGGCGGAGGATTTCACGGTGCTCCATTATAGTCGGGATCGCGCGTCCTTGACCCCGGCAATCTCGTCGTGTTACAAAAGGAAAACCTTATATTACCGGAGAATTATCCCCATGCGCACCCAGACGCTCAGCTTCACCACCGACCACCCGCAGCAGATGGTCGACATCACGGGGGAGATCCGGAAAGTGCTGAAGGACAGCGGCGTGACCACCGGCGCCGCGAGCATCTTCGTCCCGCACACCACCGCCGGCGTCACCCTCAACGAGAACGCCGACCCCAACGTCCGCACCGACCTGCTCGCGGCGCTCGATGCGCTGGCGCCCGTCCAGGCGAACTACCTGCACGCCGAGGGCAATTCCCACGCCCACATCAAGGCCACGCTCGTCGGTTCCTCGGTGCACATCTTCGTCGAGACGGGGCAGCTCATGCTGGGCACCTGGCAGGGCGTCTTCCTCTGCGAGTTTGACGGCCCCCGCACGCGCAACGTGCTGGTGCGCGTCACCGGGAGCTGATCGCCTCGTAGCGGGAACGCAACGTGATGCGGGGCGCCCCCCCGTCCACGGCGTCCCAAGGGAAGCATTCGTCCGCGTCCTTTTCGCGATACAGCAATTCCTCCATCCGCACCGGCAGCGGCCCCGACGGCAACGATCCCTTGTTCGGACGGCATCGGGACAAGAGCGTCGACACCCTGCGGTCGGATAACCCCAGGTATCCCTGGAGCAGTGCCGAGCGCGCCGTGTCCGACGTCACCGCCAGGTTCCCCTCGGGCCGGACCGCCTTCGCGATGGCCGCCATCCGGTTCGATAGTTCCTTCTCCGACGCCATGGCCGCCCACTGCAACGGCGTGAACGGCTTCGGGACGAAGGGCGACAGCACCGCCGTCACCGTTCCCATCCGGCCGATCGCCTTCGCCTCCTCGAGCACAGCCCCCTTGAATGCGCGCATGAACGCGACCGTCCCCCCGACCTCCTCGTCGGCAGGCGCCCCCGGTACCCCCACCAGGAAATAGAGCTTGAACGAGAGAATCCCCGCCCGCGCCAGCGTCCGGCCGGCGGAAAGGAAAACGGCGTCCGGGATCTTCTTGCCGATCCGCGCCCGGCGCGCGGCGTCGCCGCTCTCGGGCGCCAGCGCCACCGTCCGCTGGCCGCTCCGGCGCAGGATCTCCGCGATCTCGTCGTCGACGAGGTCGGCGCGAACCGACGCGGGCGAGACGGCGCCGCCGCGCGCCAGGATCTCGCGGGCGAAAGCACGGAACGGCGACCAGTCGAGCACCGCCGCCCCGACCAGCCCCACTTTCTTCCGCTGCGGCCACGCCGCATCGACGACGGCGCGCACCTGGTCGACCGGCGCCTCGCGAAACCGGGGGCAGGCATGGGAGGCAGCGCAGAAGGCGCACTTGCCCGGGCAACCGCGTGAAGTCTCGACGAGGATCATGTCTCCCATCTCCGCTTCCGGCGACGAAACGACCGGCGGCTGAGGGTAACGGGCCAGGTCGACCTCTTCCCTGACGACCTTTTCGGGGAACCCCGGGAGCGGATGGATCCGGCGGAGGCGCCCCCCGCCGGGCGGATCGCCGGCAACCGCATCGTCATACTCGGGGCGATATCCCGCGGGGACGTAGACGCCCGGGATGCCGGCCAGCGCCTTCAGGTACCTTTCCTGCTCCACGCTTGGCGCCCCATGGTCGAGGATCGCTTCCAGCGCCCGTTCCCCGTCGCCCACGACGATCGCGTCGGCGATCGCCCCCGCCATCTCCGGGTTGAGGGAAGCAGCGAATCCTCCCCCCAGGACCAGCGGACGGGCTCCGGCCGTCGACGCGCGGTCGATCCGCAGCGGCGTCACGCCTCCGGCCGACAGGACCGACGGGAGGTTCGCCAGGTCGGTCTCGCACGACAGGGAGAAGGCGACGATGTCGAAATCGGAAAGCGGCCGGCCGCTCTCCAGCGTCCGGATCGGGGCGCCGTCCGGGGTTGCGTCGAAGCTTGCCCCGCGGGAATCGGGGAGGAACGCCCGTTCGCACAGCGCGTCGACGCGGAGGTTGATGCGGGCGTGGATTGTCAGGAATCCCAGGTTCGCCATCGCGACGGCATAGCGGTTCGGGTAGACCAGCGCCACGCGCAGCCGGCCGCCCCATTCCTTCCGGCCCCCGCCCGTCTCCAACGGCGCCGCCGACTCGCGAAAACGGAACGGGCCGCTTCCGCGGCCCGCGCCTTCCGGCTTTCCCTTTCTTCTTCCCGCGTCCTTCATCCCGGGCGTGATTTCCCGTCTACTCGGAGCGCCGGCGCAGGAACGTCGGGATCTCGAAGTCGTCGATCTCCTCGATCTCTGCCTCGACGTCGATCATCGGCAACTCCTCGACCCGCTCCGGCTCGGAGGCGCGTCCGTTGCGCAGGATGGCGGGGCGATCGAACTCGTTTCGCCCGCCGACGAGCGAGATCACCCGCCGCCCGGACGACTGCGGCCGTCCCATCGTCTCGGAGGCGACCGTCTCGAATCCGGTAGCGATGACGGTCACCTGGAGCTCCTCGTCGCCCATCGTCTCGTCGGTCACCGTGCCGAAGATGATGTTGGCTTCGTCGTCGGCCTCTTCCTGGATGAGCGTCGCCGCCTCCTGGACCTCGGTCAGCGAAAGCGACGAGCTCGCGGTGATGTTGATCAGCACGCCGCGCGCGCCCCGGATCGAAACGTCTTCCAGCAGCGGGTTGGAGATCGCCTTCTCGGCCGCCGCCATCGCGCGGTTGGGGCCGGACGCGCTCCCGGTCCCCATGAGCGCCACCCCCATCCCGGACATGACGGTCTTGACGTCGGCGAAGTCGAGGTTGATGATGCCCGGCTTGGTCACGAGCTCGGAGATGCCGCGCACCGCCTGGAACAGGACGTCGTCGACCTTCTTCAGCGCCTCGCTGAACTTCATGTCCTTGCCCGCCACCATCGGCAGCTTCTCGTTCGGGATGACGATGATCGTGTCGACGATCGCCCGAAGGTCCTTGAGCCCCGCATCGGCCTGCCGACGCCGCGGGCTTCCCTCGAACAGGAACGGCCGGGTAACGACCCCGACGGTGAGCGCGCCGATCTCCCGCGCCACCTCGGCGATAACCGGGCTCGCGCCCGTCCCCGTACCGCCGCCCAGCCCCGCGGTGATGAAGACCATGTCGGCCCCGGTCAGCGCCTCTCGAAGCATCTCACGGTCTTCCTCGGCCGCCTTGCGCCCCACATCGGGGTTGGCGCCCGCGCCGAGCCCCTTGGTCAGCTTCGTCCCGAGCTGCAGCTTGAGCGGAGCGAGGCTGCGCGTCAGCGCCTGGGCATCCGTATTCGCGACGATGAACTCTACGCCCCGGAGCCCTTGCTCGATCATCGTGTTGACGGCGTTTCCGCCGCCTCCGCCCACGCCGAAAACCTTGATGACCGCCTGGCAGCGGTTTTCCTCGACCACTGAAAACATCGTCGTTATCCTCCTCGTTTCTAGAACAGTTCCTGGATGTATCGCCGGAAGCGGGCGATGATGCCGTCGTCGTCCTCGTCGCCGTCGGCCGGCCCCGACTGCTCGGCGATGCGCGCGCCGTACATCGCGAGCCCGACCGCCGTGGCATAGGATGGGCCTGCGACGACCTCGACCATCCCCTCGATGCCGATGCTGCGGAGCCCGGGGCGGACGTCGACCCCGAACACCCGCTCGCCCAGCTCGGGAAGCCCCTCCATGAGCGCGCTTCCGCCCGTCAGGACGATCCCCGCGCCGATCTGGTCGTCGAGCCCCGAGCGCATGATCTCTTTCTTGAGCCGCGTGAAGATCTCCTCGGAGCGCGCCTCGATGATCTCGGCGATATGCTGGCGGCGGCTGGGGCGCGGCTTGCGTCCGCCGATGCCCGGCAGCTCGACGAGCTCGTCGCGGCGGACCCTCTGGACCATGGCGCACCCCGAGTTGACCTTGAGCGTCTCGGCGTCCTGGAACGGAAGCTTGAGCACGCTGGCGAGATCGGAGGTGATCATCGACCCGCCGTAGGGCAGGAACGCGGTATGCCGGAGCGAACCGTCCCGGAAAATGGCCATCTCGACCGTCCCGCCCCCGAAATCGAGCAGGACCACCCCGACCTCGCGCTCTTCGGGGGTGAGCACCGCCTCGGAAGTCGCCAGCGACGACAGGACGAGGTCGCTCACGTTCAGCCCGGACTTCTCGATGCAGCGCGCCAGATTCTTCATGCTGGGGATGTCGGCGGTGACGACGTGGACGCGGGCGTCGAGCCGGATGCCGGTCATTCCGCGCGGGTCCTTGATCCCGCCGGCGTCGTCGACGATGAATTCCTGCGTCAGGACGTGCAGCGTCTCCCGGTCGTGGGGCAGGTCGACCGCCTTGGCGCGCTCGAGCACGCGGGCCACGTCGGCGTCGGTCACCTCCTGCTCGTTCTTGACCGGGATCGCCGCGTGGCTGTTGAACGACTTCACCAGCGGGCCCGAAACGCCCGCATAGACCGATTCGATCGCGACGCCGGAGGCCTTCTCGGCCTCGGAGACGCTCTCCCGGATCGACTGGACGGTCGCATCGACGTTCACGACCGCGCCGCGCCGCATCCCGTCGGTAGCGGCGGCTCCCATCCCGAGGATCTCGATGCCGTTGCCGGCCTTCCTGCCGATGACGGTCACGACCTTGTTCGATCCGATATCGAGCCCGGCCACGACCGGCGTATGTTGATCCAGGTTCATCTATTCCCCCGGGCGTATGAAGATTCTGCCATCGGTTTTCAGGTCGACCACCCCGCTGCCGGGGCCGATTCCCGCAAGCTTGGGGATTGCGGAGTCGATCCGCCGAACCGCATCCTTGAGGTCGACGGTGCCGAGCTTGAGCTGCAGGCCGTTGTCGCGCGTGACGAGCGTGAACCCTTCCTGCGCGTCGAAATGGATCTCGGAGATGTTGCGTCCGAGCGGACCGGATTCGGCCACCTTGAGCAGGTCGATCGTCCGCTTGAGATTCTGGCGCGTGACGACATCCTCGGTGGATGCCAGCTCGCGACGGTCGAAACCGGTGATGATCGGAAAGTTCTTCGGGTCGTAGGCCGAGAGCCTCTTGAAGATCGTGCCTCCCGCGTCGACGTACCAGAGCGTGTCGGAGTTGATCATCGCGACCGCCCTCCGCTCGGTGATCCGCACGATCAGCGTGTCGGGGAACGCCTTGCGGACCGATACGTCCTGTACCCACGGGTGCTCCCGGAGCCGCCGGCCGATGTCGCGCGTCGAGAGCCGCCAGATGTTGCCCTGAGGCGCCCCCTTGAGCGTTCCCCACACCTCGTCGCGCGTAACGTGGGCGCACGGGTTCATGTCGATCTCGCGGACGGTGAACAGCGCCGAGCGGCCCAGCCACGCGTAGGCCATGGCGCCGGACACCGAGACGATCACGACCGACAGGAGAGCGACGACGAGCAGCATCGTCTGCCGCGCCGACATCCGGCTCGCGGAAGCGCTTCCCCGGTCGCCCGGGCGCTCCTTCCCCTTCCGGCGGACGACCCGCGCCGGCCGATTCTTGCCCAGCGATTTCTTGTGGTACGCCTTGTACTCGATCATCCGTTTAGCGATTCAGCCCCGCGTCTTCGAGAATCTCTTCGACAAGATCGTCGAAATCAAGCCCGTCGAAGCGGGCCGCCTTCGGCAGGAGGCTCGTTTCGGTCATGCCCGGGATGGTGTTGGCTTCGAGAAAGAACAGCTTCCCCGCCGGGTCGACCCGGTAGTCGATCCGGGCCGCTCCCCGAAGCGACAGTGCCTGAGCCGCGCACCGCGTGTATTCGGTCGCCCGCGCCAGCACCTCGTGCGGCATCGGGACCGGGATGACGTACTCGGTCTCGCCCGCCGTGTACTTGGAGCGGTAGTCGTAGAAGCCGGACTTCGGCCGCACCTCGATCGCGGGAAGGACGCGGCCGTTGACGATGCTCACCGTCAGCTCCCGCCCGGCGATGTACGCCTCGGCCAGGATGCGCGGATCGTATTTCGATGCCTCGACGAGCGCGGGGCCCCATTCGTCGGCGCTCCGAACGATCGAGATCCCGACCGTCGAACCTTCCCTGTCGGGCTTGACCACCAGCGGCAGGCCGAACGGCGGCAGCGCGGCCCCGACGAGCCCCGCGCCCTCATACAGGGCGTCGGCGGCGACCGGGACGCCTGCGGCGGCCACGACCCGCTTGGCCAGCACCTTGCTCATCGTCAGCGCGGAGGCGGCTACGCCGGAGCCCGTGTACGGGATACGGGCGAGCTCGAGGGCGCCCTGGATGCAGCCGTCTTCGCCATACCGGCCGTGCAGCGCGATCAGCGCCACGCCGATCCCCGCCTCCCGGATCTGTCCCAGCCAGTCGCCGTGGATGTCGATGTCGACGACGTCGTACCCTTTGCGCCGAAGCGCCGCGGCCGCCGCCGCTCCCGTCCGGAGCGAGACGTCGCGTTCGGAGGATTCTCCCCCGTAGAACACGCCGACCCGGACGGACCGGAAACGCCCTCGCTCACTCATGGATCGCCCCCCATATCCTGACTTCGGGTACGAGCTCGACGCCCGCCATGGCACGGACCGCCTCGCGCCCCCGCGCGATGAGCCGCATCACGTCGGCGGCTGTCGCGCTTCCGATGTTGACGATGAAATTGGCGTGCTTGCGCGAAAACGCCGCATCGCCAACCCGGAATCCCTTCATCCCGGCGCGCTCGAGCAGCTCGCCCGCGCTGAGCGGCCCCTCGGGGCGCAGGAAGGTGGAGCCGAACGTCCGTTCGCCCCAAGGCTGGCTTTCGCGCCGCTTCTCGTTGATCTCCTTCATCCGCGAGAACACCGCGTCGGGCGTTGAAGGGGCAAGCCGGAAGGCGGCCCGCACGATCACGCCCTCGACCGGGTAGTCGGCATCGCGATAGGCAAACCCGATATCCCGGGCGCCGATCCGGTGCAGCGCGCCAGCGGCATCGACGATCTCGACCCAGTCGACCGTCTCGCCGACCGAGCGGCCGTAGGCCCCGGCGTTCATCGTCAGCGCCCCGCCGACCGTGCCGGGAATGCCCGCCAGCTCCTCGATCCCCGACAAGCCGGACAGCCCGCACAGCACCGCCAGGCGGGGCAGCATCGTCCCCCCCTCGGCGACGACCGATCCGGCCGAGGAGAACATCACCTTCCCCATGTTCTTCTTGAGGCAGATCACTTTCCGGTCGACTCCGGCGTCGGCCGCCAGCAGGTTGCTGCCGGCGCCCAGCGTGAGGAACGGCTCGCCCGCCGAAGCGATCAGGGTGCGCACCTCGGCCGGCGACCTCGGATACGCGACCAGCGGCACGGGTCCGCCGATGCCGATCGTCGTGCACGACGACAGCAGGACTCCGACCGCCTCGTCGGGCTTTGTTTCCGAACTCTCCATTCGACCGCCCCGTCCCCTGCGGTCAGCGGGAAAGGAGGCTTTCTCCCAGCTTCCAGACATCGCCGGCTCCCATCGTCAGAAATATGTCGCCCGGGCGCAACACGCCGGCGATCTCTTCCGTCGCCAGCGTCGCCTTGCCCAAATACCTTGCGGCCTTGTGCCCGTGCTCGCGGATCGCCTCGCACAGCCGTTCGCCGGTCGCCCCCTCGATGGGCTGCTCGCCCGCCGGGTAGACGTCGAACACGAAGAGGTCGTTCGCGTCATTGAACGCCGACAGGAAGTCGCGGAACAGCGCCTGCGTCCGGGAATAGCGATGCGGCTGGAACCCCACCACGATGCGCCGGTCCGGCCACACCTCCCGCGCGGCCGCGAGCGTCGCCCGGATCTCGGCGGGATGATGGCCGTAGTCGTCGATGATCGTCGCGCCGTCCCGCTCGCCCTTGACCTGGAACCGGCGCGCCACGCCGCGATAGTCGGCCAGCCCCTTGCGGATGTCGTCGAACGGGACGCCCAGCTCGGCGGCGACCGCGGCCGCGGCCAGCGCGTTGCTGACGTTGTGGCGGCCCGGCGCGTTGAGCAACACCTCACCGAGCAGCTCGCCGCGGCAGACGATGCGGAAGCGGTTTCCCATGCCGCCCGGCACGACACCTTCCGCCCGATAGTCGGCATGCGCGGAAAAGCCGTAGGTCACGAACGTCTTCTCGACCGACGGCAACAGGTCCTGGACGTTCGGATGATCGACGCACAGCACCGAGAAGCCGTAGAAGGGCACCTTGTTGATGAAGGAAAGGAACGTCTCCTTGATCTGGCCGATGCCCGAGTAGAAGTCGAGATGCTCCGGGTCGATGTTGGTCACCACCGCGACCGTGGGCGAAAGCTTGAGGAACGAGCCGTCGCTCTCGTCGGCCTCGGCGACGAGGAAATCGCCCTGACCGAGCTTGGCGTTGGAGCCGAGGCTGTTGAGCTTGCCGCCGACGACCGCCGTGGGATCCCACCCGGCGGAGGCCAGCACGGTGGCGACCATCGACGTGGTCGTCGTCTTGCCGTGGGTGCCCGCGATGGCGATGCCGTATTTCATCCGCATCAGCTCGGCCAACATCTCGGCGCGCGGGATGACGGGGATCTTGCGCCGGTACGCCTCGCGCACCTCGGGGTTGTCGGACTTGACCGCGGAGGAGATGACCACGACGTGGCCGTCGGCGGGAACGTTTTCGGCCGCGTGCCCGATGAGAACCGTCGCCCCGAGCTTTTCGAGCCGGTCGGTCGTCTCGGACTTCTTGAGGTCGGAACCGGAGACCCGGTATTCGAGATTGAGCAGCAGCTCGGCGATCCCGCTCATGCCGATGCCCCCGATCCCGACGAAGTGGATGCGCAACCCTTTCCTATACATGGGCACCCCCTGCCCGGGCGTCGAGCGCGCGGAGCGCCGACGCGATGATCGAAACCGCCGCATCCGGGCGGGAAAAACCGATGGCGCCGGCCGCCGCGGAACGGGCTGCGGCGGGATCGTTCTCCCAGCCTGCAAACAGCGCCAGAAGCTTTTCCGGTGTGGCTTCGGGCTCGCGGATCCAGACCCCCGCACCGGCAGCGCAGAATTCGGCGGCATTTTTATCCTGGTGGCCGTCGGCCGCGAACGGATAGGGGACCAAAACGCACGGCTTCCCGAACAACGCCGCCTCGGCGATCGAGAGCGCCCCGGCCCGCATCAGCACCGCGTGGCATCGGGCGAACAATGTGTCGATCCGGTCGGTGAACGCGACGGCCTCGACCGGCAGCCCTTCGGCTGCGATCGATTGCGTCACCGCATCGTACTCCCGGGTCCCGGTCTGGAGCAGGAAGCGCATGGCCAGGCCATCACGCCGGACGCTGCGCGCCATGTCGAGCACCCGCCCGTTGATCGCCCGTGCGCCCTGCGACCCGCCGATCGCCAGCACCGTGAACGGTGGCGGCACCTCGGACGGGCAAGCGGCCGCCGCGGCGACGATCTCCCTGCGGACCGGGTTTCCGGTCACTTCGGCGCGGCCTGCGGGGAATCCCGCGAGCGCCCCCTC
The DNA here is from genome assembly GCA_036504035.1 of Candidatus Deferrimicrobiaceae bacterium. Lineage (NCBI taxonomy): Bacteria > Candidatus Deferrimicrobiota > Candidatus Deferrimicrobia > Candidatus Deferrimicrobiales > Candidatus Deferrimicrobiaceae > Candidatus Deferrimicrobiaceae bacterium. The sequence continues at coordinate 27,008 of DASXVV010000002.1, forward strand.
GAACCCGGCATAGACCTTTGTCGCCATGCGCGCCAGGATCCGGTTGGACCGGCCCGGCACCGCATTCTGCTCCTGCAGGAAGAGCGGGACTCCCGAGACCGCCGCCATCAGCGCGACGGGGACCGAGGCGTACCCGCCCACGCCGAAGACCAGGTCGGGGCGACGGCGACGCAGCACGGACGAAGCGGCGAACATTCCCTTCACCATGGACACGGCCCCGCCGACGGCCTCGAGCCCCATTCCGCGGATCTGGCCGGAAGGGACGAAGTCGATCTCGAAGCCGCGCGCGGGAACCGCCTTCGCCTCGTGCCCCCGCTCGGTCCCGACGAAAGAAACCGACCCGCCGGGGCACTGCGCGAGGAACGCCTCAGCAAGCGCTATCCCCGGATAGACATGGCCGCCTGTCCCGCCCCCGGCGATGATCATCTTCCTGGACAATCCCTTCCGCCCCCTTCATCGAGATATTGATCAGAATGCCGGCCGCCGCCATGTGGAGGACCAGGGAACTGCCACCGAAGCTCAGGAACGGCAGCACCATCCCCTTGGGGGGAAGGAGCGACAACCCGACCATCATGTTCATGAACGCCTGCAGGCCGATCACGATGGACAGTCCCATCGCGAGATACTCCCCGAACGGATCGCGGGCCCGGCGGGCGATCCGGAAACCGACCCAGACCAGCACCAGGAAGCAGGCGCCCACCGCAGCCACGCCCACGAATCCGAGCTCCTCGCCGACCACCGAGAAGATGTAATCGGTGTGCATCTCGGGCAGGTAGAAAAGTTTCTGCTTGCCCCCGCCGACGCCGGAGCCGAGCAGCCCGCCGTTCGAAAAGGCGATCAGCGACTGGACCACCTGGTAGCCGGCGCCGCTCGCCTGGGAGAACGGGTCGAGGAACGCGGTCAGGCGCTTCATCCGGTAGGCCTCGTGGGTCACGAGCCAGACCACCGCGGCGATCGAGACGGGCACGAGCGCGCCCAGCATCTTCAAGGGCAACCCCGCAATGAACAGGATCGTCATGAAGGAAAGGCAGATGACCACGGTCATCCCCAGGTCGGGCTCCTTGAGGATCGGGAGGACGAACAGCACCAGGACGACCACCATCTTGAGGTAGGGCTTCATCGTTGCCAGGTCGGCCCGGGCGGTGGTCGCGGTCCGGTCGATGGCCCAGGCGGCATAGGCGATCATCAGGAACTTGGCCAGCTCGGAGGGCTGGAACAGGCACACGCGCAGGTTGATCCAGCGGGAGGCGCCGTTGGCCGTGTGGCGGAGGCCCGGAACGTAGACCATCAGGAGGCAGGCGAATCCGCCCGCCATCAGCCACGGCATGCGCTTCCGGTACCAGTCGTAATCGACGCGCGCAAGCACCATCCAGGTCGCGATCCCGAGCGCGAGGAAGAGGATCTGCTTCTTGAGGAACCAGGCGGCGTCCCGGCCGAACTTCGCGGAGGAACCCGCCATGACGTTCGTGGCGCTGTAGATCATGATGATGCCGATCAGCACCAGCGTCAGGACGCAGGTGACGAGCAGCATGTTCTCGTGTCGTTTGCCGATGTTCATTCGGGCAGTTCCAGCACCGCGGCACGGAACTTCTCGCCGCGATCCTCGAAGCTCTTGAACATATCGAAGCTGGAGCAGGCCGGGGAAAACACCACGACGTCGCCCGGCTGCGCCATGTCGGCGGCCTTCCGGATCGCATCGGCCAGCGTGTCGGCCATGGCGATCGGCGTCGATCCCGAAAGCTCGGCCTGCATCCGCCCGCGCGCCTGCCCGATGAGGACGGCGCCGCGCGCCTTGCGGGAGAGCGGCTCGCGCAGCGGGCGGAAGTCGACCCCCTTGTCCTTGCCGCCGGCGATGAGCACCACGGTCTCGGAGAAGCCCTCGAGCGCCTTGAGAACGGCGCCCACGTTGGTCCCCTTCGAGTCGTTATACCAGTCCACGCCGCGCCTCGACCGGACGAATTCGACCCGGTGGGGAAGCCCGGGGAAAGTCGAAAGCACCTCGCGAACGACGCCCTCGGGAATCCCCATGCGCCGCGCCGCCGCGATCGCGGCCATGGCGTTCTCGACGTTCTGCGTCCCGGGGATCCGGAGCAGCGATCGGGGGTAGCGTTCTTCGCGCCCCCCGTCGCGGAAGACCATCGTGTCGCCCGAGAGGAAGACGCCCTGCGGGAGCTCGCGCGTCAGGGAGAAGGGCAGGATGTCGGCGCGGATCAGGCCGACGCGCGCGGCGACCTCGGGGTCGTCGGCGTTGACGACCGCCGTATCGCCCGTACCCTGGTTGCGGAAGACCGCCATCTTGGCTTCGGCATAGGCGGCAAACCCGGAATAGCGGTCGCTGTGGTCTTCGGTGATATTGAGCAGCAGCGCGACCGCGGGGCGGAACGTGTCGATCGTCTCGAGCTGGAAGCTGGACACCTCGACCACGCCCCAGTCGTATTCGCCGGAGGCGGCGGCGACGAACGGCGTGCCGAGGTTCCCGCCGACGAAGACGCGGGGGAAGGCTTTCTGCGCCATCAGCCCGATCAGCGTCGTCACGGTCGACTTGCCGTTGGTACCGGCCACGGCGGCGACCTTGCCCCGGAACCGGCGGAATCCCAGCTCGAGCTCTCCCCAGACCGGCACGGACGCCTCCCGGAGCGCCTGGAGCGGCAGCCGGTCGGCCGGGACGCCCGGCGACAGTACGACGAGCCCGGCCTGGGCGGCATCGGAAGCGGAGGGCATCCCCTGGCGAAATTCGGCGCCGTCGGGCAAAGGCCGCCCGAGCGAACGCTCGACCGCATCGCGCTCCCGCGCGTCGAAGAGCGTAACGGCCCTCCCCTCGCGGAGGAGCAGCTCGGCGGCGGCGACACCCGAGCCGCCGGCCCCTACGACAAACGCCATCTTTTCCCTCGGTTCCACGATGTCACCGGATTTTCAGCGTGCTGATCGCCAGCAACGCGAGAATGACCGACAGGATCCAGAAACGGACGATGATCTTGGGCTCGGCCCATCCCTTGAGCTCGAAATGATGGTGGATCGGCGCCATGCGGAAGATCCTTTTCTTGCGCCACTTGAAGGAGGATACCTGGAAGATGACCGAAAGCGCCTCCATGACGAAGACGCCGCCGACGAGCGCCAGCACGATCTCCTGTTTCACCATCACAGCCACGACCCCGAGCGCCCCGCCGATCGCGAGCGAACCCGTGTCACCCATGAATACCTGCGCAGGGTAGGTATTATACCAGAGGAAGCCGATCCCGGCCCCCGCAAGCGCCCCGCAGAAGATGGTCAACTCGCCCACCCCCGGGACGTAGGGAATCTGGAGGTAGCTCGAGATCTTGATGTTCCCCGCAAGGTAGGCGAACAGCATATAGGTGCCGGCGGCCATGATCGAAGGGCCGATCGCCAGCCCGTCGAGGCCGTCGGTCAGGTTGACCGCGTTGGACGCGCCCACGATCACCAGGACGATGAACGGATAGTAGAACCACCCAAGGCTCGGATGGAGGTTCTTGAAGAACGGGATGCTCACCGTGTCGGTGATGCCGACGTCGGTCGAGATCAGCCAGGCGGCGGTGGTCGCCACCAGGATCTGCCCGAGCAGTTTCCCTCGGGGCGAGAGCCCCTTCGTATTTTTCTTGACCACCTTCTTGTAGTCGTCGATGAAGCCGATCGCCCCGAAGCCGACGGTGACGAATACGACGATCCAGATGTACGGGTTGTAAAGATTCGCCCAGAGTAGCGTCGGCACCACGGTGGCCAGAACGATGAGCAGGCCGCCCATGGTGGGCGTGCCCGCCTTGACCAGATGGCTTTCGGGCCCGTCGGTGCGGATCGTCTGGCCGATCTGCTTGGCTTCCAGCTCCCGGATGAGCCAGGGCCCAACGATGAAGCTGATCAGGAGCGCCGTAATGGACGCATAGATGGTCCGGAACGTGATGTACCGGAAGACGTTGAAAAAGCTGTAGCTTACGTGGAGCGGAAACAGCAGGTGATAAAGCACTAGCCCCACGCCTCCGTGATGGATGTCACGATCTCGTCCAAATGCATGCCGCGGGAGCCCTTGACCAGCACGACATCCCCTTCGGCCACCGACGCGGCGACCAGACCCTTAAGCCGCTCGCGGTCCTCGGTGTGCGCGATCCGGTCGGGCGCCATCCCCGCCTCGGACGCGCCTTTCGCGATCAGCTGCGCCTGGGGGCCGAAGGCGACCACCATCCCCGTATCGAGGCCGGCCGCCATGTGTCCGATCCGGAGGTGCGCCGTCGGCGAGGCGTCGCCCAGTTCGAGCATGTCGGCCAGGATCGCGACGGTCCGCCGCCCGGCGGCCAGCGCGGCCATATTGCGAAGCGACGATTCCATCGAAGCCGGATTCGCGTTGTAGCAGTCGTCGAGCAGGAGCCCGCCGCCCCGCAACGGGACCGCCCGGAAGCGTCCGGGGGCCGGTGCGTAGCCATCGAAGCCCCCCGCAAGCTCATCCGGACGGAGGCCCAGCGCGTAAGCGGCGGCGGTCGCGGCAAGCGCGTTGGACAGCTGGTGCTCGCCGGTCGCCCGCAGCGTGGAGGTGAACTCGCCCGACGGCGTCCGGATCGCGATCTCCATGCCGTCGTCCCGCATCGAGAGGATGCGCCCCGAAAATTCATTGAGCGGGACGCCGTAGTAGATCTTTCGGGCCCGGCAGCGTCCCGCTTCGCGCACGACGCGCAGGTCGGTGGCGTTGACGATGGCCACGCCGCTCTCGGGAAGCGCCCGGAACAGGTCGCCCTTCTCGCGGGCCACCCCTTCCATCGTGCCCAGCCCCTCGAGGTGCGCCGGCGCCACGTTGGTCACGATGGCCAGGTCCGGCGCCGCGATATCGGCCAGGCGCGCGATCTCGCCGGCCCGGTTGCTGCCCATCTCGATCACCGCGATGTCGTGCTCCGCCGAAAGCTCCAGCAGGGTGAGCGGCATTCCGATCAGGTTGTTGCGGTTGCCGACGTTCCGCAGCACGTTGCGCCCGCGCGACAGCAGCGCGTAAAGCATCTCCTTGGTCGAGGTCTTGCCCGAGCTTCCGGTGATGCCGACCAGCGGGATCTGCCGGAACCGGCGCCGATGCGCGCGGGCGAGGTCGCCCAGCGCCTCGACGGGGTCCCGGACCACGAGCAGCATCCCCCCGGTCGCCCCGGCCGGGACCTTGGCCGCGCCCGCCTCGGACACGATGGCCGCGAGCGCCCCTTTCTTGAAGGCCTCGGCGACGAAGTCGGCGCCGTCCGCCCGCTCGCCGGGGAGCGCCACGAAGAGCGCGTTCGGGGAGATTTCCCGGCTGTCGGTCGTCACCCGGCCGATCTGAGCGGACATCGGCGCAGACCCGACGTTCTGGACCGGATGGATCGCGACGATCACATCCTCGATCGAGAGCCTACCCGAGGTTCGCAAGGGCATCCCTGACGGCCTGTCGATCGTCGAAAGGCAGGCGCCTGTTCCCGATGATCTGAACATTCTCGTGTCCTTTCCCGGCGATCGCCACCGTGTCGCCCGGCTGCGCCAGCGCGAGGGCCCGGCCGATTGCCGCTTTCCGGTCTTCGATGACCACGTACTGATGCGGCTCCGGCGCCACGTCCGGGGCGGCTTCGGTCCATCCCTCCGCCGCGAGTCCCGGCACGATGTCGCGAATGATAGCTTGCGGATCCTCGTCGCGCGGGTTGTCGGACGTGACCACGACGACGTCCGATCGCCGCGCCGCGATCTGTCCCATCTCGGGGCGCTTGGTCTTGTCGCGGTTCCCGCCGCACCCGAACAGCGTGACGAGGCGCGAGGGAGACAGCTCCTGCAGCGTCGCGAGGATCCGGTCGAGCCCGTCGGGCGTGTGCGCGTAATCGACGAACACGTGAAGCCCGCGGCCGTTTTCGATCGGCTCCATGCGGCCCGGGATCACGGGCGCGGCCTCGATGCCCCGGCGGATGGCCTCCGGCGGAACCCCAAGCAGCAGCGCGCCGCACACGGCGGCCATCACGTTGGAGCTGTTGTAGGCGCCGATCAGCCGGGTGCGGAGGGCGATCGGCCCGGACGGCGTCGTCAGCGTCAGGCGGGTGCCGTCCCAGCCGGCCTCGCGCACGAGGGGCCGGACCGTAGCGGTTTCGGAAAATCCGAAAGAAAGCGACCCGGGAAACTCGGCGATCAGCCGCGCTCCGTAGGGATCGTCGGCGTTGAACGCCATGCCGGCTTTCTTCCCGCCCGCGGGCAGGTATTCCCGGAACAGGCCGGCCTTGGCGGCAAAGTAGTTTTCCATATTCCCGTGATAATCGAGGTGGTCGTGCGTCTGGTTGGTGAACAGCGCCGCGTCGAACCGGACGCCGGCGATGCGTCCCTGTGCCGCGGCATGGGATGACACCTCCATCACGAGCCGGTCGGCCCCGCGGGCAAGGGCCGAGGCCATCACTTCCTGCAGGTCTTGCGGAAACGGCGTGGTCAGCCCCGACTGCAACACCTCGTCGCCCACGCGATAGTTGATCGTCCCGATCACGCCGGCCTTGTGCCCCTCGGCCTGGAAGATCGACTCGAGCAGGTAGGTCACCGTGGTCTTTCCGTTCGTGCCGGTTACGCCCACCACCTTCATCCGGGCGGAAGGATCGCCGTGGAAGGTCGCGGCCACGCGCGGCAGCGCCTCGACGGTGGAGGCAACCCGGACGACCGGGATCGGCGCCCCGGCGATGTCGCGCTCGACCAATGCGGCGACGGCGCCGCGGGCGGCGGCGGAATCGAGGAATTCATGCCCATCGGCCTGCCCGCCGGTGATCGCCACGAACAGGTCGCCCGGCTTTACCAGGCGTGAATCGGTGCGGATTCCGCGAATCTCGAGCGCCCCGATCGACGCCCCCGGCGATGCCACGCCCATCAATGTTACCGAAAGCCGCATCGCCGCTTCGCTACCTTCCGCCGAACGAGATCTTGCATTCCATGCCCGGCATCAGCAGCGTCCCGGGCTCGGGCGATTGCTCCTTCGCGATGCCGCTGCCGCCGAGCGACAGCCGGACCGAGTAGCGCCCCATGATGTCGACGACGCGCCCCATGCTCATGCCGCGAAGGTCGGGCATCACCATCGTGCTCTCCGTCGGGGCCGACGTCGAGACGGGGCGCAGCTTCAGGCCGCCCGTCCTGGGTGCGTCCGCCTTTGCGATATTCTCGATCGGGTGGGTCGGCCGGATGCCCAGGTAATAGGCGGTCTTGATGGCGATCTGGGTGAATGCCGGCGCAGCGACCACGCCGCCGTAGACGACCCCCTTGGGCTCGTCGAGGACGACGAGGATCAACAGCTGCGGATCCTCGAGAGGAAGGAAGCCGATGAAGGAAGAAGTCCGTTTGGTCGGCGAGTAGCGCCCGGTCCCGACCTCGACCTTCTGCGCCGTCCCGGTCTTTCCGCCGACCCGAAACCCCTTGATGCGCGCCTGGGTGCCGGTCCCGTCATCCTCGACGACCGCCCCCATGATCTCGCGCATCTGGGAGGATGTTTTCGGCGAGATGACCCGCCGGAGCTCCTTCGGCTCTCCCCGGAACGAGATGCGCCCTTCCGGGTCGCGCACCTCGCGCACCAGGTACGGCTTCATGATCCGGCCCCCGTTGATGACGGAAGCCATCGCCGTGACGAGCTGGATCGGCGTCACCGAAATGCCCTGCCCGAAGGAGACGTTCGCCTGGCTGATCCCGCGGAAGCCTTTCTTCGCAGGAAGCAGGCCGGAAACTTCCCCCTTGAGTTCGACGCCTGTGCGCGCCCCGAAACCGAAGGTCCGGATCATGTCGTAGTTGGCGTCGGGGTCCATCCGCTCGCTGATCTTGGCCGCGCCCACGTTGCTCGAATATTTCAGCACCTCGGTCACGTCCATCCAGCCGTGCTTGTGGGTGTCGTGGATGACCCGGCCCGCATAGTGATAGGCGCCGTTCTCGCCGAAGAACTTGTCGGTCGTCTTGACCCGCCCCATCTCGAGCGCCGAGGCGAGCGTGAACACCTTGAAGGTGGAGCCGGGCTCCATCATGTCGGTGACCGCGTGGTTCTTGCGGGCCTCGGGGACGGCGCTCGTCGGGGCGTTCGGATTGTAGTTGGGAAGCGTCGCCATCGCGAGCATCTCGCCGGTGCGCGGCTGCATGACCAGCGCCGTTCCCCCGCGGGCGGAGTACTTGTCGACGGCCGTCTTCAGCTCGGTTTCGGCGACGTGCTGGATGTTCCGGTCGATCGTCAGCATGACCGAATGCCCTTTGGCGTCGATCTCGGTCTCGGCGGAGGCCGGGGCGATGATGTGCCCGCGGGCGTCGCGCTCGCAGGTCACGAACGCCCTCTCGCCGCGAAGCTGCTTGTCCATCGACAGCTCGATCCCCTCGATACCGACGCTGTCGAGGTTGGTGAAGCCGATCAGGGAGGCGGCGAGCTCCCGATTGGGGTAGTAGCGCTTCGGCTCATCGAAGGTCCCGATCCAGTCCGCGGACTCTCCCTTTCGCCCGGTCCGGAACGCCTCGCGGACTTCCTTGACCGCCTCGTCGGCCGCGTCGGACGGCATCTGGCGGCGGACCCAGGTGAAGCTCTTGCCGCTCGCAAACAGTTTGCGAAGCTCGGGGATGGAGCGTCCCACGCGGGGAGACAGGATCGCGGCGGCCTTTTCCGGGTCCTTGACATGCACGGGCTGCACGAAGATCGACTTGGTGGAAACGCTGACGGCAAGCTCGTTGCCCGTTCGGTCGAGAATTACCCCGCGCTTCGGAACGAGCGGCACCCTGACACAGTACTGGTTCTTGCCGCGCTGGCGGATCGCCCCGCCGTCGACCACCTGGACCTGGAACGCGCGCACGACGACGACGCCGTAGAGCGCGAGCAGGAGGCCGAGGATGATGCGGGCGCGCAGCGTCATCTCAAGGGATCAGCCGTTCCATGCGGGGATCGACCATCCCCAGCGTATTCTTGGCGAGCGCCTCGATGCGCGAAGGGGTCTGGAGCGCCAGCATCTCGGTGCGCAACAGGTCCTTCTCGTGCTGCAGCTTCCGCTTTTCATCGAGCGCCGAGGAAACGGCATAGCCGATCCGGATGTTCGTGCCGGTGATCCAGACGTTGAAGAGCGAGAAGGCCACGATGCACAGCACGATGGTGCCGGCGCGCAGGCGGAACTTTCCCTCGGGAAGGATCGACATGCTCTCCCGGGGCAGCGGGCGAACATGGGTCAGCATGCAGACCCCGTTCTTGACCACCATCTTCTTCATCGCGGAACCTCCTTGTACGGTACGTCAGGCGGCGCGGCGAGCGACGCGGAACCGCGCGCTGCGCGCCCTGGGGTTTTCCCGGACTTCGGCCTCGCCGGGGCCGACGGGCTTCTTCGTGAGCACTTTCATCGTTGCCGAATCCCCTTTGGCGGCCTCCCGGAAGGCCACCTTGACCAGCCGGTCCTCGAGCGAATGGAAGCTGATCACCCCGACGCGCCCCCCCGGCGCCAGGTGCGCCGGAATCCTTTCGAGGAACAGCGCGATCGATTCGAGCTCCCGGTTCACGGCGATCCGGAGCGCCTGGAAGGTCCGGGTGGCCGGGTGGATATCGCGCGGCCAGCCCTTGCGCGGGATCGCGGAGGAGACCAGGCGTGCGAGCTGCCCCGTGGTCTCGATCGGCTCCCTGCGGCGCTGCTCGACGATGCGTGCCGCGATCCGGCGGGAGAACCGCTCTTCGCCGTACTGATAGATCAGGTTCGCCAGGTCTTCTTCGCGCGTGAAGCGGACGATGTCCGCCGCGGTCGCCCCGTCGCCTTCCGGGTCCCGGCGCATGTCGAGAGGCCCGTCCTCCCGGAACGTGAAACCGCGTCCGGGATCGTCGAGCTGGACGGACGAGATGCCGAGGTCGAGCAGCGCGCCGTCGAACGGGCGCCCCCCGGCCGCTTCCTGCAGCCGGTCGAGATCGGAGAAGTCGGCATGCACCGTGCGCACCCACGGGTACGGCGCAAGCCGGGTCGCGGCGATCCGGAGCATCGAGGGGTCGCCGTCGGCACTGACCAGCACGCCTTCGGGCCCGACCCGCTGCGCGATGGCCTCGGAATGGCCGCCCGCGCCCGCCGTGCCGTCGAGGAAGCATTCGCCCGGCGCCGGCGCCAGCAGATCCATCGTCTCCTGGAAAAGAACGGGTATGTGTCCTTCGGGCAAAGGCGTCAGATCCCGAGGTCGCTGATCCGCTTGGCGAGATCCGCATTTTCCGGAAGCGCCTTCTCGAAGCCGCCCACTTCCTCGTTCCACCGCGCGAGCGACCAGATCTCGAAGCGCCGCCCCATCCCGGTGATCGCGATGTCTTTTTCGAGCCCGGCGTATTCGCGCAGCGTCTGCGGCACGAGGATGCGTCCCTGCTTGTCGAAGGAGACCTCGACCGCCGATCCGACGAAGAAGCGCTTGAAGCTGTTGAGCTGCGGGTCGACGCTCGAGATGTCGGCGAGCCTGCCCTCGATCGCGTCCCACTCGGGAAGCGAGAACGCGTAGAGGCACCGCTGCCACCGCGTGATCATGAGCGATTCGTGGCCTGCCTTTTGGATGAGATCGCGGAAGGGGGCGGGCACGTTGACCCTGCCCTTGGGATCGATGGTATATTCGAAGAGGCCACGGAAGAACGACATTGGGGCTAGTTACCCACCTTTCCCCACAATTACCCACTGGGAGACCATTTTAATCTCGTGGGGAAGGGTGTCAAGCGTTTTTACGGAAAGGCGCAACCCGTGGGCGGATCGCCGAAAACCTTCGGTTTTTCGCAAGGAAGCATCAAACAGGAATAAAAAACGCGAAAAGGGTTCCACAGCGGAACGTATCCCGTTGCGGAACCCTTTTCGTCATGTGTCCGAGGAGGCCATAAGCCGGGTTCTGTCCGCGGCAACGAAGCCGCGTGGCGGCCATTTCTCTAGGACGCGCGTTACCGCGCGTCTCAAGCGGCCTGACCCGGGGACTTCGGACGGGCCGCCCTCCCCCCGCCCGAAAAACCGGCGGGATCGCCCCCCTATTTGGCCTTGCTCCAGGTGTGGTTTGCCGTGCCGGACCGGTTACCCGGGCCGCGGTGAGCTCTTACCTCGCCGTTTCACCCTTACCCTGCCTGACGGCAGGGCGGTCTGTTTTCTGTGGCACTGTCCTCGGGGTCGCCCCCACCGGGCGTTACCCGGCACCCTGCCCTGCGGAGCCCGGACTTTCCTCCCGTCCCGCGAAATGAACCGCGGAACCGGCGGCCGCCCGGCCTCCTCGGAACCCTTCGGCCGCTGTCGTTCAGCGGCCTCGATCGTATTCGTCGATCGCCTTGTTGGCCAACCGGTCGGCGTCCCGGTTCTCCTCGCGCGGGACGTGCGTCACGCGGGCCGACGGAAAGCTTCGGAGGCGGCGGCTCGCGTCGAGGAACAGGGGGCGCAGCCCCTCCGACTTCACCTTGTATTGTCCGTTGATCTGCTTGACAAGCAGCTCGGAGTCGGCGAGGACGGTGACGGAGGCCGCCCCCAGCTTTTCGGCCTCGTCGAGCCCCAATAGAAGCGCCTTGTATTCGGCGACGTTGTTGGTGGTTTCGCCGATATAGGCGTAGAACTCGCGGGGGGCGTTCTCGCCGTCGACCCGCATGAACACGCCGATCCCCGAGGGGCCGGGGTTCCCGCGACAGGCGCCGTCGGTCCGGATAGTCAGCCGCTTCCCGCTCATCCGGCTTCGGACCCTTCGCACTCTTCGGAGTAGTACAGCAGCCGGTTGCAGTTCGGGCAGACGTAGAGCTTGTCGCCGCGCTGCAGCATGTTGTAGAGCTGGGGCGACAGGTTCATGTGGCACCCGCTGCAAGCGCATTGCTGGGCGGAGGCGATCGCCACTCCCGAGCGCCGCTCGAAGATCAGCTCGAAGCGCCGCAAAAGGGACTTATCGAGCGAAGCGCCCTTCCGCTGCCTGTCGGCGTTGATCGCGGCGATCTCGCGATCGTACGAGGCCATCCGCGCATCGATGTCGACCATCTGCTCGTGGTAGCGCCCGCTGACCTCGTCGAGTTCGGCCTTGCACTCGTTCATGCGCTTCTCGGCCTCTTCGTGGCGAGCCATCAGCGCGAGAAGCGCCTCTTCCCGTTCGGTGTTGAGCCGCTTGGTCTGCTCGATCTCCTTGAGCATCGCATAGTATTCCTTGTTGGTCTTGATGCCCATGAGCTTGGCCTTGGCCTTCTCGACCTTGTCGCTCTCTTCCTCGATCTCGCGCTCCAGGTCGCGCCGCTGCTGCCGGACGCCCTCGAACTCCTGGCGGGCCGCCAGGAAGGCGGCCTCGCGTTCCTCGAATAGTCCCTTGAGGTCGGCCACTTCGAGCGGCACCCTGCGCTTTTGCTCCTCGACCGTGCGGGCGCGCGTCATGATCTCCTGCAGATCCAGCAGAATCTTTACCTGCTCCATCAACTTTTTTCCCCTCCCGATATCTCCCCCGGCCGCCATGGCCGCAGGGGCTCCTTCTCGATGAAAATGCGAACGAGTGCGGATGCGCCGAACGTTTCCGTGATCACCCGCTTGAATTCCGGCAAGATCCATTTCTCAGCGGCGCCGTGTCCGACGTCGGCAACCGTGATCCCGGCGGCCATCGCCTCTTGCGCCTGGTGGAACTTCACGTCTCCGGTCACGAACAGGTCGGCGCCTGCATCGACCGCGGCCCGGATGAAATCGGCCCCGCTCCCCCCCAGTACCGCGATGCGGCGCACGGTTCGTCGCAGCGGACCCGCGACCCGGAGCCCGCCGTTGCAGCGCAGCCGGTGGGCGATCGCATCGAGGACGGCGGCGGCCGGCGCAGCGGCCGGCAGCAACCCTATCGCGCCGTACCCTCCGCCGAGCGCGCCACCCCTGAGCGGGTAGACGTCGATCGCCGGCTCTTCGTAGGGATGCGCGCCGCGGAGCGCCTGGAGGACGCGGGGCAGGTCGGCCCCGGCGACGACCGTCTCGATCCGGAGTTCGGCCACGGCATTCCGGCTTCCCGCCGTGCCGGCAAAAGGCGACGCGGCGCGCGGTGCGGTGAACGTCCCGGTCCCCCCGGACTCGAACGTGCAATCGGAATAGTCGCCGATGCGGCCCGCGCCGGCGCCGGAAAGCGCGACCCGGATCGAATCGGCATTGTCTTCGGGTACGAAGACGACGACCTTGCAGGCATTGCCCGATGGATCGTCGGGGACGAGCGGTTCGATCCCCTGAAGCCCCAGGCGCCGGGCGATCGCCCATGACACGCCGAACGGCGCCGCATCGGCGTTGGTGTGGGCGCTGATGACCGCCGCCCCCACCCGGGCCAGCCGGAAGGCGGCGGCGGAGGCGGGGCGATCGGGCCGAATCGATTTGAGCGGGGAGAAGATCAGCGGGTGATGTGTGACAAGCAGGTCGGACTTGGTGCGGATCAGGCGATCGACGGCCGCGGGGCTTGGGTCGAGCGCGACGAGGATGCGGTCGGCGCGCTGACCCGGATCTCCCAGCTGGATCCCCACGTTGTCCCATTCGGCACAGTGGGCGAAGGGGTAGGCCGCGTTGAGCGCCTCGAAGACGCCCCGGACGGTTGGAATCGCTCCGCTTTTCACCGGGGCCCCGGGTCCCAAACGAAAAATGCACCGGGAACCGGTGCATTTTCGAAAGACATTCTGGGGGACGCGCATTTCATATGATTCGCTACCATCGTTATTGGTGGGCCCACCTGGGCTCGAACCAGGGACCAGCCGGTTATGAGCCGGCAGCTCTGACCAACTGAGCTATGGGCCCGCGTGAAACCAAAGGAACATTCTAGCATCATCGGGACGTGAGGGCTATGGGCACTCACTCCATAAAGGTCCGGAGGCGCTTGCTGCGGCTCGGGTGCCGCAGCTTGCGCAGCGCCTTGGCCTCGATCTGCCGGATCCGCTCGCGGGTGACGTCGAAGTCCTGGCCCACTTCCTCGAGCGTGTGGTCGGTCTTCTCGCCGATCCCGAAGCGCATGCGGAGAACCCGCTGCTCGCGCTCGGTGAGGCTGCGCAGCACCTTGTCGACCTGCTCGGCGAGGTCGACGTTGATGACCTGGTCGACCGGCGAGGCGGTGGTCTTGTCCTCGATGAAGTCGCCCAGGTGGCTGTCTTCCTCTTCTCCGATCGGCGTCTCGAGGGAGATCGGCTCCTTGGCGATCTTGAGCACCTTGCGCACCTTCTCGAGCGGGATGTCCATCCGCTCGGCGATCTCCTCGGGGCTCGGCTCGCGCCCCAGCTCCTGCACGAGGTAACGAGAGGTACGGATCAGCTTGTTGATCGTCTCGATCATGTGGACCGGGATGCGGATCGTGCGCGCCTGGTCGGCGATGGCCCGGGTGATCGCCTGGCGGATCCACCAGGTGGCGTAGGTCGAGAACTTGTAGCCGCGGCGGTACTCGAACTTGTCGACCGCCTTCATCAGGCCGATGTTGCCTTCCTGGATGAGGTCGAGGAACTGCAGGCCGCGGTTGGTGTATTTCTTGGCGATGGAGACGACGAGCCGCAGGTTGGCCTCGACGAGCTCGCGCTTGGCCTCGCGCACCTTGGCCTCGCCCTCGTCGATCGCCCGGAGCGTGTCCTTGAGCTCGATCGCCTTGAGCCCCGAATCCTTCTCGATCTTGCGGATGCCGGCGCGAGATTCCTTGATGAGGGCTTCCATGCCGATCAGCCGGTCCTTCGGGATGTGCAGCTTCATGGCGAACTTGCCCATCTCCTTGCCGTCATCCCGCAGCTCGTGGAGCCGCTTGAGCAGGTCGGCCTCCTTCATGCGCGTCTTGTCGCAGCATTCCCGGATCACGCCCTCGGCGCGCTCGACCAGGTCGGCATAGCGCCGGATCTTGTCGCCGAGCATCTCGATCTGGCGTTCCTTCAGGTGGATGTCCTGGATGAGGTCCTCGACCTTGCGCGACGACTGCTCGCGCTTGTCCTTGAGCGCCTGCCGCTCCTTCTCCGGGAGCTTCCCCTTGCGGAGTCGGTCGTCCATCTCCTGGACCGCCTCAAGCATCTTCTTGATGCGGGCGATGATCTTCAGGACCTTGTCGAGCGCCGCCTGCTCCTCTTCCTCGGTGGATTCCTCATCGAGGTCTTTGATGACGTCCTTGATGTGGAGTTCGCCCGCCTTGAGGCGGGTGCCCAGCTCGAGCAGGTCGTTGCGCGCCAGCGTGCAATCCTTCACGGCGGAGACGATCTCGCGTTCTCCGTCCTCGATGCGCCGTGCCAGGTTGACCTCGCCCTCGCGGTTGAGCAGCGGGATCGCCCCCATCTCCTTGAGGTAGAGGCGGACCGGGTCGTTCCCCTTGATGCCGCCCGGATACTCGTAATCCTCTTCCTCCTCGACGGCGGCCTCTTCCTCGACGCCGGCTTCCTCGTCCTCGGCCGTCTCCGCGTCGCCGATCAGGCCCCCGCGACCCGGAAGCGGGACCTTCGCGAAGGCGTCGACCACTTCGATCGCATTCTCGCCGAAGATCTCCATCACATCGTCGATCTGCTCGCCCGACAGGATGTCGGCGGGAAGTACGCTGTTCAACTCGTCATAGGTGACGAAGCCCTGGGCGCGACCCTTCTCGACCAGTTCGTCGATCCCCTCAACCGGTTTCCTTCTGACCATCCCGACTCACCTCGTCAGATCGATTCGTTTCCGTTTCAGATATTCGAGTTCCTTGCCTGCGGCGAATTGGCCCCCGGATGCAGCCTGTGCCGCCACCCGATCGCCCGTCGTCTCGGCCTCGCGGATGACCCCGCCCAGACGTTCGATCTCCCGCTCCCGCTCCCGGATGCGTAACGCCAGCGCGGTCTCGGGATATTCGCTGCGCGCCTTTTCGGGCGCCAACGCCCCTCCGGCAAGCGCCGCCGCGATACGCCGACGGACCGCGTCGGGCACCGTCTCGTCGTCGAGCAGCCCGCTCAGCGTGGGCGATTCGGCGCTTTCAGCCCGCCCGGCCAACATCGTCAGCAACTGCCGGACATCCTCGTCGGAAACCAGCGCCGGAAGGCCGTCGGCCGTCACTTCCCGGATCAGCCCCGGGTCGCCTGCCAGCAGGCGGAGCAGCATGTCTTCGCACCGATCGACGGGCGGCAAGGTCTTTCCCGCCTCGTCCCGGGCGCCCCCCATGGTTATCGGATGCGCGGACTGCGCCGCCGATTCGTGGCGTACCGCCCCCGCGGCGACCCGATCGAGGTGCGCCGTCACGTCGTCCTCGGGCAGCCCGGTCGCCGCAGCCAGCCGCCTGACGTAGAGGCGCCGCTCGGCCTCGTCGACCACCCAGGCGATGTAGGGCCCCACCCGCCGCAGGTAGGCGAGCTTGCCGCGGATCTCGCCCAGGTCGTACCGGGAGGCGATCCGCGCCTCGATGTGCTGGAGGAGCGGGATCGCTTCGGCGACCTTTTTCGCCAGGTCGGGCGCCGGAAGCGCCCGGGCCCAGTCGTCGGGATCCTGCCCCTTGGGCGGAAACAGCACCAGAGGGCTGATCCCCGCCTCATAAAGCGGCGCGCCCGCCTTGCCCGCGGCCCGCTCGCCGGCAAGATCGCCGTCGAAGAACAGGACGACTTCTTCGGCCAGCCGCTTGAGCATCCGGGCGTGCTGCTCGGTCAGCGCGGTGCCGCACGTCGCCACGACATTGCGGACCCCCTTCTGCCAGAGCGAGATGAGGTCGAGATATCCCTCGACCACCAGCACCCGCCCTTCGGACCGGATCGGGCGCAGCGCCTGGAAGAGCCCGTAGAGGACCGCGCTCTTCTTGTAGAGCGGCGACTCGGGCGAATTGAGGTACTTGGGCTGGGCGTCGCCCATGGCGCGCCCGCCGAAGCCGCAGACCCGGCCCCGCGCATCGGTGATGGGAAAGAGCAGCCTGCCGCGGAACCGTTCCCGGAATCCGCCCCCCTCCTTCGCCAGGAGGAGTCCCGCCTTCTCGGCCTGGGCAAGGTCGATCCCCTCGGCGCCCAGTGCCCGGAGCAGGTCGTTCCCGCCCCCGCCGTATCCGAGGAAAAACTCCTGTTCGGCTTCGGCTTCCACGCCGCGCCTTCGAACGAGCTCCCGCGCCCCCTCAGCGACCGGCGACTTGCGCAGGAGGTCGCGGTAGAAATCGGCCGCGAACCGGAGCACCCGGTGAAGATCCTCGCCCGGCTGCCGGGCCCCGCTTCCCTGCTCGTATTTCAGCGTGATGCCGTACCGGTCGGCCAGCTCCTCGACCGCCTCGGGGAAGCCGAGGTTGCGCGCCTTCATCAGGAAATGAAAGACCGACCCGCCCTCGCCGCAGCCGAAGCAGTGGAAGATCTGTCTGGAGGGATGAACGTGGAATGATGGCGTCTTCTCCCGGTGGAACGGGCAAAGCCCCCGATATCCGGAACCGCTTCGCGACAGCGGCACGGTCTCGGAGATCACCTCGACGATGTCGGCCCTGTCCCGTATCTCCCGGATCGAACTTTCGGATATCCGGCCTCCCAAATGCCCCCCGGTAGCTGCCGGCCGTGGAAAGACAAAAAAATCTCCGGTGACGGCCGTCACCGGAGACGCCATGGACGCCCCCCCGGAACTACCCCGCCAGGACGCGGCGAACGATCTCGTTGACCAGCTTGCCGTCGGCACGACCGGCGATCTTCGGCATGAGCGCCTTCATCACGCGCCCCATGTCGGCCGCACCCTTCGCCCCCTCGGCGGAAACCGTCTCGCGCACGATCGACTCGACTTCGGCCTCGGAAATCCCCTGCGGCAGGTAGACTTCGAGCACCCGGATCTCGGCGCCTTCCTTTTCGACCAGGTCGGGGCGATTGCCCTTGGTGAACATCTCGATCGACTCGCGGCGGCGCTTGACCATGGAGGCGAGCATCTTGATCACGGATTCGTCGGAAAGCGGTTCGTGCGTCTCGATCTCGCGGTACTTGATCTCGGACAGCGCCATCCGCAAAGCAGAAAGGGCCAAGGAGTCGCGCTCCTTGGCCGCCTTCTGCATATCTTGCCGCAAACGTTCGTGAAGAGACATCTGCGCTACCTGCTCATCTTCTTCATTTTCTTCAAAGCGCGCTTCCTGGCCGCCAGCGCTTTCTTCTTGCGCTTGACGCTGGGCTTTTCGTAATGTTCACGCTTGCGGATCTCCGACAGGATCCCGGCCTTCTCGCACTGTTTCTTGAAACGCTTGAGAACGCTTTCGAAGGGCTCCTCTTCCTTGACTCGGACGCCCGGCATATAAAAATCACCCCTTCCATCACCAACTGACAACCGTAAAACGCCTTATTGTACGCCGTTGAACGATAAAGTCAATCGGTCAGCGATACCTGCAGAGGTAGGCGACGGGGGCCCCGGCCCGGACCTCGAAGGTGACGCCGGGAGGCACGGTGAAGGACCGGCCGGCGGCGGCCGTCGCCCAGTCGGCGCCCGGAAGGCGATAGTCGAGCGAGCCCGTCACCACCGACATCACCTCTTCGGTGGAGGTGCCGAAGGCGTAGTTCCCCGGGTCGATCACCCCGACGGTGGCCTTGCCCGCGACATCCTCGAACCCGAGGCTCTGGACGCCGCCCTCGAAATAGACGCTGTGCTTCATCGACACGGCCTTTCAGCCCATCTTCGCTTCGAGCTGACGGCCGCCGATCAGGTGGAGGTGGAGGTGCTGGACGGTCTGGCCTCCCTGCTCGCCGTTGTTGATGACGATGCGATAGCCGGACTCGCCCACGCCCAGGTCGTCGGCAAGCTTCGCGGCGACGCGCAGCGCCTTCCCGAGCAGCTGCTCGTCCCCCTTGCCCATGTCGTTGAGGTTGTCCATGTGCTCCTTCGGGACGATCAGGACGTGGACCGGCGCGACGGGATGAAGGTCATGGAACGCCACGATGTCGTGGTCTTCATGCACCGTCTTCGATGGAACTTTCTTCTGGGCAATCTTGCAGAAAAGGCAATCGTCGCTCATGATCATCCTCCGACGCGCTTGAACGCGCTGCGATAAAAGCAGGTCCGCTCGCCCGTGTGGCACGCGGCGCCCTGCTGGCGAACCCGGTAAAGGAGCGTGTCGACGTCGCAGTCGTACAACACCTCGTCGACGTCCTGGAAGTGACCCGAGGTGAGCCCCTTCTCCCACAGCTCCTTGCGGGAGCGGCTCCAGTAGGTGGCGTGCTGCGTCTTGTAGGTGTTCCGGATCGCCTCGGCGTTCGCCCACGCCACCATCAGCACCGCGTTGTCGGACACGTCCTGCGTCACCACGGGCACCAGTCCCCGATCGTCGAACTTCACCAAGGCAATCAATTCTTCGGCCGTCATATCCCCTTCTCCTGTTTTCTTCTTCGTTTGTGCTACCGTTTTACCGGCCGGGGCCGGACCGGAATGCCGCGGTCCCGCAGGAAATCGCGTGCCTGCCCGACCGTAAATTCGCCGTAGTGGAAGATCGACGCCGCGAGCACGGCATCGGCGCCGCCCTCGGTCAGGCCGTCGGCCAGGTGCTCGAGGCTGCCCACGCCGCCCGACGCGATGACCGGGATGCCCACCCGGTCGGAGATCGCCCGCGTCAGCGGCAGGTCGTAGCCGTCGCGCGTGCCGTCGCGGTCCATGCTCGTCAAGAGGATCTCGCCCGACCCGTATTCTTCCATGCGCGCCGCCCATTCGACCGCGTCGATGCCCGTGGCCTTCCGGCCGCCGTGGGTGTAGACCTCCCACTTGCCCGGGTTACCCGGAACCGCGCGGGCGTCGATGGCGACGACGGTGCACTGGCTGCCGAACCGCTCGGCCGCCTCGCGCACGAATTCGGGGCGGAACACCGCCGCCGTGTTGATCGACACCTTGTCGGCGCCCGCCTTGAGCAGCGCGCGGATATCGTCGACGGTGCGGACGCCGCCGCCGACCGTGAGCGGCATGAACACCTGCTCGGCCGTGCGGGAGACGACGTCGAGAATCGTGTCGCGCTGCTCGTGCGACGCGGTAATGTCGAGGAACACCAGCTCGTCGGCTTCCTCGCGGTCGTAACGCCGCGCCACCTCGACCGGGTCGCCCGCGTCCTTGAGGTCGAGGAACTTGACCCCCTTGACGACGCGGCCGCCGGCGACGTCGAGGCAGGGGATGATGCGGCGCGCGAGCGTCACCTCAGCTCCAGCTCGAGTGCGGAGGCGAGGTCGACCGAGCCGTCGTAGATCGCCCGGCCGATGATGACCGCGTTCACGCCTTCGTCGGACATGGCCGCCAGTTTCTCGACGTCGGACAGCGTGGTCACGCCGCCCGATGCGACGACGGGCGTGGACAACCCCTTCGCGAAGGCGCGGATGCTGTCGAAGTTGGGGCCGGACATCATGCCGTCGCGGGAAATATCGGTGTAGATGAACGCCGAGACGCCGCCCTTTTCCATGGTGCGCGCGAGGTCGACCGCCTGGACTCCGGTCACCTCGACCCAGCCGCGGATGGCCACCGCGCCGTTCTTCGCGTCGATGCCCGCCGCCACCTTGCCGGGATAGGCCTTGGTGATGCGCGACACCTCTTCGGGATCGCGGATGATCGAGGTGCCGAGCACGATGCGGGAGACGCCGCCGCCGAGGTAGCGCGAGGCGGTGTCATAATTGCGGATGCCGCCGCCGACCTCGATCCCGACGTCGACCGAGGTGGCGATGCGCAGGATGGCCTCCATGTTTTCGGGCTTGCCCGAGAAGGCGCCGTCGAGATCGACCACGTGGATGAGGCTCGCCCCCGCCTCGGCGAACCGGCGCGCCACGGCCAGCGGGGAGTCGTCGAACACGGTGACGTCCTCGGCGCGCCCCTGCCGAAGCCGGACCGCCTTGCCGCCCTGGATATCGATCGCCGGAATAACCTGGAACTTCATCTTCTTCACCCTGCCTCGCGGGACAGTCGCCCGAAATTGGAGAGGAGCCGCAAGCCCGCGGACTGGCTCTTCTCGGGGTGGAACTGGACGGCCAGCCGGTTGCCCGTGGCCACCGCAGCCGTGAACGGGATCCCGTAGGACGACCGCGCGGCCACGACCGCAGAATCGGCGGGGTCCACGTAGTAGGAGTGCACGAAATAGAAATAGCTGCCCGAGGGAATGCCGTCGAGCACCGGGTGATCCTTGACCACGTCGATCCGGTTCCAGCCCATATGCGGGATCTTGAGCTTGCGCTCGCCGCCGCCCGGGCGCGGTTCGGTCATGCCGGCGGGAAAGCGCACGACCCTCCCCGGCAGGAAACCGATCCCTTCGTGCCGGCCGAACTCCTCGCTCTCGGTGAACAAAAGTTGCAGCCCCAGGCAGATGCCCAGGAACGGCCGGTCGGACGCGAGGTAATCGGCCAGGAACGGCAGGAGCCCCCCCTGGCGGAGGTTGTCCATGCAGTCGCGGAACGCGCCGACGCCCGGCAGCACGACGCCGCGGCAGCCGGAGAGCACGGAAGGATCGCCGGTGACGACGACGGGAAAGCCGACCGACTCGAGCGCCTTGCCGACGCTGCGCAGGTTGCCCATGCCGTAGTCGACGACCCCGATCGCGTCGCGCCGAAGCGTCAAGCAAGCACTCCCTTGGTGGACATCACGCCTTTGATGCGCGGATCGATCCGGACCGCGTCGGACATCGCCCGGCCGAGCGCCTTGAAGACGGCTTCGACCGTGTGGTGCGCGTTGGAACCGTAGGGCACGTTGACATGGAGGCAAACGCCCGACGACTGGGAGAAGGCACGCATGAACTCCTCGACCAGCTCGACGTCGAACGTCCCGACTTTCTCGGGCGCGAGCGGACAGTTGTAGACGAGATGCGGCCGAGCAGAGATGTCGACCGTCACGTTGGCCAGCGCCTCGATCATGGGGACGCTCGAGAATCCGTAGCGCGCGATGCCCGCCAGGTCGCCCAGCGCCCGCTTGAAGGCCTCGCCCAGGCAGATGCCGACATCCTCGACCAGATGGTGGTAGTCGACATCCGTGTCGCCGGTCGCCCTGATCGTCAGGCCGAACAACCCGTGCCGCGTGAACAGCGTGAGCATGTGGTCGAGGAAGGGAACGGTCGTGGCGATCTCGCCGTCTCCGGTGCCGTCGAGCCGCAAGGCCACCGAGATGTCGGTCTCTTTCGTCTTGCGTTCGAAGCGGGCTTCCCGCGGCATGGGCGTCACCTGTTTTCCTCCTCGACCCGTACCCGGACGGCCTGCGCGTGCGCGGCCAGGCCTTCGCGCTCGGCGAGCCGGATGACGTGCGGTGCATCTTTTTGCAGCGAGCGAATCCCGTATGATACCACGTTGGTTCTCTTGAGGAAGTCGGCCACGCCCAGCGGCGACGAGAAGCGCGCGGCGCCCCCCGTGGGCAGCGTATGGTTGATGCCGGCGATGTAGTCGCCGACGGCGACGGGGCTGTAGCTGCCCAGGAATGCCGTGCCCGCGTTCCGGATGCCGGCCAGCGTCTCGGCGGGCCTGGCGGTCATGATCGCCAGGTGCTCGGGCGCCAGCCGGTTGACGACGTCGATCCCCTCGGCCGCGTCCTTCACGAGGAAGCCGGCCGCGCGGTCGAGCGACGCGGCGAGGATCTCTTTCCGGGGAAGCTTCGGCGCCTGACGCGCGACCTCGGCATCGACCGCCTTCGCCAGCGCGGCGGAATCGGTGACCAGCACCACGAAGGCGTCCTCGTCGTGCTCGGCCTGCGAGAGCAGGTCGGCCGCCGCGTAGACGGGGCTTGCCGTCTCGTCGGCCAGCACCACGAGCTCGCTCGGACCCGCCAGCATGTCGATGCCGACCGTGCCGTAGACCTGCCGCTTGGCCTCGGTGACGTAAGCGTTGCCCGGCCCGACGATCACGTCGACCCTGGGAACGGACTTCGTGCCGAACGCCATCGCGGCGATCGCCTGCGCGCCGCCGATCCGGTAGACCGACGAGACGCCCGCGACCCGGGCGGCCGCCAGCACGACGTCGGGAAGCTCGCCGCCGGGCGCGGAACAGGCCGCGATCACCTCGGGCACCCCCGCGACGCGGGCGGGAATCGCATTCATCAGCAGCGTCGACGGGTACGCCGCCTTGCCGCCCGGAACGTAGACGCCCGCGCGGGCGACCGGCGAGACGCGCTGGCCGATCTGCGCGCCGGGCATGCGCACCTCGTATCCCTGCTGGAGCTGCTTCCGGTGGAATGCCTCGATGCGGGCGGCGGCCAGCTCGAGCGACGCACGCAGGTCGGCGGGCGTCCGCTTCCAGGCGGCCTCGATCTCTTTCGCCGATACGGCGAACCCCTTCTTCCCCGGGTCGAAGCGGTCGAACCGCTTCGTGAAGTCGGCCAGCGCCGCATCGCCCTCGGCGCGGATGCGCGCGATCACGTCGGCCACGACGGGCGCCACCTTCGCGGCGTCGGTCGCCCCCCGGATCTCCGCGGCCGCCAGGGCCTTGCGGAATGCGGTCGTGCCCGTCTTCACCCAACGCAAGGGAATCCTCCTTCGATCACTATTCTTGGACCCGGAGAATCCGGGCGCCGAGCGCGGAAAGCTTGTCTTCGAGCTTCTCGTAGCCGCGGTCGAGATGGTAGATGCGCAGCACCTCGGTCTTTCCTGCCGCCGCGAGGCCGGCCAGGACGAGCGAGGCGGACGCGCGCAGGTCGGTCGCCATCAGCGGGGCGCCCGAGAGCTTCGAGACTCCCTTGATCGCCGCAGTGTTGCCGGAGACGTCGATCTGGGCCCCCATGCGCCGGAGCTCGGCGACGTGCATGAAGCGGTTCTCGAAGATCGTCTCGCTCATGATGCTGAAGCCGTCGCCCAGGCACATGTAGGCCATGAACTGCGCCTGCATGTCGGTGGGGAAGCCCGGGTAGGGCGCGGTCTTGATGTTGACGGATCGGATCGGCCCGCTGCGGCGAACCCGGATGCCGCCCGGCACGACCGTGATGTCGGCGCCGCTCTGCGCCATCTTCTCGAGCAGGGCGTCCATCGTGGCGGGGTCGGCCCCCTCGGCCAGCACGTCGCCGCCGGTGATCGCCCCGGCCAGCAACAGCGTGCCCGCCTCGATCCGGTCGGCCATGACCTCGTAGCGGCAGCCGTGCAGCGCTTCGACGCCGCGGACGACGATCTCCTCGGTGCCTTCCCCCTCGATGTCGGCGCCCATCGCCCGGAGCATCCGGACGAGGTCGATCACCTCGGGCTCGCGCGCGCTGTTCTTGAGCACGGTCGTCCCCTCGGCGAGCGCGGCCGCCATCAGCAGGTTCTCGGTGCCGGTGACCGTGCACATGTCGAACCAGACCGGAGCGCCCTTGAGCCTTCCGACCGCCGCCTCGATGTACCCTTCGGCGAGCGCGGTGATCGCGCCGAGCGCCTCGAGTCCCTTGAGGTGCTGGTCGATGGGGCGGGCCCCGATCGCGCAGCCGCCCGGCATCGAGATGCGGGCGCGGCCGTGGCGTGCCAGCAGCGGCCCCAGCACGAGAACCGAGGCCCGCATCGTCTTGACGAGGTCGTAAGGCGCCTCGGCGCGGGTGACCGTCGTGCCGTCGATCCGGAGCGTCTCGCGGCCGTCGGCGTCGGGGGGGAGCCATTCGACGGTGGCCCCCATCGTGGCGAGCAGCTTGCCGAAGGTGTTGATGTCGCGCAGGCGCGGGATGCCGAAGATGTCGACCGGCCCGTCGGCCAGGAGCGCCGCGGCCATGATCGGCAGCGCCGCATTCTTGGCGCCCGAGACGCGCACCGTGCCGTGAAGCGGCGTTCCGCCCTGGATCTGGAAGATGTCCAGCGTGTGGCTCCTTTTACAGGTCGTTGCGCCAGCCGGCGATGCGGTCGCGCCCGGCCAGATCTTTCAGGACAGCGAGGAAGCGCAGCGTGCCCGACGGGAGCCGGGACACCGCCTTGCCCTGCCGCTCCCCGATCTCGCACCACAGTTCGCCGCCGGGCCGGAGGTGGCGTCCCCCTTCGGAAACCAGTCGCCGAAGCATGTCGAGGCCGTCTGCCCCCGAGAAGAGCGCCGGTTCCGGCTCGAAGCCGAGGACCTCGCGCGGAAGCGTTTCCCGTTCGATTTCGGCAACGTACGGGGGATTCGACACCACTAGATCAAAAGCGCCCGCGCATTTCAAGGCGCAAAATCCGTCGGAGGCGACGAACGCCACCCGGTCGGCGACGCGATGCCGGCGCGCGTTCTCGTGCGCGACCCGCAACGCTCCCGCCGAAACGTCGGTCGCGACCGCCTTCAAGCTGGGCAATTCGGCGGCCAGCGTCACGGCGATCGCCCCGCTGCCCGTGCCCACATCGAGGATGCGCCCGCGCTCGCGGCCGGCGGCCTTGAGCGTCGCGATCGACCGTTCGACGAGCCCCTCGGTCTCGGGACGGGGTATGAGCGTGTCGCGCGTGAGGAGGAACTCGCGGCCGTAGAACTCCCACGCGCCCAGGATGTATTGCACCGGCTCGCCGGCGATCCGGCGGGCGAGCCACCCGTCGAGCCGCGCCTCGAGCTCGCGGACTTCCCGCGCGCCTTCGAGGCGCAGACGCGACCGGGGAATGTTCGCCGCGGCGGCGACGAGGATCTCGGCCTCGTGCGGCGCATCGATCCCCGCCCCGGCCAGCGCGCGGGAAAAGCGCTCGAGCGCTTCCGAGAGCGTCAGTCCTGGGTCCCCTGCTTCAGCGCATCCATCTGCATCTGTGCGATGAGCGCCTCGATGAACGGTTCGAGCCCGCCTTCCATGACCGCGGGCAGGTTGTGCACGGTCAGCCCGATCCTGTGGTCGCTGACCCGGTTCTGCGGGAAGTTGTAGGTGCGGATCCGCTCGCTGCGGTCGCCCGTGCCGACCTGCGACTTGCGCATGTCGGCGCGTTCGGCGGCGGCCTTGGCCTGCTCCTGGTCGAGCAGGCGCGACCGCAGGATCTTCATGGCCTTGTTCTTGTTCTTGAGCTGCGATTTCTCGTCCTGGCACTGCACGACGAGACCGCTCGGGATGTGGGTTATGCGGCATGCCGAGTCGGTCGTGTTGACGCTCTGGCCACCCGGGCCCGAGGAGCGGAACACGTCGATGCGAAGGTCGTCCGGATTCAGCTGGACGTCGACCTCCTCGGCCTCGGGGATGACCGCGACGGTGATGGTGGAAGTGTGGATGCGCCCGCTCGTCTCGGTGGCCGGCACGCGCTGGACGCGGTGTACGCCGCTCTCGTACTTGAGGCGGCTGTAGGCGCCCTTCCCCTCGATCATCGCGATGACTTCCCGCAGGCCGCCGATCCCCGTGTCGTTGTGCGACAGGATCTCGACCTTCCAGCCGCGCGTTCCCGCGTACATCGAGTAGGCGCGGAACAACTCGGCGGCGAACAGCGCCGCCTCTTCGCCGCCCGCCCCGGCCCGGATCTCGATGAGGATGTTCTTGTCGTCGTTGGGGTCCTTCGGCAGCAGCAGGACGCGGATCTCGGCCTCGATCCGCTCGAGCTCGGCGGTCAGGCGCGCCACTTCCTCGCGCGCCATGGTGCGCATCTCGGGATCCTTCTCGGCGTTGAAAAGTTCCTTGTTCTCTTCGAGCTCCTTCTGGGCCTTGAGGTAATCGTCGTAGGCTGCGATCACCGGCCGCAGTTCGGACAGCTCGCGGCCGACGCGCTGCAGCTCGCGGTGGTTGCCGAGCACCGCAGGGTCGGATTGCTGCAGCTCGAGCTCGGGCAGCCGCGCACGGAGCGATTCAAGCTTGCTCCACAAGGGACATCTCCTTTTCATCGGCTTCCGGCCGCGGCAGCACGCGGACAAAGGACGCGAGCGCCACCTCGATCTGGGAAAGGTCGGGCTCGCGCGTGGTCAGCCGCTGGAGCACCAGGCCGGGGGCGACCAGCGCCTTGAACATCGGAGAGTCGAGGTTGCGCGCCGTGAGCCGCAGCACCTCGTAAGAGATGCCGGCGACGACCGGCAGCAGGGCCAGTTTCATCGCCACCTTGACCACCTGCGGGCTGTCGTAGGGGATGAACGAAAAGACCACGATCCCGATCAGCATGACGAACAGGAGGAAGCTCGTGCCGCAGCGCGGGTGCAGCACCGAGTAGGCGCGCACCGCCTCGGGCGTCAGCTCGGCCTTGTGCTCGTAAGCGTTGACGACCTTGTGCTCGGCGCCGTGGTACTGGAATATGCGCCGGATGTCCTTCATGAACGAGATGCCCCCGACGTAGCCGACGAAGACGAGCACGCGGAGGAGACCGTCGATCAGGTTGAACGCGAGCGACCCGGAAAGCGTCGGCCACGTCCGCTGCATCAGCACGGTGAGGAAGTGGGGCAACAGGAAGAAGAGCCCGATGCCCATGGCCAGCGCGAGGCCCATGGCGCCCGCCATGGCCCACTTGTCTCCCGCGTCTTTCTTTTTCGGGCCCGGCGCGGGCGCCGCGATCCCCTTTTCCGCCGCCTCGGCCGCCTCGGCCGCCTCGGCGTCCTCGATGGCCTCGTCGGCCGAGAACTGGAGCGCCTTGTAGCCGATGACCAGCATCGCGGCCATCGTCACGACGCCGCGCACCAGCGGCATCTTCGACAAGCGCACGCGCAGCGCGCTCCCGTCGACGATATCGAAATCGCGGATACGGATCTCGCCGCTCGCCCGGCGCACGGCGACCGAGAACATCTTCGGCCCCTTCATCATGACGCCTTCGATGACGGCCTGGCCGCCCAGCACCAGCTCTTTCGTTTCGGCAGGCATTTGATCCTTATCCTTCCTTCGGTGCGCGCATCGATTTGAACTGTTTTCGGACCTCGACCGCCTGCTTGCAGGCAAACTCGCCTTCGGGACATTTGCCCCGCACGCATCCCGGCCCCGCGTTCTCGAACAGCAGCGGCGCCTGGGCGACCGCGAGCTCGAACATCCGCATGGCCGCCTCCCGGATCTCCCACTGGGCCCGGCGGCACAGCCGGAGGGCGAAGAAGTGGTGCAGCTCGCGGGCGTTCATCGTGACGATGATTTTCGTTTCGGAGGCGTTGGGCAGGACAAAGCGGGCGTCCTCGGCCGGGATTCCGCCCTCGACCAGCGTCGCATAGAGCGCGGCGCTCCGCTCCATGTGCTCGTGGAATAAGGCCGCGAGCCCGGCAGCGCCCTTTCTCTTTTTGCCGTCGTCCGATTCCCCGATGGTCTCGGGCGTGACGTACCCGAAGTCGGCCGAGACGTACCGCTGGCTCTGCTGGGAATAGGAGGCGATCCGGTGCCGCACGAGCTGGTGCGACGCCGCGCGGGAGATTCCCTCGATGCCGAAGGTGAGGACGACGTGTTCGAGAACCGACGCGTGCCCCATGGACAGGACGCGCCGGACGAACGTACGGATGTCTTTGGCCGAGATCTGTTCGCCCAGCTCGGCTATGGACGCGGGGGAATAGCACAAACGGGCCGCGAGTGCGACCAGCCGCTCGGGTTCCGGCGTGCAACGAAGCAGGACGACGCTAGCCCGCATTTCTCACCAGTTCCCTACTGCGTCGGCGGATACGGGATCAGCCCTTTCCGTACTTCTTCTGGAACTTCTCGATGCGGCCGGCGGTGTCGATCAGCTTCTGCTTGCCGGTGAAGAACGGGTGGCACTGCGAGCAGATGGCGACCTTGATCTCGTCGTTCACCGAGGTGCTTTCGAAGCTGTTCCCGCAGACGCACTTGACGACGGCGGGGATGTACTTGGGGTGGATGCCTTCCTTCATGACTCGTTTCTCTCCTCTTCCTGATGGTTACGCGTTCATGGACTCGAGAAAGTCCTTGTTGGTCTTGGTCTTGGCGATCTTGTCGAGCAGGAATTCCATGCTTTCGGCGGGCGAGAGCGGCGACAGGAACTTGCGCAGCACCCAGACGCGCTGGAGGACGCTCTTGTCGAGCAGCAGCTCTTCCTTGCGCGTGCCCGACTTGTTGATGTCGATGGCGGGGAAGATGCGCTTCTCGGAGATCTTGCGGTCGAGGACGAGCTCCATGTTGCCGGTGCCCTTGAACTCCTCGAAGATGACCTCGTCCATCCGGCTGCCGGTCTCGATGAGCGCCGTCGCGATGATCGTGAGCGAACCGCCTTCTTCGATGTTGCGCGCCGCGCCGAAGAAACGCTTGGGCTTCTGGAGGGCGTTGGCGTCGACGCCGCCCGAGAGCACCTTGCCGGACGGGGGAACGACCGCGTTGTAGGCGCGCGCGAGGCGCGTGATGGAGTCGAGCAGGATGACGACGTCCTTCTTGTGCTCGACCAGCCGCTTGGCCTTCTCGAGCACCATCTCGGCGACCTGGACGTGGCGCTGCGCGGGCTCGTCGAAGGTCGAGGAGATGACCTCGCCGGTGACGGAGCGCTGCATGTCGGTCACTTCCTCGGGACGCTCGTCGATGAGCAGGACGATGAGCACCACCTCGGGGTGGTTCTTGGCCAGCGCGTTGGCGATGTTCTGCATGATCACGGTCTTGCCCGCGCGGGGCGGCGAGGTGATGAGCGCCCGCTGCCCTTTCCCGATCGGCGACGCGAGGTCGATGACGCGGGTCGCGTAGTTGTCGGAGGCGTG
Organism: Candidatus Deferrimicrobiaceae bacterium; assembly: GCA_036504035.1. Classification (NCBI taxonomy): domain Bacteria; phylum Candidatus Deferrimicrobiota; class Candidatus Deferrimicrobia; order Candidatus Deferrimicrobiales; family Candidatus Deferrimicrobiaceae; species Candidatus Deferrimicrobiaceae bacterium. The sequence goes on from DASXVV010000002.1 coordinate 56,298, forward strand.
CTCGAGCATGAACCGTTCCTGCGGGTAGAGCGGCGTCAGGTTGTCGAAGAGGATCTTGTCCTTGCTGACCTCGGGCTCCTCGAAGTTGATCTTCTCGACCTTGAGCAGCGCGAAGTAGCGCTCCTCGCCCTTGGGCGCCCGAATCTGCCCGCTGATCGTGTCGCCGGTGCGCAGCGCGAAGCGGCGGATCTGCGAGGGGGAGACATAGATGTCGTCGGGACCCGGGAGATAGTTGGAGTCGGGGGAGCGAAGGAAGCCGTACCCGTCGGGCAGCACCTCGAGGACTCCCTCGCCGGAAACGACGACCTCGTGGTCGGTCTGCGCCTGCAGGATGGCGAAGATCAGCTCCTGCTTCTTCAAGCCGGCCGCGTTATCGACGTTGAGGTTCTTGGCGAGGTCGGTCAGGTCGCCGATACGCATGGCTTTCAGGTCTTTCAGATTCATGCAGCTTCTCCCGAGCAAAATGATTCCTATGGAATGGATTGGGTCTTACACCGAACCGGTTTGTTAAAGATGGATTTGGAAAGACTCCGGCAGGACCGCAATACTGGGGTTACTTCATCATTCTCATTCGCCGGGTGCGATGTGTCAAGCGGAAATCAGCACAGCGGAAATCACCGAGACGCGTGGCAACACCATGACCCGCGGCACCGGAAGACCAAGGGAGCGGTAAAGTTGCACCTGCTCCTGGACCACGAAGGGTACCTGCCGGTCTTCGCCCACATTACGGAAGGCAACGTTCACGAAGTCAACATGGCCAACGACCTGTCGCTCCCGGCAGGGTCCATCGTCGCCATGGACCGCGGATACAACGACTACGGCCTCTTCGCGAAGTGGACCGAGCAAGGCGTTTTCTTCGTGACCCGCCTGAAAGACAACGCTCTCTACCACGTCGTCGAAGAGCACGCCGTTCAGGAGCGCGGACCCGTCCTTGAAGACCAGACCATCGAACTGGATGGCGCCGCCGCTCAAAAGAAGTGCCCCCACCGGCTGCGCCGGGTCAAGGTGTGGGATGCCGAAAACAAGCGGACGATCGCCTTGCTTCCCAACAATATGAAACTCGCCTCGGTGACGATCGCCGCGATCTGCAAGGATCGATGGCAGATCGAGATCTTCTTCAAGACGATCAAGCAGAACCTGAAGGTCAAGACGTTCGTGGGGACAAGCGCGAACGCTCTCAAGATCCAGATTTGGACAGCATTGATCGCGATCCTGCTGCTGAAGTACCTGCAGTTCCGGTCGCGGATCGCCTGGTCGCTCTCCAATCTCGTGGCGTTGCTTCGGTATAACCTGTTCACCTACAGGGTTTTGTGGGCCTGGCTGGACGATCCGTTCGAAACCCCGCCGCGAGGAGCAACTGGTGTTGTTGGGGCGCAGATTTGGACAGCATCGGACGAAACGCTGTAAACCTGAACTCGGTATCGGCCATTCTCCGTCCAAAACCCCTTGTTTTACGCGGGGGGATTCGCTGACCTCAGGTTATCTTGGACAGCAGTGACTTTCGGGCATTAATGCTGGGACATGTTTCAATGCCGAAGGCCTGGATATAGTCGGAGCGCAAGTCGCGCATCTCGTCGACCCACCGCCCTGCCCTCGCGTCGCCGCTCTCGACCGCGAACATCATTGCGTTGGAGGTGAATGCGTTGGGCCAGACGGCACCCGCCGGTTGCCGGCCTGCCCATACATAATTGATGGCGCGCGTTCGCCAGAACAGCTTCGACGGGAAGATGACGTAGACCCGGGCGGCATAGTCGTCGCCCCCCTTCGTCCGCTCGTCGCCGGGTGCGAGCGAGCGGGCGACCTTCCAAGACCAGGCGATGCGCGGGTAGCTCTTCGGGTCGAACGAGATAGGGAAATAGAGGCCGGAGGCGGCGCCCCGGCTCTCGGTCTTGAGCGCCGGGCGCCCGTCTTCCCGCACCGATGTGTAGCGGGTGCTCCCCTTGAAAACCTATTCGGTCCAGCCGGGCCGCAACCCCGCCGCGAAATCGTCGACGAGGAGCGGACCGGCAAAAGAACCGTGGACAGGCGTGAACGAGATCAGCTTCGCGAGGATCGCAATGGCGGGCACGCGAGCGCCGCAGCGGGCGCGGCCGATGTTGCCGTCCGCGCCGATGGCTATTTCAGCGTGAAGGACATCGTCTTCAGCGCCTCCACCGGCGACGTCGAACCGGCGCTGCGGGCATCCGCCTCGACCGTGTAGGTCCCGGCGGAAAGCGATGACGTCGTCCACGAATACGTGTTCGTCGTGGAATAGCTCCGGGTCGCCACGACCGTGCCCTTGCTGTTCTTGATCGTGAACTGGTACTGGTACGGCGACACCCCTCCCGTCGCAGTCGCGGTGAAGGTGATCTTCGTGCCCTTGTTCTGCGGACTGGACGGGGACGCCGTGAGCGTCACCGAACTCACCGGCACGACCAGCACGTACGACATCGTGCCCACCGCCTCGTTATCCAGAGCGGACCCGTTGCTCCTTGCGCTGACCTCCGCCGTGTACGTTCCGGAGGAGAGGCCGGAAGTGGCCCACGGATACGTGTTGGCGCTCCCGTAAGCCTGGGTGGAGAGCACCGTGCCCCCGCTGTTCTTGATACGGAACCGGTACTGGATCGGCCCGGTCCCGCCGATGGCGGTGGCGGTATAAGTGACCAGGGTTCCCGGCGCCTGCGAGCCGGCCGGGCTGGCGGCCAGCGAAACCGAGCTCACCTTCCCGGTCAGCGTATACGGGGCGGTCGCGACCGCCTCGTTGTCGAGGGCGGAACCGTTGCTCCTCGCGCACACTTCGGCCGTATAGCTTCCAGCCGCCAGGGAGGACGTGCTCCAGGCGAACGTGGCGGAAGTGCCGTAGTTGGCGGAGGATACGATCGTCCCCCCGCTGTTGCGGATGCGGAACCGGTACTGGTACGGGGAAGTGCCGCCCGTCGCGGCCCCGGTGAACGTCACCGTCGTCCCGACGATCTGCGGAGAGGCCGGAGACGCCGACAGCGAGACCGAACTCACCCCGGCGTTGAGCGTGTACGGGAGCGTCCTGACCGCCTCGTTGTCGGCCAGGGAACCTCTGCTTCGCGCGCATACCTCGGCCGTGTAGATCCCGGCAGGCAGGCCGGTCGTGGCCCACGCGTACGTGGCGGTGGAACCGTAGCTTCCGTTCGCCACGACCGTTCCCCCGCTGTTCCGGATGCGGAACCGGTACTGGTACGGCGAAGTGCCCCCCGCGGCGGCCCCGGTGAACGTCACCGTCGCGCCCGCGATCTGCGGACTGGACGGAGAGGCCGTCAGCGTCACGGAACTCACCGCAGCCTTGATCGTGTAGGACATCGTCCGGACCGCCTCGTTGTCGAGCGCGGAACCGTTGCTCCTCGCGCACACTTCGGCCGTGTACGTTCCGGCCGCGACGCCGGTCGTGGTCCACGCGAACGTGTTCGCCGACCCGTATGCCTGGGTGGCGATCAGTGTGCCGCCGCTGTTCTTCACCTTGAAACGGTACTGACAGGGCGTGACGCCCCCGGAGGCTGTCCCGGTGAAGGTGACGATCGTCCCCGCATACTGGGAGCTGGCCGGAGTTGCCGTGATCGTCACTCCGGTCACCGGCGCCGCCAGCGCATAGGAGAGCGTCTGCACGGCTTCGTTGTCCAGGATTGATCCATTGCTTTTCGCGCAGACCTCGGCCGTGTACGGACCCGACGGCTGGCCGGTGGTGCTCCAGGCGAAGGTGGCGGTCGCGGAGTAGCTGCGGGTCGCGACGACCGTGCCGGCGCCATTGGTCACCTTGAATCGGTACTGATACGGCGAGATCCCCCCGGAAGCCGCCGCTGTGAACGTCACCGTCGCCCCGGGCGCCCCCGAACCGACAGGAGACGCCGACAGCGAAAGCGCCCCGACGGACGCATTCAGAGCGTACGAGGCGGTTTTCACGGCCTCGTTGTCCTGGACGGAACCGTTGCTGCGCGCGGACACTTCTGCCGTGTACGTTCCCGCCGGAAGCCCCGTCGTGGCCCAGACGAAGGTATCGCCGCCGGGGTAGTCCGCAAAAGCGACCTGCGCGCCTGTGCTGTTTCTTACGCGGAAGCGGTATTGATACGGCGCCACGCCGCCGATCGCGACGGCGGTGAACGTCACCGGAGTGCCGGCGACCTGCGGACCGGCCGGAGACGCCGAGATCGTTACACCCGTGACCGGCGGCGGTGCCATCTGGTAGCCCGTCGTGATGCTCGCCTCGTTGTCCAGGACGGACCCGTTGCTGCGGGCGCGGACTTCGACGGTATAGCCGCCGACCTGCATCCCGTTGGTCCAGACATAGCTGTTCGAGGCGGAGTAGCTGGTTGAAACATAGATGATGCCTGTGCTGTCCCGGATGATGAAACGGTACTGGTACGGGGAGATTCCGCCGGAGGCGGTAGCCGTGAAGGTGACGGACGTTCCCGCCTGCTGCGGGCTCGGAACGGACGGCGACAGCACGATGCCCGAGATCGGCGCCTGCAGCGTGTACGTCGTCGTGTTCGTCACCCCGTTGTCGAGGCTGGACATGCCGCTCTTGGCACGCACCTCTGCCGTATAGGTGCCGGCGGGCATGCCCGTCGAGTTCCAGACGAAGGATGCTGCGGTTCCGAACGGCTGGACCGCAACCACGGTGCCGGCACCGTCCCGGACCGCGAAGCCGTAATCGAGCGGCGCCGCACCGCCGGTGGCGACCGCCGAGAAGGTGACGGCCGTTCCCGACACGTGAGTGCCTGCCGGAGCAGCCGACAGCGTGACCGAGGTCACGGGAACGCCGGCGCCTCCGACCGAGCCGATCCGGGTCGGGAGCGTCCGGTTGATCTTCGTTCCGTCGCCCAGTTCCCCGAATGCGTTGAATCCCCAGGAATAGAGGGAGCCGTCCCGCTTGACGCCGAGAGAGAACCAGTTCCCGGCGGAAATGTACGCCCAGTCGGTATCCGTGCCGATCTTCGTGAGCGCGGTCTTGTAGAAAAAGGTTCCGTCGCCCAGCTCGCCGTCGCCGTTGAAGCCCCAGGCCCAAAGGGAGCCGTCTTTCTTGAGCGCCAGCGTGTGAACGTAGCCGGGCGAAATGGAAAGCCAGTCGTTATCGGTACCGATCCGGGTTGGGGTTGGGTAGCTGGGCGTCGTCGCACCGGTTCCAAGGTCACCGTATCCGTTCGAGCCCCAGGCCCAGAGCGTCCCGTTAGCCCGGATGCCGAACGTGTGGCTCTCGATCGCAGTGATGGTCACCCAGTCTGAATCCGTGCCGATCCGGACCGGGGAGGTCCGAAGCGTCTGCGTCCCGTCGCCCAATTGCCCGACGACGTTGTATCCCCAGCCCCACAGGGAGCCGTCCGTCTTGATCGCCAGCGTATGCGATTCCCCGGTCGCGACGGCGGCCCAGTCTGAATCCGTCCCGACCCGGACCGGGAGGGGATGGTCCGCTCGTGACCCGTCGCCCAGCTGGCCGTTCGCGTTCGCACCCCAGCTCCAGAGGGTGCCGTCCTTCCGCACTGCGACGGAGTGGGCGTAGCCCGCGGCGACGGAAGCCCAGACCGGCTCTGCGCTCACGAGGACGGGCGCGTTCCGGTTGGTGAGCGTCCCGTCTCCCAGCTGGCCGTTGGCGTTCTTGCCCCACGCCCAGAGGGTGCCGTCATTCCGGATCGCCAGCGTGTGCTGCATGCCGGCCTCCACGATCGACCAGTCGAAGTCGGGACCGATCCGTTCCGGCACGAGCTGATCCAAGGTGGTCCCGTCGCCGAGCGTGCCGACCCCGTTGTATCCCCATCCCCACAGGGAGCCGTCCTGCTGGATGGCGAACGAGAAGTCGTACCCTCCGGATACCGGCGTCCGGAGCGGGCAGGACAACGTCGTTGACGATTCGTTGTCGAGCGCGCTGCCGGCGCTGCGCACGCTGACCTCAACGGTGAAGTTCCCCGGGACCAGCCCCGCGCTGTCCCACGTGTAAGCGTTGTCCGTCCCGTAGCTTCGGGACGCCACTTCCACGCCGGATCCGTTCCGGATGCGGAAGCGATACTCGAGCGGCGCAATCCCTCCCGTGCCCGACGCCGCAAAGTCGATCCTCGCGCCCGCCATGGTCGGGCCGGCCGGATTCGCGGAGACGGAGAGCGTCACGGGCGGCGGAGGCGCGATGGTCAGCGAGAGCGCCCGCTGGTGGGTCGCGGAACGAGCGTCGGTCACCTTGACGGTGATCGCGAAACCGCCCGCCTGGAGCGGCACGCCGGAAAGGATGCCGGACACGGGGTCGAGCGAAATGCCGGCCGGGAGGCTGCCGGAGGCAAGCGACCAGGCGTACGGCGCCCCCCCCCCGGTCGCGGCCAGCGTCGCTGTATACGACTGTCCGGCCGCGCCGTCGGGAAGCGATGTCGTGGATACGACGACGTGGGAGCTGTAGGACAACGTGAAATATTGCGTCTGCGCCCCGCTCCGGGTCGAGGAGCCGGCCACCGTGATGGCGCCGTTCGCCATCGCCCGGATCGCCCGGCCGAATTCGTTCCGTCCCGACCCGGCGTCGAACGCCGCGCTCCAGAGCCGGTTGCCGGCCGCGTCGTAGGCAGCCGTCACCATGTCCTGGGTGTCGTACTGCGCATACCCGGTGACGAAGACGTTTCCGGCGGCGTCCGTCGCAATGGCGCCGGGGGGGCCGGGCGCCTGGAAGTTGTCGGCCCACAGCAGCGTGCCCGCGGAGTCATATTTTACGGTGGTAAAAGCAAATGCGGTACCCGGGTAGCCCGAAACGATGACGTTCCCGGCGGCGTCTGCCGCGATGACTGCGGGGATGACGGCCCCCCCCCCGTATTTGTAGTTCTGCAGCCAGCTCTGGCCGCCCGAAGGATCGTACTTGACCGTGGTCAAGCTGCGGCTGGCCGACTGGTAGGAGGCCGAATACAGGTTGCCGAAAGCGTCGAAGGAAACATAAGGGGAGTTGCCTCCGCCCCCGCCACCGTTGTACTTCAGGACCCCGAGGGAATTGCCTGAAGCGTCATACCGGACCGTCAGGACGTCGGTGCCCGACCCGTTCCAGTTCGTCCCGGTGGTGGCGACGACGCCTCCGGGACCGGCGGCCACGGAGCTCACCGAGCCGTTCAGCGCAACAGAATAGCGGGACCAAATCAGGTTCCCGTCGGCATCGAACTTGGCGGTCGTGATTCCGTTGCCCGGCTGCTGGGACATCCCGCCGACGATGATGGCGCCGCTTTCGTCGAGAGTGATCGCCGAGCTGGAAAAGTAGTTGCCGATACTGAGCGTTTTCTGCCAGAGCAGGTTGCCGGCCGGATCGTACTTGACCAGCCCGAAAGCCGTGTAGCTATCGTCGTATGCCCCGGTCACGTATAGGTTTCCCGCGGCGTCCAGCACCATGCCGCGCGGATTCTTGATGACAGAGTCCGGGGTTTCGATCACTGGTCCCTGGTCTGCGGTGACCGGAACGATCGAAAGGGAGAAAGCCGTCGTCGCGACGTTGCCCAACGAATCGGTGACCTGGACCGTGAAGCTGGAGGATCCGGTCGCCTCGGGGAGGCCCGATACGACGCCGTTGGCGAAGGTCAGCCCGGCCGGGAGCGTTCCGGACGCCAGCGTCCAGCCGTAGGGCGGCAACCCTCCCGACGGGGAAATCGTCGTGTTGTACGACCCGCCGGGCATGCCGGCGGGAAGAACGGGGGGGGAGGAGATCCGGAGGATGTCGTAGACCGTGACCGAACCCGGAAGCGGCGCCGTGAACCCGTTCGCATCGGTCGCCTGGAGGGTGAACATGTACTGGCCGGAAGCGGCCGCCGCGCCGTTGACGTATCCAGTGGCGCCGTTGGAATTCAAGATGATCCCCGGGGGAAGCGCGCCGGTGGAGAGCGACCAGGCGTAGGGGGGCGTCCCGCCGCTCGCGAGCGCCTCGGCCGCGAAGGGCGAGTTGACCATCGTCCAGGTGGGCAATGGCAGCGTCTGCGCGATCGTGAGCCGCTCGGTGACGTTCAACGTGTAGCTGCGGCTCCCCGTCAGGGAACCGGAATCGCGGATTCCCACCGTGAAGGAGGAGGTGCCGGCCGTGGCCGGCGTTCCCGAAATCTCTCCCGTGGCCGGGTTGAGGGAAAGGCCTGCGGGAAGGACGCCGTCCGTGATGGACCATGCGAAGGGGCCCGACCCGCCCCGATTCACCAGGGGAATGCGGTACGGAACGCCCGCCATCGCCGGCGGGACGGTGTAAGGCAGGACGTCCAGCGGGTTATAGACGGAGAGCGAAATTGCCGGCCGGTATGCCATCCAGCCGGTGTTGTCGGTCACCATGGGGGTGAAAGAGTAAACGCCCGTAGCGGACGGAACTCCCGTGATCGCCCCCGTGGAGGCGTTCAAGGCGAGGCCCGGGGGGAGGGCGCCGTCGATGACGGACCATGTCTGCGGGAGCGTCCCGCCAGTGGCCGTCAACTGCTGCCGGTAGGGAAGCGTCGCGAATCCGTCGACAGGAACGACGTTGTCGACGGAAACGTGGAGCAGGAACCCGGTCGACAGCAGGTCGTATCCGTTGACGGTCTCGCCGGTCGCGTAGATCCGGTTTCCGAGCGTGGCGATCGGGTGCACGCTTCCCACCGCGCCGTCGCCGAATTTTCCCTGCCAGATCCGGTTGCCGTCGGCATCGTACTCGGTCAGGGGATACAGGCCGGACGTGTAGTTCGGAGCGGGACCGATCCTGTCGCCGGAAATGATCACTCCTCCGCCGGGTGCGGCCGCGACCGTGGCGTAGGTATCCGAGTTCGAAGTCTGCGTCCAGGCCGCATTTCCATTGGCATCGAACTTGACGGTCTCAAGCCACCCGTTGCCGGCCGACGTCTGGTAGCCGGTGACGTAGAGATTTCCGGCGGCATCCACCGTCAGGCCGGAGGGACCCGTGCCCGCACCGGCGGTGCTTCCCGATCCAAGAAGCGCCTGCCATACGAGATTGCCGGCGCCGTCGTACTTGAAAACCAGGTATCGGCCTTCCAGACTGGGGCTGACGAGATAGACGTGGCCGCTCGCGGTAGCGACGACACGGACGCCGGTCTCGACTCCCGTGCCCGTGTAAGTGCGTCGCCACAACTCGCGGCCGGTGGCGTCGAACTTGAACAGCAGCAGATCCTGTCCCGCCGCCGTCTGTCCGTGGCCGGTGGCGTAAACGTTTCCCGAGCCGTCCACCGCGACGGAACGGAAAACATCGTTGCCGCCCTGATAATCGACCGGAATGGCGTTCCAGACGAGCGCACCGTTGTCGGGGGAATATTTCGAGAGCCGGAGGTCGCTGTTTCCCGCGACGTTGGCGACGGAGCCTGCCACGTAGACGGATCCTGCCCCGTCGACGGCCACCGCGTTGGCCGGATCGGCCATGGAAACCGCCCAGCCGGGAGCTCCGGAAGGGCCGGTCTTGATCAGGCGGAAGTCCTGGGCGTAGACATACGGGTTGCCATTATCGTCTTTGGTGATGTGGTTGGCGAAACCCGCCGCATAGCTGTTCCCGGACGCATCGACGGCGATGTCGGTGGCGCCGATGGCGACATCGGGCGCCACACCCGGCGTCAACTCGGAATAGGAACGAGCCCATTCCCGGACGTAGGACCGGTCCGCCACCAACAGGCTGACGTTTTTCGACGTCTTCGAGCTTTCGCCGTCGACGACCTGAACCGTGACGGTGTACGTTCCGGCTACGGTCGGGAACCCGGTGACGAGCCCCGTCTGGCCGTCAAGCGAAAGGCCGGGGGGAAGCGCACCGCCGACGATCGACCAGGCGTAGGGACCGGGGCCGTTTACGGCTGCAAGCTGGTCCGCATAGGACTGGTGCAGGGATGCGGGCGAAAGCCCCGACGTGGCGATAGCCAATGCGGGATAGCGGGCCACCCCGGAGCCGGCCGGCGAAGAGAAATAGAATCTTCCGGGCGGGGCCGTCATGTTGTTGTCCCAAGTGGCGGCGAAGACCCCGCCGCCGACGTCGGTCAGTTCGAACGTGGAACCCTCGGGCGTCGTGACAGTGACCGGCCCGGCGGGTTCGCCGCAGTTCACGCTGATGACGGACAATGTGTAGGAAATGATATAACTACCGCTGCCCCATCTGAAGGGAGCGCTCTTGACTGCGAAGTAGCGCCGGTCGTTGCAGGTAAGCGAGCCGAGGGCGTTGATGCGCAGCCCGTCCCTGAGTTTGTCGGTCAGCGCCGGAACGGAGTCGGCGCCCGCCAGGATGAGGTTGCGAATCCGGTAGCCGTCCCGGGATGAGTCCTGGGCCTTCAGCAAGGCGGCCAGCCCGGCGACGTGGGGGGCTGCCATCGAAGTACCCGAATCGTAACCGTAGCTCCCGCCAGGCAGAGTACTGAGGATATCTTCGCCTGGAGCAGCCACCTGGGTGTTGTAGGCACCCGTTTTCCCGCCGGACCAATAGTCGGAATAGACGAAGATCGTGTCGGTGGCATTGGTCGCAGGTACCCCGATGATGTTCGGGAGGTCGAATGCGGCCGGGTATTGCGCCCAGCGGCTGGAATAATAGTTGTTGCCGGCGCCCGCGATGAAGAGGGTGTCCCCAAGCTGCGTGATCGCGAACAGGAGGGCAGAATCGTTGCTGTCCCCGCCCCAGCTCGCGTTGACCGCGACGATGTTCACCCCGGCAGCCTTCATGTTCGTGACGTAATTGACGCAATTGATGGCCCTGGCGGACGTCCCGTTCCCCGCGCTGTCGAGAAACTTGACAGGCAGGATCTTGACGTTCCACGCGACGCCGGCGACGCCTTTGCCGTTGTTCCCGGCCGCCCCGATGATCCCGGCCACGTGGGTGCCGTGGCCGTAGTCGTCCATCGGATTTCCGCTGTCGTACATGTTGACGGAGTTGTATCCGACGACACTGCCGTCGGGATTCCGCAGGATGTTGGCCGCCAGGTCCGGATGGTTGTAGTCGACGCCCGAATCGATGACCGCGATTACAACGTTGTCGGAGCCCGTCGAGTAGTCCCATGCCTCGGGAGCGTGAATCGTGGACATTCCCCACTGCTGGTAGATGTAGGTGTCGTTGGGAATGGCGTTGGCCTTGTATATGTAGTTCGGCTGGGCGGATTCGACGGAGGGATCCGCCTCGTACGCTCGGATCGCGTCGTCGACCGTCTGTCCCTTTCGGCTTCTCACATGGTGAAGGCGTTGGGACGGAAATTCCTGGAGAAGCGTGGCCCCTTGCCGCGCGTGCAGTTTCCTGCGGTGATCGTCGGAGGCATCCGCCCTGAATTTCACCAACAGTTCCCCATCCACATATGCGGGAACCGGTTTCCCGGCGATGTTGTCTCCCGCCGGAGCGCCCTGGGCGTGGGCACGGCCCCCGGCTCCGATGCAGAAGAGCGCAGAAAGAAGGATGGCGATCAGCGTGATCGGAAATGCGGAGCGGCGGCTTGTTCCCACAGTTCTCATGACTTCCCCTGGAAAGGTTGATGAGTGTTCTACGGCTGTGAGGCATACGGCGATGCGGCTGGGAAACGGCGAACGGCATACGGCGGGAGCCGACGCAGGGTGGAACAGGTGGATCGGTTATTGAAAGAAGACTAAGGACTACCAGAAGCGTTCGGAGGGGTCAACTGTAAATGTTATTCAGCGGAAATCAGCGGGACGGAGCGATCCTGGCCTGCGCCGCCCGGCTCGAAGGGTTGATCTCGAGCGCCCTCCGGAACTGCTGCCGGGCGAGGTCCGCCTTCCCTGCGACTCGTAGATCAGCCCCAGCCCGACATGCCCCCGCTCGGCATCGGGATCGATGTCGACCAGCCGGCTGACGACGGCCTCCGCCTCCCCGGGCCTCCCCGCGTCCATGAGGGCTCCCCCGAGAAGCCACAGCGTCTCCGGGTCGTACGGCTTGTAGCGGTCCGATTCCCGCAGGTCCTCGATCGCCCCGTCCAGGTTTCCCCCCTGGATCCGCCCGGCGCCCCGCTCGCGATACGCAAAGCCGAGGCCCTGGTTGAGCCGGGCGGGAGACCCAGTCGCATCGGCCGAATGGCGGAACAGGGTGAGGCTGTCCCGCCAGACGCCGGCCTGCCCCCACGTGGTTGCGGACAGGAACACGACCCAGGCGCCGGCCACGTCCGAAAACACATGCCGATGCTTCGGGAGCCGGCGCATCAGATCCGCCGCGCCCCACGCCGCCAGCACGAACAGCCCGACGTGCGGGACATAGGTGTACCGGTCGGCGATCGACTGTACCCCGAACTGCACGATCCCGATGACGGGCACCAGCGTCCCGAGGAACCAGAGCTAGCCGAACGCGAGGTACGGGAAGCGGTGCCGCGCGCGCAGGACCGCGAAGGTCAGGACCGACAGGAGTCCGAGCGACGCGGCGAATTCCCACGCGGGGATGGACGCCGGATAAGGGTAAAGGATGGACATGGTGCCCGGGTAGAGCGTCTTCCCGAGATAGCGGGCATAGGCGACGACGGCGTTGGCGAGCCGCATGCCGGCGGGAAACACCAGCGCGGCGTAGGTTCTGGGGTGCGCCTGGGCGAGGTATTTCATGACGCAGGAACCCGCCGAGAGCGCGAAGGACGGGATCTTCTCGAGGAAGACGCGAGGCGTCAAGGGCCGTCCGAGCGGCCAGGCGTCCGCCAGCAGCAGGAGGAAGGGAAGCGTGACCAACATCGGCTTGACAAGGAGCCCCAGGGCGAGGAACCCCAGCGCGAGCAGGTACCTCCCCGCGCCGGGCCGCTCGGTGTATCGGGCGTACGCGCCCAGCGTCGCGAGAAGGAAGAAGGTGCTGAGGACGTCCTTCCGCTCGGAAACCCAGGCGACCGACTCGACGTGCAGCGGGTGGAGGGCGAAGAGCACCGAAGCGGCCGCGCTTTCCCGGTCCCGCCCCGTCATCTTGCGGAAAACGAGGAAGACCAGTACCACGTTCGCGATGTGGAACAACAGGTTGACCGCATGGTGCATCGACGGGTCGAGCCCGAAAAGGCGGACATCGAGCATGTGGGACAGCCAGGTCAGCGGATGCCAGTTGGAAGCGTCGAACCCGGTGAACGCCCAGCGGAGGGAATCGGCGGTGATCCCTCCCAGGACGTGGGCGTTCCGGGTCAGGTACTCGGGATCGTCGAACAGGATGAACCCGTTCCCGAGAACGGGAGAATAAGCCGCTGCGGTCACGGCGGCCAGGGCCAGCGCGATCAGCCAGAGAGCGCGTTCTTTGGCGAAAACGGGGTTCATGCGACCTCCGCGGTCAGGGAATGAACAGGAACGAGAGCTGGCGCAGCGACACGGAGCGCTCGCGGCGGTACGAGTTGAAGCGGGCGTCGCAGATCGTGCAGACGCCGGGCGCATCGCAACGCCCCTCGGCGATGCCCGCCGCCCGGAGTTGCGCCACCGCCGCGGGCAGAAGGTCGGCCATCCACTTGCCCGGCGCTCTGCCGGGACGCAACGCCCCGGCGACGCCGGGAAGCGGCGCCAGCGCGTCGGCCACATCGGCGCCGACCTCGTAGCAGCACCCGCGGGCGCACGGGCCGACGGCGGCGACCAGGCCGTCGACGACCCCCGCGCCGAACCGCCCGGCGAGCGCCGCGACCGTCGCCGGGATGACGCCCTCGGCCAGCCCGCGCCAGCCGGCGTGCACAGCGGCGGCCAGCGGGAGTTCCCGGTGCGCGATCAGCACGGGGACGCAATCGGCGGTCCGCACCCCGACGCCGCGACCGGGTCGACCGGTCCAGAGCCCGTCGCCATCCCGGGCGCCTCCGTCGGGGTTGCCCCCGTCGGCGTCCTCCATCTCGAGGACGAGGCCGGAGTGGATCTGCACCAGCGTGCCCATCGCATCCGGCGGGACCCCGAACGCCTCGCGCAGCCGGGTGCGCCCGTCGCGCCCCGGCACGGGATCGACGCCGCAGAAGGCATGATAAGTCCCGGTCTCCCCGAGGAGCAGCGGCGACTGGATGAAATTCGGCAATCTCATGAAGGGAACGGACCTCCGGTGATTGGGATGCGGGCGGGGTCGAACGCGGCCGACGCCGCGGCCAGCAGCTCCGGGGCGGGAAGTGCCGCCGCGTCCTGGGGCACCCGCTGCCCCAGGAAGACGAGTGCGGATGCGAGCAGCCGGCCGCCGTCGCGCGCGAGGTCTCGGCCCGCCGCCAGGGAGACCGCGCTGTCCCGCTTGGACAGCTTGCCCCCGCCGGCCGTGCCGACCAGAGGCAAGTGAGCGTATTCGGGAACGGGAAACCCGAGCAATCGCTGAAGGCGGATCTGGCGCGCCGTCGAGGTGAGGAGGTCGGCCCCACGGACCACCTGGGTCACCCCCTGCCAGGCGTCGTCGACCACGACCGCGAGCTGGTATGCGAACAACCCGTCGGCCCGCCTCACCACGAAATCGCCGCACGTCGATGCGAGGTCGGACGACTGTCCCCCGAGAACGCGGTCGCGGAAAGAAACCGTCTCCTCTCCGGCGAGGACCCGCCAGGCGCGCGCCGCCTTCCCCGGCGGCAACCCGTAGCGGCACGTGCCGGGATAGGCAACCTCATCCTCCCCGGAATGCGGCGCCGTCGCCGCCCGGGAAACCTCCGCGCGCGAGCAGCCGCAGGGGTACGCGGCACCCGCCGCCTTCAACCGGTCCAGCGCGGCGCTGTAGGCTTCCGTCCGGCTGCTCTGGAAAACGACGCCGCCGTCCCACGCGAAGCCGAGCGTCTCGAGCGTCCGGAGGATGTCGTCGGCGCAACCGGGCACGACCCGCGGGGCGTCCAGGTCCTCCATCCGCACGAGCCAGCGGCCGCCGGCGCTTCGCGCGAACAGCCAGCTCCCGAGCGCGGCCACGAGGGATCCGAAGTGGAGCGGCCCGGTCGGCGAGGGGGCGAACCGTCCGACGGGCGGAGAGATGCGCCCCTCCGCCGTGACCGACCCTGCCTGTCCGCCCATGTTTCCTCCGGAAAACCTGCCGTTCGGGAGATTATTCTCCATTTTCACCCATCGCATGGAACAAATGAGAGCCCGGCTTCGCAATTCCTCTACTCGACGCCGGCCGACTGCCCGATGCCTGCGCTGCAACTTTCCGTAAACCAATGGCTTTTAGCTTTGACGATCCGCGGGTACGAGTCCTGCTTGCTCGCTTTAACGAAGCGCGTGATCCCATCGCCGCAGGCACGATCCCGGAAAGTCCGGGCAAATCAAAACTTATGGAGACCGACATGAGCCCTTTCCCCCCCGGAAAATACGCCGTCGTCCTGGCCGTTGCCTGCCTCTTCGCCCTTCTTGCCGCTTGTGGCGGCGGAGGTTCCGACAGCGCTTCCACGACCACCACGATCACCGGATCGGTCTTCGCGGCCCCGATGAACGGCGCGTCGGTCAGCGTCCGGAACGCGGCAGGGAATATCGTAGCAGGCCCCGTGGCGACGGCGCCCGACGGCAGCTACAGCATCCCGATCCCGAACGGCGCCCTGGCCGGCGCCCTCCGGTTCGAAAGCAGCGGCGGCACGTTTACGGACGAGGCGACCGGCACGGCGTCGACCCCAGGCGGGCCGCTTTCGGCGTATGCCGAGGCCGGCACGCTCCGGACCGGTTCCGCGATCCACCTGACGCCGATCTCCACCATCGTCCACGACCTGCGATTGGCCAATCGAACCTCGGCGCAGGCCCGCGACAACTGCGTCGCAGCGTTCGGCTTCACCGACAACGCGAGCGTGGGACCCCGAAACGACAACGCGGTCATGGGAATGGGCGTGGACAACGTCGCCCGGCGACTGGCGGGGCTTCGCGCCGTCGCGTTCAGCCAGATGGCCAGGGATCTCGGCGTCTCCCCCGACAACCAGTTCAAGCTGATCGCCGCCCTGGGCTCGGACCTGCGCGACGGCGTCCTCGACGGGCGCTTCGGCGTCGACAACGTCGACATCTATCCCGGGAAGCCGTTGCCGGAAGACATCCAGAACCGGTTCGCCAACGCGCTGGCGACGTGCTTCCTCGATCCCGCCGTCAACAAGACCGGTCTCACGGCAACCCAGATCGGCGCGCCTCCCATGGCGACGGTTGCCCTGACACCCACCTGGCGGGTCGAGTATCTCCCCGGATCGGCCGCTCCCGCGCAGGGCCGCACCGACTTCGGGATCAAGGTCAACCGGCGCAGCGACGGGGTCGCGATGCCGGGACGGACGCTCCGGATCGTTCCCTGGATGTACATGGCCACAAAGGACCACTCGTCGCCGATCGACAACGCGATCGGCGACAACACCGACGGCACCTATACCTGCACCGTCTACTACGTCATGGGCTCGGCCGGCATGGGGTTCTGGGAGCTGCGGGTCGTCGTCGACGGCGAAACCGCCACCTTCCATCCCTTCGTAAACAACCCGGGCGCCGACACGGCGCGCGCGACGCTGAAGGGAACGGACAACGCGGCCAGCGTGCCCGTCGCGCAGCGCAACTACTTCCTCTTCAAGGACGGCCCGATGACCGGCGCCACGGGCGCCCATACTTTCAAGGTCTACCTGGCGGCGAACGACAACCAGTCGACCTTCCCGCAGCTCCAGGTCGGGACCGTGCTCCATACGCCGGCCGGCGCGCCCTTCACGGTCGACGCCATCCTGGTCGACGCCTCCACGGACAACACGTTCAACTCGAGCGTCGTCACCGGAACGCCCGTCGCAGGAACGGCCCATTGGTCGTTCCCCGGCCTTTCGGGGCTCATCAGCGGCCAGACGGGAAACGTCTACGTCCGGCTGACGGTGAACGGCGAGCGGAAGACGACCAGCGGCGCCCCCGACAACGGGACCAACGGATTCGCCACGTTCACGATCCTGGCGCCTTGACGAGCGGCATGGTTCGCTCGATCCGGCCCCTTCCGCTCCTGTGCCTGGCGGCCCTCCTCTGGGGGGCCGCCGGCCTGCATCCCACCCCGGCCAACGCCGGCTCCTGCTGCGGCGGCGGCAGCGGCGCGGCGCTGATCCTGCCGAAAGGCAACAAGGCCCTGCTCGACCTGGGGCTCGAGATGGAGAAATACGACGGCTTCTGGAACCAGGCCGGCCGGCACATCCAGGATCCGCCCGGTTCCGACCTGCGGCAGTACCGGCTGACGCTGGGCGCCGCGCAACGGCTCTCCTCGCGCTGGCAGGCGAGCGTGTCCCTCCCTTATGTCTGGAACCGGAACCGCTACTCCGGCAGCGTCACCAGCTCCGACGGCCTGGGCGACTCGACGCTGTCGGTCTGGTACGAGGCGCTCGACGACGTCTCGACCTGGAAACTTTCATCCGCGAAGGACCTCATCCCGTCGGTCGTGATCGGGCCGTCCCTCCTGATCCCCACCGGCATCTCCCCGTACGACGACAAGGAGAGCAGCTTCGACGTCACCGGGCGCGGATTCTACCGGCTCGACGGCAATCTGCAGGTCGACAAGACGCTTCGCCCTTTCACGGCCTCGCTCGCGCTGGGCTACGGGCGCTATTTCGAGCGCCCCGTCGACAAGGAGTACGGCCGCTTCGTCGAGCCCTACCACAAGCGTCTCGGCAACCGCTTCTCGGTTTCCGGCTCGCTCGGCTACATCGCCGTCCTGGGGACGGGGGGCGACACGCTGACGGGCACGGCCACCCTGGCCTACGTGGAGGAAGACAACGGAAAGCGGAACGGCGAGACCGACCCGACGACCGCCTTCAAGAAAACCTCGGTCGGCGGCGCGCTCCTCTACGCGAGCACCGATCACGACTGGAGCGTCAAGGCGTCCTGGAACCACGCGATCCAGGCCGAAGGGTGGGGAGAAAACTTCCCGACCACCGACATCTACAGCATGGGAGTCCGCTATGGGTTCCGTTAAGAAGGGGCGAATGCGCCGGGTCATGACCCTGCTCCCGATCCTCGCGCTGGCGGCCGGATGCAACGGCGTGGGGGAAGACCTGTCGCCCTCCGCCACCGACCGGCGCCCGCCCGTCGTATCCGGCACGACCGGTCCCGCAGTCGGGCAGAACGCCCCCGACTTCACGCTCCCGGGCACGCTCGGGGAAAGCGTCACCCTCTCCGCGAGCCTCGCGGGGCGAAGGGCGATCGTCCTCTACTTCACGATGTGGTGCCCGATCTGCGACGCCCACATGAGCCACATGCGAAGCGCCGTCATTCCCGCCTATCCCGACGTGGCGTTCCTCGTGATCGACTACGTGTCGGGCAGCGTCGCCGACGCCCTCCGGTCCGAGACCGAAAACGGCTATCTCGGGTCGGGATTCACGGTGCTCGTCGATACCGGCAACCCGGTGCTTCACGCCTACGCCGCGACGATGGGCACGACCGTGGTCGTCGACAACACGGGCGTCATCCGGATGAACGAGGACTACGGGAACGGCACCCGGTTGCTCTCCGTGCTCGGGGGGCTGCCATGAACGGAACCAGGATACGGGAGGTCATCGCCATGAACATACCGAGGGGACGCATCGGCATCGCCGTCGTTCTGCTCCTGATATCCGCAGCCGCCTTCGCTCAGGACGACATCTCCCGTCACCGGTTTTGCGCCGAATGCGGGATGGACCGGAAGGCCTACGGCTTCAGCCGGATGCTGATCGTCTACGAGGACGGCGCCGAAGTCGGCGCCTGCAGCCTGCATTGCGCCGCGGCCGCCCTCGACAAGGGGGCGGGCAGGACGGTGAAGTCGATCCTCGCGGCCGACCGCGACCGCACGGCACTGGTCGATGCGGAAAAGGCGACTTGGGTCATAGGGGGGAAGAAGCGGGGCGTGATGACCGCGGTGCCGAAGTGGGCCTTCGCCGCGCCCGAAGCGGCGGAGGCATTCGTCAATGCCCACGGGGGAAAGATCGCCTCCTGGGCCGAGGCGCTGGAGGCGGCGCGGAAAGAACCGCGCTAGCGACGCACAGGGCCCGGCCGCCCGGTCGAGCCCTTCATTTGCCGCCGGCGGCCAGCACCTCGTCCCGGAAGATGCCGAACTCGGGCGGATCGTCGACCGTGAACGACAGCTTTTCGCCGGTCACGGGATGCTCGAACGCCAGGTGGAACGCGTGGAGAAAATACCGGTCGAGGACGACCGTTTGCGACCCCGCTCCCTTGCCCAGGACTACTTTTCGCGATTTTCCGTAGACGTCGTCGCCCACGATCGGGCAGCCAAGGTGGGCGCAGTGGACGCGCACCTGGTGGGTGCGCCCCGTCTCGAGCTCGAACTCGACCCGGCTGAACGGGCCGAACGTCTCGAGCAGCCGATAGCGCGTGATCGCCTCGCGGCCGCCCCGCTCCAGCACCGCCATCTTCTTGCGATTGACCGGATGGCGGCCGATGCGCGTGACGACCGTGCCGCTCGCCTTCGCGGGGCTTCCCCAGACGATGCCGTGGTAACGGCGGACGAGGTCGTGGGTCGCGAAGCGCGCAGAGAGCCCCGCATGCGCCGCGTCGGTCTTCGCGACAACGAGGATGCCCGACGTGTCTCGGTCGAGCCGGTGGACGATGCCGGGACGCTCGACGCCGCCGATGCCCGAAAGCCCCTCGGCGTGCGCGAGCAGAACATGGACGAGCGTGCCCTCGGCGTGGCCGGGCGCGGGGTGGACGACCATCCCCGCCGGCTTCTCGACCACGAGCAGGTAGGCGTCCTGATACAGGATGCGCAGAGGCCGATCCTCGGGGATGAGCTCGAGCGGGCGTGGGGGGGGAATCGTGACAACGATCGCGTCGCCGGCCTTGAGCCGACCCGAGGGGCGGGCGTCGCCGGAGGCCAGCGTCACCTGCCCGTCCTCGATGAGCCGTTGCAGGCGGGAACGCGACAGGTCGGGAAGCGATGCGGCGAGAAACCGGTCGAGCCGCTCCCCCGCGTCTCCCGGGGGAACGGTCAGCCGGTGCGTGACGGGCAACGGCTTGCCCGTTACCAGGCCTTGGACGGGATGCGCCCGGACGGCTTCACGAGCACGTCGACCAGCGCCTGGTTGAAAAAATTGGTGCCCTTGAGAATGTCGGGGTCGACGCGGCTGGCGTAGTAGTTGCGCCCCTCCTCGATCTCGTCTTTCAGGAGGTCGAACAGGTTGTCGTTCCCGATCCCCTCCTCGACCTTTCGGGCGTTGTAGAGGGCGATGTCGGAGACGACCGCCCTTGCGATGCGCCTGGCGACATCCGGATCCCTGACCACACTCATCGTCCCTGCCTCCTTCGAGAATCCGTGTCCCGGCTCACGACGCTCACCGGGTGCGAAACGCCATGTAGGTCTGCCCGCCGTTGCGGTAGACCAGAACCGATACCATCCGCCGGGACGGCAGCGCCGAGATGATCCGGCGATAGCCCTCGACACCGGCGACGGGGGCGTGATTGATCCGCAGCAGGATATCGCCCTCCCGGATGCCGCCCTGCCAAGCCACGCCGGTGGGCTCGACGTAGTTGACCGCCACGCCGCCCTCGATCGACAGTTCCTTCGCTATTGTGCCCGGAATCGGCGTCACCGCCAATCCCAACGCGTCGGCCGTCTCCCGGCGAGGGGTCTGGGTCGGCCCCTTCCCTTCCATCTCGGAGAGCTGGGCCGTCACCGACGCCCGCTTGCCTTCGCGCAGGATCTCGAGTCCGACCGCGCTGCCCGGCGCCGTGCCTGCGATCTGGCGCTGCAGTTCCTTCTGGCCGGTCACCCGCTTCCCCTGGAACACGGTCAGGATGTCGCCCGCCCGCAAGCCGGCCTTCTCGGCAGGGCTCTTGGGGGTCACCCGGTTGATCAGGACGCCCTGCTCTCCCCGGACGCCGAACGATTCGGCAAGCTCGGTCGTCAGCGGCTGGATCTCGACGCCGAGCCACCCGCGGCGGACCGTGCCGTGCGCCGACAGCTCTTGCGCCACCGCCTTCACGGTGTTGATCGGGATGGCGAAGCCGATCCCCTGCGCGCTGCTCATGATGGAGGAGGTGATGCCGATGACCTCGCCCCGGATGTTGAGCAGCGGGCCGCCCGAGTTGCCCGGGTTGATCGAGGCATCGGTCTGGATCAGGTCTTCGCCCGCGTCGTCGACGAAATCGGTGCGCCCCGTCGCGCTGATCACGCCTTGCGTGACGGTGCTCTCGAGCCCGAACGGGCTGCCGACCGCGATCGCGAACTCGCCGGGCTTGAGATGCGAGGAATCGCCCAACCGCGCCGGCTTGAGCTTGCGCCCCGGCTTGATGCGGACCAGCGCGATGTCGGTGCGGGGATCGGCGCCGATCACCTGCCCCGGGTATTCGGTGCGGTCGGAGAGGCGGACGACGATCTCGTCCGCGTCGCGGATGACGTGCTCGTTGGTCACGATCAGGCCGTCTTCGGCGAGGATGAGGCCGGTCCCGAGCGAATCGTCCCGGTAGCCGCCGTTCTGCTCGAGCACGTCGAGGTAGTCGGGCGGCAGCGGGTTGCCGTTGTCGTCGCGGGGGGGCGGTACGGAGCCCTTCGCGAACCGCATCACGGTGCTGATGTTGACGACCGACGGCACGGCGCCCTCGACGACCGACGTGAAGGCCTGCTGGATCGCGGCCACCGGCGCGGCGACCGTCCCCGCCGACGTGCCCTCGCTCGCCGGTTTCCGGGTGCATCCGGAGGCGAGCAGCACGATGAGCGCGGCGCCTGCGGCGCAACAGGCAGCCGGTCGGATGTGCGCGCGCCCGGTCATTCGCCCGACTCCCCGGTTCGGCTTCCCGACGGCGGCCTCACCGATGACGTCTGAGCGAAGCGGACATCATCGGCGATCTGGCGGACGAGCGCCTCGATGTTCTCGAATTTCCGCTCGTCGCGGATCCGCTCCCGGAAGTCGACCGCCATCTCCTTGCCGTAGAGGTCGCCGGTCGGCTCGAGCAGGTGCACCTCGAGCCCGAGCGAATTGTCGCCGAACGTGGGGTTGAATCCGATGTTGGCGACGCCCCGGCATCGACGCCCCTCGACCTCGGCATCGACGATATAGACGCCGGGAAGGGGGGCGAGCTCCTGCGTGAACCGGATGTTGGCCGTCGGAAACCCCAGCTTGTGGCCTCGTTGCATGCCGGTGACGACGGGGCCCGAAAGCCGGTAGGGACGGCAGAGCAGATCCTCGGCCTCGCGGACCCGGCCGCCGAGCAACAACTCGCGGATGCGGCTGGAACTGACGATCGCGCCGCCCCGATAGAGCGCGGGAACGATCTCGACCGTGAATCCGAGCGCCGCGCCCAGCCCGATGAGCGTCGAAGGGGAGCCGGCACGGCCGGCCCCGAAGTTGAAGTCGTAGCCGACCACGAGGTGCCGCGTGTGCAGTCGGCCGACGAGAAAATCGTGCGCGAAGGCGTCCGGCGTCATGCTCCCGAGCTTCTCGTCGAACGGTTCGACCAGCAGGTAGTCGATGCCGGCCTCGGCGATCAGCGCGGCGCGCTCGGCGTGCGACGAGATCTCGTAGAAACGGGCCGACGGGGAGAAGTGGCGGACCGGGTGGGGCGAAAAAGTGACCGCGACGGACGGGATTCCGGCGGAGGCTGCGTATTCGACTGTTCGGCGGAGCAATTCGCGGTGTCCCCGGTGGACCCCGTCGAAATTGCCGATGGTGACCGCCGCGCCGCTCGCGGGAAGACCGGAGGACGGCCCGGACAGCACGGTCATGCGTCTTGTCAAAGCGAAAAACCCCCGTGTGAAAATGATATTATACGCCGGTGAAACGGCTCCACAAATATATCCTCGCCGAGGTGGCGGGCCCTTTTTTCATCGGTCTGCTCACCTTCACGCTGGTTGTCCTTCTCCATCGCTTCTCGCTGCTCTCCGACCTCGTCGTGTCCAAGGGCGTGCCGCCCGAGCTTGGCGGGCGACTGCTGCTCGCCTTCGTCCCCATGTTCCTCGAGATCACCCTGCCCGCCGCGCTGCTGCTGGCGGTCCTGCTCGCCCTGGGCCGTTTCGGCGCCGATTCCGAGATCACGGCCATGCAGACCGCGGGGATGGGAATGCGCAGCTTCGCCGGGCCCGTCATGCTGGTCAGCATCCTCGCCTTTTCCGCCAGCCTCTACATCGGTTGGGCAGGGGTCGCCTGGGGAAACCGCGAGATGAAAGCCACCCTCGCCCGCATCCTGTCGATCCGCGCGGGCGCCGGCGCCTCCGAGCACGTCTTCCAGGAGATCACGCCCGACGTCCTCCTTTTTCCCGACCGGATGTCGACCGACGGCCGGCGGATGGACGGCCTTCTGCTCGTCCACAACCTCGGCCGCCGCGAGCCCGCGCTGGTCTTCGCCCGGCGCGGGGAGTTCGCTTCCGGCACCACGAACGCGGTCGGCCTGACGCTGCTCGACGGCGCCGTCCACACCGATGCGCCCGAGGACAACGCCTACCGGTTCGCAAGTTTCCGCTCGCTCGAATTCCGGCTGCCGCTGGCGCTCTCCGACGCGATCAACCCCGATGACCCGCGCAACCTGACGGTGCCCCAGCTTTTCCGGAAGATCCGCGAGAAGGGAACGGGCAAGGAAGGGGCGACTTTCATCTACCACTTCCACCGCCGGCTTTCGCTGGCGGCTTCGTGCCTCGCGTTCGGGCTCGCCGCCGTCCCGCTCGGCCTGTTCCAGCGGGCCCGCGGCAAGTCGCCGGCGCTGGCGATCACCGTCGCCGTCATCCTCTTCTACTACATGTTCCTTGCCGCGGCAGGCGCCGTCGAGTCGAGCTCCCGCATCGGGATGATCCTCCTGATGTGGCTCCCCAACCTGCTGGTTTTCGGCGGCGCGGTCGTCATATTCCGGATGTCCGAAACGGGGATTCCCGCCCCGCCCCGCATCCTGACGATCCTCTCGGCCCGCCGATGACGATCCTCCAGCGCTACCTCTTCCGCGAGCTGGCCAAGACGATCCTCCTTTGCTCGTTCGGGTTCGTCATGCTCTTCCTCGTCATCGACTTCGTCGACAAGGCCGACGACTTCCTGAAGCACGGCGCAGCGGCGCGCGAGATCGCCCTCTACTACCTGGCCACCGCCCCGAGCGTCTTCGTCCAGATCTCCCCGGTCGCGGTCCTCGTCGCCGTGCTCGTCACCATCTCGCTCCGGGCGCGCAGCAACGAGCTGACCGCCATGTTCGCGGGGGGATTAAGCCTGCCGAGGGTGTGCGCCCCGATCCTGATCGGCTGCACGCTCGTCTCGCTCCTGTCGTTCGGCTTTTCCGAGCTGCTCATTCCGCGCGCGTCGCGTGCCGCGCGGGAAGTCTCCCGCGCACGAGTCCAGCCCGGAAAGGTCGCCGCGCAATTCTCGATGAACCGCTACTGGATCCGGGGGGAAGGCGCCATCCTGTCGGCACAGCTGGTCGATTCGCGGGCCCGGACGCTTTCGGGCTTCCAGTATCTCGGAATCACCCCCGACTTCCGGCTGATCCGGCGCATCGAGGCCACGACGGCCACTTTCGGGAAGGACGGCCGGTGGCATCTCGACAACGGGATCGAGCGGACGGAAACGGGCGGCTTCGTTCCCGTTCCGTTCGCCCGGGAAACGTTCTCGTTCCCCGACACGATCCAGGGCTTCGTCGACGGAGAGACGCCGCCCGCCGAGATGACCTGGTCGCAGTTGTCCGCCTACGTCGCCGACCTCCGCGCCAAGGGGTATGACGTCCACCAGTATGCCGTCGACCTGAACGCGAAGCTGGCCTACCCGCTGCTCAACATCATCGTCAGCCTGATCGCCATCCCGTTCGCGCTGTCGGCCCCGCGCTCCGGCGGGGTCTGGCGCAGCATCGGCATCGGGCTGCTCGTCGGCTTTTTCTGCTGGATCACCCTCTCGCTGTCGCTCTCCGTCGGGCGCAAAGGGCTTTTGCCCCCGTTCGTCGCCGCCTGGGCCCCGGGATTCCTGTTCGCCTCGGCCGGCCTGCTGCTGTTCCGGCATGCCAGGCGCTGATTTCAGACGACCCGAATGACGAACTCCGGGCAGGCCTCCGCGCAGTATCCGCACAGCACGCAAATCGACGCGTCCACCTCGGCCTTCCCGTCCACGATCGAGAGCGCCCGCGAGGCGCAGGCCGGCACGCAGGCGCCGCACCCCTTGCAGAACTGAGTCATGATGCGCAGCCGACGCCGACGCGCCTCGAGCGGTTTCCAGACGTCTTCTTCCGCCACTCCCTCCGCGAAGAAGCGGACGTTCGCGTCGACCTCCTCCGCCGAGAGCATCCCGATCGCCACCGCATGGACGAACGGGAACGACCGCACCCATGCCAGACTGGCCCGCGCGTCGCGGATGAAGTTGCCGCCGGCAAGCGCCTTCATCGCGTAGATCCCCTTGCCGGCCTCCGCGCATGCGGAGATCGCCTCCAACATTTCGTCGACCGTCCCGCCGAGAATCCCCATGCCGACCCGATTGAGCAGCGGGTGGATCACCTCCACCTCGGGATGACGCGCCGCCTCGCGAATCGCGGGCACGTAGTGGGACGACAGGCCGACGTGCGCGATCTTCCCCTCTTCTTTCATCTTCAACAGCTCCGCGAAGACCTCCGTGCGGTCGGAAAACGGCCGCTCCACCTTCGCCCCGTGCATGTGGACCACCTCGATCCGCTCGCGCCCCATCTCCCGCAGCGCCCGCTCGACGTGCGCGCGCGCCGTCGCCGGATCGGCCGCGTGCGTCTTCGAGAGGACCACGACCGGGCCGTCCCATCCGCCCAGCCCTTCCCGGACGTGGCCATAGGTGCCGTACAGTTCGGCGGTGTCGATCGTCGTCACCCCGCGATCGAGCGCCCGGCGGATCAGTTTCCCGCCCTCCGCCGGTAAAAGGTTCGCCTGCAGAGGTCCCATCGGGAGCGTGCCGAACACGAGCGGGAAGATCTCCAGGCCTGTCTTGCCGAGTCGTACCGTCTTCATCATTCCTCCGTTGCGTTTTCCGTGTGATTCCCAGTATACCTGAGCAGATCGGCACTCCCTTGACCGGGGGGGGGAAACCACAGGCAGGGCGTACGGCATCCAACAAGGGTAAAGGAAAAGGAGGACGCGATGAAACCATTGTCAGGGAAAAAGGTGCTCTTCCTCGTCAACCAGGTCGACTTCCGGGATGAAGAGATGCTCCAACCGAAAGAGGAATTGACGGCTGCCGGCGCAGTCGTTTTCATCGCAGCCAGGGACAAGGCCACCGCGAAGGGCATGCTCGGCGCCGTGGTCGAACCGGATCTCGCGATCCGCGACGCGATGGCGGCGGACTACGATGCCGTCGTCGCCGTCGGCGGCCGCGGCACGCCCGACTGGCTCTGGCAGGACGATGCCGCCCACGCACTGCTGCGAGATTCGAAGGCGGCGGGGAAGCTGGTCGCAGGCATCTGCCTGTCGGGCGCGACGTTGGCGATCGCCGGCGTGCTGAAGGGGGTCGAAGCCACCTGTTGGCCCACCGACGACTCCCTGAAGGCCATGCGCAGCGGCGGAGCCTCTTATGTCGACCGCCCGGTCGTCGTTTCGGGGAAGATCATCACGGCCAATGGGCCGCCCGCAGCCCACGAATTCGGAAAAGCGCTGATCGCGGCGCTCTCGCGATAGCCGAACCGAATCTCGACGATCGCTTCCGTGAAGCCGTCCGAACCTTCTGTACCGATTGTTGCGTCAAAATGCAATCGGCAACCACGGGAAGGGCAGGAGGGCGACATGACGACTTTCGATAAGGGCAAGATCGAAGCGTTGAAAAGCGGCTTCAAGGGCGAGATCCTGCTTCCGGGAAACGGCGCCTACGAATCCGCACGCGGGATCTGGAACGCGATGATCGACAGGCACCCCGCGGTCATCGCCCGTTGCACCGACACGCCGGGCGTCGTCCGGTGCGTCAACTTCGCGAGGGACAACGCCCTCCTGCTCGCCGTGCGCGGCGGGGGGCACAACATCGCCGGCAACGCGGTGTGCGACGACGGTTTCGTGATCGACCTTTCGCTGATGAAGGCCGCACGAGTCGACGTCGCCGGACGCCGCGCCACCATCGAAGGGGGCGCCACGCTCGGGGACCTCGACGCCGCCACCCAGGCCCACGGCCTCGCCACGCCGACCGGCATCAATTCCACCACCGGCATTGCCGGGCTCACGCTCGGCGGAGGCTTCGGCTGGCTCAGCCGCAAGTACGGCATGACGGTCGACAACCTCGAGTCCGCCGAGGTGGTGACCGCGGCCGGCGAAGTGGTGCGCGCCAGCGCGACCGAACACCCCGACCTCTTCTGGGCGCTCCGGGGAGGCAGCGGCAATTTCGGCGTGGTCACCCGCTTCGAGTTCCGGCTTCACCCCGTCGGCCCCGACCTCCTGAGCGGCCTCATCGTGTACCCCCTTTCGGAGGCAAAGGCGGTGCTCCAGCAGTATCGGGAATTCATCGACAAGGCGCCTGACGAGCTCTCGGTGTGGCCCGTCCTGCGCCTGGCGCCACCGCTGCCGTTCCTGCCAGAGGCGGTCCACGGCAAGGGAATCGTCGCGCTGGCGCTGATCTACGCGGGAGACCCGAAGGCGGGCGAACAACGGGTCGAGCCGCTGCGCCGGTTCGGCACGCTCCTGGGCGAGCACGTCGGCGTCCAGCCCTACGTGGCCTGGCAGAAGGTTTTCGACCCCCTCCTCGCCCCCGGCGCCCGCAACTACTGGAAATCCCACAATTTCACGAAGCTTGAGGACGGCCTCTTCGATACCGTGATCGACGCCATCGGGAAGCAGCCTTCCCCGCAGTGCGAGATCTTCTTCGGATCGATCGGGGGCGCCACCACCCGCCCGGCCCCGGACGCCACCGCCTACGCCCACCGCGAAACCCGCTTCGTGATGAACGTCCACGGCCGTTGGGACGACGCAGCCGACGACCAGCGCTGCATCGGCTGGGCGCGCGATTTCTTCAAGGCTTCGGCCCCCTTCGCCAGCGGCGGCGTCTATGTCAATTTCCTCACCGCCGATGAAGGCGACCGCATCCGCTCCGCCTACGGCCCGAACTACGACCGCCTCGTCCAGGTGAAGCGCAAGTACGATCCGGCCAACCTCTTCCGGGTGAACCAGAACATCCCGCCGGGCTAGAGCGTGACCAGCTCGTACCGGTCGTTGCCCATTTTCATTTCCTTCATGTACGAAAGCTGGCGCAGCCCCTTGCGGGATTCGATGCGCTCCCGGAGGTCGTGGAGCTCCGCCTCGGGAAGCCCGTACACCAGGTCGATTGACGCCTTGTCGACGGCCAAAAGGTCGGTGGAGGCGAGGATCCCCAGATTGCGGGCCTTGACCGGAGCAGCCGTGACGCCTGCACAGTCGCAATCCACGGACATGTTCCGCAGCACGTTGATGTAGACGATCCGGTTGCCGAAATGATCGATGGAGGCCTTGGCCGACTCCACCATGTTTTCCTGGAAAGGCTCGCCCTTGAGCCACGACGCATAGTTTTCGTTGTCGGGGGCGGCATGGATCATCTTCTTACCGATGGGCCCGTCCGCGAGGCCGATGGCGATGTTCTTCAGCGATCCGCCGAAACCGCCCATGGCGTGACCCTTGAAATGGGTCAGCACCACCAGCGAGTCGTACTTCAGGAGGTTCCTGCCCACGGACATCTCCTTGAAACGTTTCCCTCCCTTGACGGGAATCATCACCGCCCCGTCCTCGTCGAGGATGTCCACCGGACAGAAATCCCAACCGTTGACCTTGATGGTCTCGCGGTGATCCGCCGTGGTGGATCTCTTTCCCTTGTACAAGGTGTTGGTCTCGACCAGGCAACTGCCGGGAATCCGCGCCTGCAGCGCCTTCACCATGTCCCGCGGGAGGATGTTGGGACCGTTCGGCTCGCCGGTATGCACCTTGATGCCGGTCCTGCCCGTAATCTCGCGATCGATCCTCGAATAGATCTTCAGCAGCGCGTCCGGGCCGATGTCCCGTGAAAAGTACACTCGGGAACTGTCCGACCCGGCACCGAGCGCGTCCCCCATGCCGCGGAATCCGCACAGGGCGCCCGCGCCCAGCACGACGGCGCTGGTCTTCAGGAACGTGCGGCGCGAACTTTGTCTTTCCATGGCCTTCGTCCTTTCGCAAGGGATTGGTTCAATTGTCCTTCCGCCCTTAGGGAAACGGGTAGACCGATCCTGCCTGTTTCTTGCCTGATCGTACGGATCCGGCCCTTTATCCGTATCGTAGACCTGCATCTGGATGCAAACGTTCAACCTCGTCGAGGAGTCATTCCACCAGATCCTGATTTTTCTCTTTCGCTATTGTCAACTTGTCATCAGGACGATTCCATAGGGGCGAAGCCGACGCGTACGCAGCCGGATAATTGAGGCTTCTTAGGAAACGCGAAAAGGCGGGAGGCAATCGGGTCCGAACAATAACGCCGGGTGGCCCTTTCGGGCCGCCCGGCGTTTTCGTTCACTGCTATGGAACCGTGGTCGGCGCGGTTCGCCGAATCAGGTCCCCATTTCCCAGGACGACAGGTACTTCTTCTGCTCGGCGGTGAGCTTGTCGATGCTCGTGCCACCTGCCGCCAGCTTGAGCCGCGCGATCTCGCGGTCGATCACGTCGGGCACCGGGTAAACCTTTTTCTCGAGCTTCGACGCGTTCTTCACCATGTACTCGGCGGAGAGCGCCTGGTTGGCGAAGCTCATGTCCATCACGTTGGACGGGTGGCCTTCGGCGGCCGCCAGGTTGATGAGGCGCCCTTCGCCCAGCAGGTGGATGCAGCGGCCGTCCTTCATCTTGTATTCCTCGACGAAGGGGCGGATCGTGCGCTTGGTCTTCGCCAGCTTCTCGAGCGCCGGGATGTCGATCTCGGCGTTGAAGTGGCCCGAGTTGCAGACGATGGCGCCGTCGCCCATCTTCGCGAAGTGCTCGCCCCGGATCACGTTGAGGTTGCCCGTGACCGTGCAGAAGATGTCGCCGATCTTCGCCGCTTCGGACATGGGCATGACGTCGAACCCGTCCATGATCGCCTCGAGCGCCGGCAGCGGATCGATCTCGGTGACGACGACGCGCGAGCCCATGCCGCGGGCCCGCATCGCCAACCCCTTGCCGCACCAGCCGTAGCCGGACACGACGAAGACGCGGCCCGCGAGCAGCCGGTTGGTCGCCCGGACGATGCCGTCGAGGGTGGACTGGCCGGTGCCGTAGCGGTTGTCGAAGAAGTGTTTGGTCTTGGCC
The DNA here is from genome assembly GCA_036504035.1 of Candidatus Deferrimicrobiaceae bacterium. Taxonomy (NCBI): domain Bacteria; phylum Candidatus Deferrimicrobiota; class Candidatus Deferrimicrobia; order Candidatus Deferrimicrobiales; family Candidatus Deferrimicrobiaceae; species Candidatus Deferrimicrobiaceae bacterium. The sequence goes on from DASXVV010000002.1 coordinate 86,224, forward strand.
TCGTTGACCGCGACGATCGGGTAGCGCAGGACGCCCTTCTCGGCCATCGCGGCCAGACGGATGACGCCCGTGGTCGTTTCTTCGGTGCCGCCGATGATGGTCTTGAGGTATTCCTTCTTCTCGGTGTGGATGACCCCCACCAGGTCGGCGCCGTCGTCCATCGTGATCTGGGGGCCGATCGCCAGCGCGGACAGGATGTGGCGGTAATAGGTCTTGCGGTCCTCGCCCTTGATCGCGAAAACGGAGATACCGTCGTTCTTGACCAGCGACGCCGCGGCGGCGTCCTGCGTGGAGAGCGGGTTCGAGGCGCACAGCGTGAGCTTCGCCCCGCCCATCGACAGCACCTGCATCAGCGCCGACGTCTCGGTGGTGACGTGGAGGCACGCGGCGATCTTCACGCCCTTGAGCGGCTTTTCTTTCGCGAAGCGCACCCCGATCGAACGGAGCACGGGCATGTCTTTCTTGGCCCACTCGATCCGGTCGTATCCGTCTTTCGCGAGCTTGATATCCTTGATGTCGAACGATTTATCTTTTGCCATGTGTTGCGTCTCCTCTTTCTTATTTCAGGACCAGGGCACGCAGCGCCTTGGCCTTGTCGGTCTTTTCCCAGGTGAATTCGGGCAGTTCGCGCCCGAAGTGGCCGAGCGCCGCGGTCTTGCGGTAGATCGGGCGGAGCAGGTCGAGCGTCTTGCTGATCATCGCGGGGCGCAGGTCGAACGTCTCGCGGATCGCCTTGGCGATCTTCGCCTCGGGCGCCTTGGCGGTGCCGAACGTCTCGACCATGACCGAGACCGGCTCGGCCACGCCGATCGCGTAGGCCAGCTCGACCTCGCACTTGCCGGCAAGGCCCGCCGCCACGACGTTCTTGGCCACGTAACGCGCCATGTACGCCGCGCTGCGGTCGACCTTGGAGGGGTCCTTGCCCGAGAAGGCGCCGCCGCCGTGCCGGCTGTAGCCGCCGTAGGTGTCGACGATGATCTTGCGGCCGGTGAGGCCCGTGTCGCCGTGGGGACCGCCGACCACGAAGCGGCCGGTCGGGTTGATGTAGTACTTGATCTTCTTCGAGAGCAGATGGGCCGGGATCACCTTCTTGACGACTTCCTCGATGATCGCTTCCTTGATGGTGGACTGCTTGACCTCTTCGGCGTGCTGCGTGGAGCAGACGACCGCGGTCACCTCGACCGGCCTGCCGTCGACGTAGCGGACCGTGACCTGGCTCTTGCCGTCGGGGCGAAGCCAGGGGAGCTGCTTCTTGTCGCGGGCCTGGGTGAGCCGGCCGCAGATCTTGTGGGCGAAGGAGATGGGCATCGGCATCAGCTCGGGCGTCTCGTCGCACGCGAAGCCGAACATCATCCCCTGGTCGCCGGCGCCCTGCTTGTCTTCGTGCCCCCGGTCGACGCCCTGCGCGATGTCGGGCGACTGGCGGTCGATCGCGGTGATCACGGCGCAATTGTGGGCGTCGAAGCCCTTCGAGGTGCCGACGTAACCGATCTCGGTGATCGCGTTGCGGACAAGGGTCGAGATGTCGAGCTGCGCCTTGGTGGAGATTTCGCCGGCGACAACCACGAGCCCCGTGGTGACCATCGTCTCGCAGGCGACCCGGGCCCTCGGGTCCTGCCGGATAATTTCGTCGAGAACCGCGTCGGAGATCTGGTCGGCGACCTTGTCGGGATGGCCTCCGGTCACCGATTCGGATGTGAACACGAAATCGCTCATGCTGATATCGCTCCTGTCGTATGGATTGACTTAAACGTGTAATTGTATGTCAAAACTGCTCGTCTGGAAACAAATCTTCCATTTTTTTGCGAAGTCCCCGCTCGATATCGGTCGCCGTGCCGTGCAGCAGCATGCCGCCGGCGAACTCCCGCGCCTCGTAGGCGTTGGACTTCCGGATGATCCGCTTGACCCACGGAATGGCGGTGGCGTTCATGCTGAGCTCGTCGAGCCCCAGCCCCAGCAGGAGATAGGAGTAGAGCGGCTCGCCCGCCATCTCGCCGCACATGGAGACGGGGATCCCCGCATCGTGCCCCGCCTCGACAATGCGCCGGATGAGACGGAGGATTGCCGGGTGGAGCGGCTCGTAGAGGTAAGAGACGTGCTCGTTGATCCGGTCGATCGCCAGCGCGTACTGGATGAGATCGTTGGTGCCGATGCTGAAGAACTTGACTTCGCGCGCGAGCAGGTCGGCCACGACGGCGGCGGAGGGGATCTCGACCATGATGCCGATCGGCATTTCCTTGTCGAACGCCTGCCGCCGCTTCTTGAGCTCGGCCTTGGTCTCCTCGACGACCGCCAGCGCGGCGCGCAGCTCGGAGATGCCGGAGATCATGGGGAACATCATCCGGACCTTGCCGAAGGCCGAGGCGCGCAGGATGGCCCGGAGCTGCGCCTTGAAGATGTCGCGCTCCTTGAGGCAGAATCGGATGGCGCGAAGCCCCATCGCCGGGTTCATCTCGTCGGCCAGCTCGATCTGGGAGGCGAACTTGTCGCCGCCCAGGTCGAACGTGCGGATCGTCACCGGATTCTGCCCGAACCGTTCGGCGACCAGCTTGTAGGTCAGGAAGTGCTCCTCTTCGGAGGGAAGATCCTTCCGGTTGAGGAAGAGGAACTCGGTGCGATAGAGGCCGATGCCGTCGGCGCCGCTGCGCAGGGCGAGGTCGGTCTCCTCTGGGAACTCGATGTTGGCATGCAGCTTCAGCGTCTTGCCGTCGCGGCTGACCGCGGGGAGGCGGGCGATCTTCGCGAGGTCCTTGATCCTGTGGCTGTAGACCTTCCGCTTGTCGGCGTACTCGCGCACCTTCTCGGGGGTGGGGCGCAGGATGACGATGCCCGCCTCGCCGTCGACGATGAGCTCGTCTCCGGGGATGTATTCCTCGGTCATCTTCTCGAGCCCGACCACGGCGGGAATGCCGAGGGACCTTGCCGTGATGGCCGTGTGCGACGTCTTGCTGCCGACGTCGGTGGCGAAGCCCAGAACGGAGCTGTTGAGGATCTGCGCCGTGTCGGCCGGCGACAGGTCGTGCGCAACCACCACCACCGCGTCCTTGATGGAGGAGATCGAGTCGACCGGGTTGCCCGCCAGGTTCTCGAGCACCCGGTGCCCAATCTGGCGAACGTCGTTGGCGCGCTCGCGCAGGTAGGGGTCCTCGATCCGGTGGAACGTCTCGAGCAGGTTCTGGAGCACCTTGTTGAACGCCCAGTCGGCCTTGTACTGGTTCTCGCGGATGAGGCGAACAGTCTGGTCGACGAGCATCGAGTCGTCGAGAAGCGCCAGGTGGACCGTGAGGATCTGGTAATGATCGGACTCGGGGTCGCTCACGCTGTCACGGATGGCGTTGAGCTGCTCCTTGGAGCGCGCCAGCGCCCGCTGGAACGAGGCCACCTCCTCGTCGAGCTTCTCGCGCGAGACGGTGGAGTGGACGGAGCGGGGCAGCGCCCGGTTCAGGAAGAAGCCGCTCCCGATGGCGATCCCGCCGGAGGCGGGAATGCCGTGCAGGGTCTTCATCTTCGGACGCGGGACTTCGGCCATCTCAGTCACTCCTCCCCGAATTTCGCCTGGATCAGTTCGCCGATCGCGTCGATGGCCGCAGCGGCGTCATCCCCCTCGGCCCGGATGACGACCGTCGTATCTTTGGGGGCCGCGAGCATCAGGACGCCCATGATGCTCTTGGCGTTGACCTCCATCTCGTCGCGGCCGATCTTGATCTCGCTCGTGAACCGGTTGGCGATACGGACCAGCTGGGCGGCCGCGCGTGCGTGCAACCCCAGCTTGTTGGTGATGCCGAAGCTGCGCTCCATCGGTTCGGTTCCCGTCTCCATTAATTTCTCCCCGGATTCTTTCAGGCTCGCCCCGGCATCAGCGCCGGACCAGCAGCAAGCCGACGAGCAGCAGCAGCAACAGCAATTCGGAAGGCGAAACCGCCTTGCGGAACATGAGCGTGAACAGATTCACCAGAAGGACGGCGCCCGCGAAGCAGAGGACGGTCGCAAGCCACGAGACGCCCGCGCCGATGGCGCCCGCGACGCCCAAGGCGCCGTAGATCCCCCCGAGCACCGCGGCGGCCGTCTTGCGGTCCTCGGTCCGCAGCTTGAACCCCGCCCCCTTGAGGAATTCGACCGCTTTTTCCTGGCCTGCGATCCCGGCCGCGAACCCCCGCGAGCGGACGATCAGGTGGGAAAAGTTGTAGATCGCCAGCAGCGCCGCAATACCGAGGAGCGGGTGGATAAACGCCAGGATCGCCCCGGCCACGGAGGCCAGCGGCTTCAGCGCGCCCCAGAAATAGGCGTCGCCGATCGCGCCGAGCGTCCCCATGAGGCCGACCTTGAAGGTTCCGATCGACCGCGGATCTTCCTCCTGCGCGGCGACACGCTGCTCGAGGGAGACCGCCGCCCCGAGGATGACGCTGCCCATCGCCGGCTGGGTGTTGAAAAATTCAAGATGCCGCTTGATCGCCCGGGTGAGATCTTCGGGCCTGTCGGCGTATATATGCTTCAACGCGGGCAGGATGCTGTAGGCGAAGCCGACGTTCTGCATCCCTTCGTAGTTCCAGCAGCCCTGGACGAGGAATTGCCGCCGCCAGACCGCCCTGCGGACCGATGCCGGAAGCGTGCTGCCGCTCACCGCATCCACCAGCGCCAGGCGAGGACGACTGCGAAGGCGGCCGCCATCGACACGTAGAACGCCACCGCGCTCCGCTCGCTTCGCGTGCAGGAAAGGACGGAGGCGGCCCCCAGCAGCGGGAGCAGCGGAAACATCCGGGCAAAACCCGCCCCTTCCCCGGGAGAGAGGACGGCGGGAATCCAGTGCCCGGCGGCCACCCCGAGCCCGGCGAAAAGGAGGGACATTCCGACGCCGACGGCGGCAAACAGGGTGAAGCCTGCGACCAAACCGTGGTCGACCGCGGCGACGTCACCCCGGTCGACGGCGTCGATCGTCAGATGGGCGATCCGGCCGTTGATGCGGCGGACGAAGCGGTCGGCGACCTTGCCCGTTTCGGCGCAGGGGACCGACAGCAGCAGCAGCGCGGCCAATACCGCGTAATGGATCTCGGAGCCGACCGCGGTCGCGGCCGTCGCGGCCCCCGCGCCGGCGAAGATGGCCGCCCCCGTGTCGTCGGGCGGGATCGACGCCCCCACGGGAAGACGGGCGATGTAGAGCAGCTCGAGGATGGCGCCCGCGGTGGCGCCCGCGAAAAAATCGCCGAAGATCGCGCCCGCGATGCTGCCGGCGATGAGCGGCCGGTGCAGCATGACCTGGGGCCCCGCCGTCCGGTCGAGATAGCAGATTCCGCCCAGGAGGGCGGCAAGGAGGAATCGCAAGGCCATCAGAATTCCCATCCCCCGCCGCCGCGGATCGGCTTCCCGGGCTCGAACGGCGTGCCGCGCACCTCGACCGCAACCCCCTGCCGCTGGAGCGCCTCGACCGCTTCGTAGTCCTCGGGGGCGAAAAAGACCGACGGCGTGATCTCGACGCGCCCGGTCCCGAAATGGAGGTTGCCGATGTTGAGGTCCGTGAAATGGACCCCCTTCGCGTAGATCCGGGCCGCGTCCGCCGGCGTCGAGCAGAGCAGGATGGCCTTTTCCCCGCGACCGGCGATCTCGGCCGCCGCCTGCGCCACCTCGTCGAGCGTGCAGAACACGATGCGGAGCGACGGGGTGCCGGCCAGCTCCATGACCGAGCGGAGGAACGGGTTGGCCGCCAGGTCGTCGTTGACCACCAGGAGGCAGCTCGCTTTGACGTGCGGAACCCACCCCTCCACGACCTGGCCGTGAACGAGGCGCGAATCGACGCGGACGAGGACGAGCGGCATCGCTACTTCTTCTCCGCCTTCTTGCGCAGCATCTCCCCGGGGATGGTGATGCCGCGCTGCCCGCATTCGGCCAGGTGGTGCGCAAGCTCGGGAAGCGGCATCGTCTGCCGCGCCATCGGGAACTTGACGATCATCGGCAGGTTGACGCCGGTCACCACCTCGACTCGCCCCGTGCCGAGGTAGGAAAGCCCGATATTGGACGGCGTGCCCCCGAACATGTCGGTCAGGAGGAGAACGCCCTTGCCGAGGTCGACCGTGCGGATGGCCGCCTCGACCTCGCCGCTGATCTCATCCATGCCCATCTTGGGGTCGATGTCGACCGCCATCGAGTTTTCGATCTTTCCGACGATGATCTCGCCCGCGGCGAGCAGCTCGGAGGCGAAGCGGCCGTGCGAAACCAGGACGATTCCGATCATGATGCGCTCCTGTCCGGTTTGGTCGTGTTGTCCACGTCGCGGTGGACAACCTCGACCGCGTCGTCAGGGGTCAGCCGGCGCGCGATCGCCTCGGCGATCGCGACGGACCGGTGCTGGCCGCCCGTGCAGCCGACGCCAAGCGTGAAATAGGCCTTTCCCTCTTTTCTATAGAGGGGGAGGAGGAATTGCAAGAACGAGGTCAGCTTGCGGATGAACGTGCGGGCGGCGGGATTCTTGACGACGTAATCGGAGACCCGCCGGTCGAGTCCGGTGAGATTCTTGAGCTCGGGAACGAAGTAGGGATTCGGGAGGAAGCGGACGTCGACCACCATGTCGGCCTCGGCCGGGATGCCGTGCTTGTAGCCGAACGACATGACGCCGACCTGAAGCTTCCCCTCCGCCTCCCCCCGGAATCGATGCAGCAGCGCCCCGCGAAGCTCGTGGACGTTGTAGCCGGAGGTGTCGAGCACCTGGTCGGCCATCTCGCGCAGCGGCTGCAGCAACTCGCGCTCGCGCCGGATCGCGTCCTTGGTGCCGCCACGGCCCGCGAGCGGATGCCGGCGGCGCGTCTCGCTGAAGCGCCGGACGAGCACGTCGTCGGAAGCGTCGAGGAAGAGGAACTGGATCCCGTGGCGTCCCTCGCGCAGGTCGGCGATCACCCGCGCCAGGTCGGGCAGGAACTCCTTACCTCGGACATCGGCCCCCAGCGCGATCCGGGCGCCTCCCCCGCGCGCCTCGGAGACGAGGTCGACGATCCGGGGCAATAGGACCGGCGGGAGGTTGTCGACGCAAAACCAGCCCAGATCCTCGAAGACCTTGGTGGCCGTGCTCTTGCCGGACCCCGACAGCCCCGTGACGATGACCACGCGGGCCGGCTTCCGGGTGGCGGTCGTCACGACGACGCCCCGTCGTCGCCGGCCAACTTGCGCGACTGCATCTCGACCAGCTCGCGGGCCGAATGGATTCCCTGCCCCTTGAGCAGGTGGTTGCGCACCGCGACCTCGACGATCGTCGCCAGGTTCCGGCCGGGCGACACGGGGATCAGGAGCGACGGGACCGGGACGCCGAGGATGACGGTCTGGCGGTCTTCGAGCCCGAGCCGGTCGTATTCCTTGGCCGGGTCCCACTCCTCGATGTGGACCAGCAGCTCGACCTTTTTGCACGCCGTGATCGCGGAGGGGCCGAACAGGTCGCGGATATTGATGATGCCCAGCCCGCGGATCTCCATATGGTGCCGAGTCAGGTCGCCCCCGCGGCCCAGGAGCGTGCCGGCGCCGCGCTTCTCGACGTGGATGACGTCGTCCGCCACGAAGCGGTAACCGCGCTGGATGAGGTCGAGCGCGCACTCGCTCTTGCCGATGCCGCTCCGGCCCATCAGCGCCAGGCCGACGCCGAGAACGTCGAGGAGCACGCCGTGGATCGAAGTGGTCTCGGCGAACTGCTGTTCGAGGAAGCGGACCGCCTCGTTGATCAGGTCGGAGGTGGCGAGGGGGGAACGGAAGAGGGGGACGTCGTGGCGGTCGGCGGCCTCGACGAACGTGGCCGGAATCGGCAACCCGCCGCCGACGAGGGCGCAGGACATCGGAAACGCAAAGAAACGGTCGGCGATCGCGGGCGCGCGGTCGAGGCGCTGGACCGAGAACCAGGTCAACTCGGTCTCGCCCAGCACCTGGATGCGGCCGTCGTGCGTCGACGCGACTTCGCCCGTGATGGCCAGCCCGCTCTTCTGGACGCGCGGCTCGAGGATCTCGCGCGCGTAGCCGCCCGCGCCGGCCAGCGGCTCGAGCCTCAGCGACTCGCCGCAGAGTTCGAGGAACTTGCCGACATTCATGGGCACGGGGGGCTCACTCGTGCTCGTCGGCCTCCGACAGCAGCTCGATCAAGGCGACGGCGTCGGGGGCTTCGGACAGCGACGCCCGGAACCGGGCGTCCTTGAGGAGACGGGAGATGCGGGCGAGCGCCTTGAGGTGCAGCCCCGCGGAATGCTCGGGCGCCAGGACGAGGAAAAACAGGTGCGTCGGCTTCCCGTCGAGCGACTGGAACTGGACCCCGGCCTTCGAGCGGGCGAAGACGGTCACGAGCCGGTCGAGCCCCGCCACCTTGCCGTGCGGGATGGCCGCCCCTTCGCCGATGCCGGTGCTGCCCAGGCGCTCGCGGTCTTGCAGGATGGCCATGACGTCGTCGGCGGAAACGGTCGGGACCAGCCGGGCCGCCGCCTCGGACAGCTCGCGCAGCGCCTCGTCCTTCGTCTCCCCGCGGAGGTCCGTCAGGACCGCCGCGGGGGAGACGGGATCGAACAGCTTCATTGCGCGGACGGCTCGGTGAACCCGATGTTCCCGTCGTTCTGGCGGAAGACGACGCCGGCCTTGTTGGTTTCCTGGTTGACGAACATCACCACGTCGAGCTTGAGGATGTCGAGGTGACGCGCCGCGTCTTCGACGCTCATCGGCTTGGGCAGGAAGTTGTCGGCGTGGACGATCTGCGCCTTGCCCGCATCGTCGCGAATGGTCAGAGAGGAACCGGAGACCGCAGGGGCCTCCTGGAGCCGGTCCTTCGTCCGCTCGCGGTACTTCTTGAGCTGCCGCTCGACCTTGTCACAGACGAGGTCGATGGCGGAGTAGAGGTCGTCGGTCGACTCGAACGCCTTGATCGTGATCCCCTTGCCCGTGAGAAATACCTCGGCGATGTGCCGGAACTTTTCGACGGACAGCGTCACATTGGCGTCGAACGTCTTGTCGACCACCTTGGAGACCTTCCCGATCTTTTCGGTCACGTACTTCTTGAGCGCCTCGCTCGAATCGACATGCCGAAACGTCACATGGATGCTGTTCACTGGTTTCCCCCTTGTCGTTCCCGAAGATGGCTTGCAGTCAGAAAATCTTCTTGCGTCTCGCGGCTGCAAGCAGCCCAAGCTGCCCGCGATACTTGGTCACCGTGCGCCTGGCGATGTGGATCCCCTGGTTGCGCAGGAGCCGCATGAGCTCCTGGTCGGAAAGCCGCTTCCCGCTGCCGCTCTCGGCGGCGATGATCTCGCGGATCTTCTCCTTCACCGACTTGGAGGCGATGTTCTCCTCGCCCCCGTCCCGGTTGAGCCCCGAGTTGAAGAAGTACTTCAGCTCGAAGATGCCGTGCGGCGTGTAGACGTATTTCCCGCTGGTCACCCGGGAAACGGTCGATTCGTGCATCTCGATCTCTTCGGCGACGTCGCGCAGCGTCAGCGGCTTGAGGTATTTCGGCCCGCGGTCGAGGAAGTCGCGCTGCAGCTTCATGATGCTCTCCACGACCTTATAGATGGTGCGCTGGCGCTGGTCGATGCTCTTGATGAACCAGAGCGCCGAGTTGATCTTCTGCTTGAGGAACTCGCGGTCCTCCTTGCCGAGCGCCGCGCTGTCCTGGAGCAGGCGCCGATAGTAGCCCGACAGGCGCAGCCGGGGCTGCCCGTCGTCGTTGAGCGTGATCACCCAGTCGTTGCCGATCTTGGTGACGTAAGCGTCGGGGATGATCTGCTGGGCTTCCTCGCCCGAAAAGGCGCGCCCCGGCTTGGGCCAGAGCATGACGATCTTCTGGAACGCCCCCTTGACCGCTTCCTTGTCGAGCTTGAGCTTCCGGGCAAGGCCAGCGACGTCGCCCTTGGAGAACAGGTCGAAATGGTCGGACAGGATGCGCAGCGGCAGCGCGAACTCATCGCCCTTGAGCCGCGCCTGGATCATCAGGCACTCCCGCAGGTCGCGCCCCCCGATGCCGGGCGGGTCGAGCGTCTGGATGAACGCGACAACCCGGTCGACCACCTCGACGGTAGTTTCGAGCGCGGCGGCCGTCTCCTCGGAGGAGACCTGCAAGTAGCCGTTCTCGTCGATGTTGCCGATCAGGTAGCACGCCGTCTCGCGCAACGCGGGATCGAAGTCGGACAGATTGACCTGCTCTTCGAGGTAGTCGACCAGGGTTTCGCTGCGCGTCAGCGTGTTCTCGTAGTAGGGGCGGCCGTCCTCGTCCTCGCGGTCGCGCGTCCCGCCCCCCTCGAAGTTGGCGCCTTCGCCGAAGAAGTAATCCCAGTCGACCCGGTCGATCAGAGAATTTTCGTCCTTGGGATCGGCTGCGGTCTCGGTCGACGCGTCGCCCCGCTCGGTGACGGGGGCAGCGGGCGCTTCATCGAAGAGTTGCTCGCCGACCGGGTCGTCAGCGCCGCCCTCGTCGGGAATGCCCTCGCCCGGGGCCCCTTCCGGAAGCTCCTCGAGCACCGGATTGACCTCAAGCTCTTCCCGGACGGCCTGTTCGAGCTCCATGCGCGACAACTGCAGCAGCTTGATGGCCTGCTGGAGTTGCGGCGTCATGACCAGCCGCTGGCTGAGGGTCAGTCTGAGGTCTAGGGCCATCGGGCTCCGATTCGATTACAGTTTGAATCCGTCTCCGAGGTAGGTCTCGCGGACGCGCGCCGAGGCGGCAATGGCCTCGGGAACGCCCTCCTCGAGAATGGCCCCCTCGGAGATGATATAGGCGCGATCGCACACCTTGAGGGTGTCGCGCACGTTATGATCCGTAATTATAACGCCGATTCCGCGCGCTTTTAAGCCGAGGATGATCTGCTGGAGGTCGGCCACGGAAATCGGGTCGATCCCCGCGAACGGCTCGTCGAGCAGCAGGAACGAAGGGGAAAGCACGAGCGCCCGCGCGATCTCGACGCGGCGGCGTTCGCCGCCCGACAGCGCGTAGCCGCGCGTCTCGGCCACGTGGCCGATGCGCATGTCGGCCAGGACCTGCTGGAGGTGCTCGATCCGCTCGCCTGGCGGCAGGTCGGTCTCCTCGAGGAAGGCGAGGATGTTGTCCCGAACGGTCAGCTTCCGGAAGATCGAGGGCTCCTGCGGCAGGTAGCCGAGCCCCATCCGGGCCCTGCGGTGGACGGGAAGGCGGGTGACGTCCTGCCCGTCGAGGTGGACGGTCCCCTGGTCGGGCGAGACCAGGCCGACCATCATGTAGAAGATCGTGGTCTTGCCCGCCCCGTTCGGCCCAAGCAGCCCTACGACCTCGCCGGGCTCGATGCCGAGCGAGACGCCGCGCACGACTTCGCGCCGCTTGTAGCTTTTTTTCAGGCCTTCGACGGCGAGCGGTTTCACTTGCCGGGGTTCTCCTTCACGTCGACCAGCCCCTTGGGATAGATCACACCCGAGACGCGCCCGCCTCCCTCGCCTCCGCTGACGACCGAGCGGTTCTCGCGGAGGAAAATGGTGACGGTCTCTCCCTTGAGCGTGTTCTCGCCCTGCGTCAGCACCGTGTTGCCCGACAGGACGATGCGCTGCTCGAGGTTGTAGAAGACGGCCCGCGCCGACGTGGCGGAACGCCCCGGCTGGGTGACGCGGACGTTGCCGTCGGCGACGATCTTCTCGATCGCCCCAACGCTCTTCGAATATTCGGCATAGATCTTGTCGGCGTGGAGGGTGACGTCGCCCTGCTTCGCGTGGACGGTGCCCTCGAACGTCACTGAGTTCTTGGCGTTGTCGGCCGAGAGCCGGTCGGCCGTGATCTCGATGGGCAGCGCCCCCTGGTCGGAGGATCGGGGAAGCTTTCCCTTGCCGTCGGCGGCGAGGCCCGAGGCGACCAGGACCGCCAGCAGGATCGCCGGCGCCAGCACGAATGCTTTTCGCACGATGCGTTACCCCCTCTTCATGGCCGGCATGCCGGCCGGGACGATGACGGTCTTCGGCTGCCGCAGGTCGGCCTTGCCGTCGCGCCAGCGCCAGACGAAATCGACGCCGGTCATCGTGAATCCGGGCCCGGTGAAGGTCGCCGGCCCGGGCGCCGTCAATACACGCTGCTTCAGGTCGACCTCGGCGGAAGGGACCTGCGCCGAATAGCCCCCCGGATATTCGGCGACACAGCCTTCCGGGAACACCGCGCTCTGCCCCGCGACGTCCCATGTCGCGGTCGGCGCCGTCACGCGGACCTCTCCGGCATGCTCGCGCAAGCCGAACGTCACGCCGGTCGCGGTCACGATCTTTCCGGCGAACGCGTAGGTTGCGCGGTCGGCGTCGAGCCGGTAGTGGACGCCCGAAGGCTGGACCTCGGTCATCGCCATGCCGGTCATCGCCAGCTCGGGGCCGGAAGACCCGTTGCCGTTCGCCGCATGGTTTCCGTTTCCGTTTTCGTTTCCGCCGCAGCCCGTGGCCAGCGCCGCCAGGAGCGGCAGCAGGAAGGGGAGGGCGCCGCGCCGCATCAACCCGCCTCGGGGCCGAGATAGCGCGAAGCCACCTTGTCCCACGACCCGGTCGCGCGCAGGACGAATTCGATGATCTCGCGGACCGCGCCGTGCCCGCCGGGCCGGGAGGAAACGAAGTCGGCCGCGGCGAGGACGCAATCCTCGGCGTCGGCGGGCGCCGCCGTGAATCCGACCCGGCGGAAGACCGGAAGGTCGACGATGTCGTCGCCGACGTACGAGACCGCCTCCGGCGGAATGCCCGTGTCGGCGAGCACCCGGTCGAGCGCTGCGGCCTTGTCGGTCGCGCCCTGGACGACGAGATCGATTCCCAGCTCTTTCGCCCGGATCGCCGTGACGGCCGAAGTGCGCCCGGTGATGATGCCGGCCCGGATGCCGGCGCGCCGCATCATCACGAATCCGTGGCCGTCTCGGACGTTGAACCGCTTGAGCTCGAGGCCGTTCGCGTCGTAGACGATGCCGCCATCGGTCAGCACCCCGTCGACGTCGACGAGGAAGAGACGGATTCCCGCGGCCTTTCCCTCGGCCCCGGGGCGGATCGTCGGCGCCCCCACGTCTAGAACCCCGCCTTGAGCAGGTCGTGGACGTGGACGATGCCCGCCAGTCGTTGCGGCGCCTGGGCGTCGAAGACAAAGAGCGTGGTGATCGAGAACGTCTCCATCTTTCGCAGGGCGCCGGCGGCGAGCTCGCTGGAAAGGAGCCGCTTGGGCCCGGCGGTCATCACGTCGGCCGCCTTCGCCGCGTAGACGTCGACGCCGCGCGCCATGGCGCGCCGGACGTCGCCGTCGGTGATGACGCCCGCAAGCGCGCCGTCGGGGTCGAGTACGCCCGTGACGCCCAGCCGCTTGGCGCTGATCGTGTAGAGCGCGTCCTTGAGCGGCGTGTCGAGCCGGACCAGCGGAACTTCGTCGCCCGTGTGCATGAGCTCACCGACGGTCAGGAGCCGCCGGCCGAGCGCCCCGCCGGGGTGGAGCATCGCGAAATCGTCGGCCGAAAAACCTTTTTCCTCGAAGAGCGCCACGGCGAGCGCGTCTCCCATGGCCAGCGTGGCGGTCGTCGACGCGGTGGGCGCAAGCCCCAGCGGGCAAGCCTCCTCGCGCACGCTCACGTCGAGCGCGGCGTCGGCGTGCAGCGCCAGCGTCGACCCCGGCCTTCCGGTCATCGCGATGACCGGAAGCCCCATCCGCTTGAACACCGGAAGCAACCGGACGACCTCCTCGGTCTCCCCCGAGTTGGACAGCGCGATGATCACGTCGCCGGCGCAAACCATGCCCACGTCTCCGTGGATTCCCTCGGCGGGATGGAGGAAGAAGGAGGGCGTGCCGGTGGACGCCATCGTCGCGGAGATCTTCCGCCCGATGAGCCCCGACTTGCCCATGCCCGTCACGACGACCTTCCCGGTGGCGGCCATCAGCAACTCGACCGCCTTCGCGAAATTGGCGTCGACCTTTTCTTTCAGCTCCTCGACCGCCCGCGCCTCGACCGACAGGACCCGGATCGCGCGCGCCAGAAGACGTTGTTCGTCAGCCATGAAGTTTCCCCTCAACCCGCATGATGGCCATGCGGTTCGACTGCCGCGCGGATCGCCAGCAGCGTGCGCACGAGCCCCTCGAGGTCGGCCAGCGGAAGGCTGTTGGGCCCGTCGGAGAGCGCATGATCCGGATCAGGGTGGACTTCGAGGAAGAGCCCGTCGACGCCGGCGGCGACGGCTGCCCGGGCAAGCGGCGGCACGAACCGGCGGTCTCCCGACGACGACTTGCCCGCCCCGCCCGGAAGCTGGACGCTGTGGGTCGCATCGAAGATCACCGGGCAAACCGTGTCGCGGATGGCGGGCATCCCGCGGAAGTCGACCACGAGGTTGTTGTAGCCGAAGGTGGTTCCGCGCTCGGTGACGAGCACGTTGGCGTTTCCGGTCGACGCAACCTTGTCGACGGCGTTGCCCATGTCGCCGGGCGCCATGAACTGCCCCTTCTTGATGTTGATCGGCCGCCCGGTCTTGCCGGCGGTGAGCAGCAGGTCGGTCTGGCGGCACAGGAAGGCGGGGATCTGGAGGAGGTCGACGACGCCCGCCACCCGCACGGCCTGCTCGGCGTCGTGCACGTCGGTCGTGACCGGCAGCCCGAACTCTTTCTTGACCGCGGCGAGGATGCGCAGCCCCTCGGCCTCGCCCGGCCCGCGGTAAGACTCGGCGGACGACCGGTTGGCCTTGTCGTAGGAGCCCTTGAAGACGAACGGCACGCCGGTCTTCTCGGAGAGCGTCGCCAGCGTGGCCGCGACCCGGAAGGCGAGCGGCTCGGACTCGAGCACGCACGGCCCCGCGATGAACAGCAGCGGAAAGCCGCGCCCGACGCGGAGATCGCCGATGCGGACCTGGCCGATCAAGGCGCTTCCGCCTTGCCCTCGGCCGGCTTGCGCGAGAAGGCCCAGGCCGCCCCGATGAAGTCGCGGAACAGCGGGTGCGCCGCCATGGGGCGGGACTTGAACTCGGGATGGAACTGGACGCCCAGGAACCAGGGGTGGTCGGCGATCTCGACGATCTCGACCAGCCGCCCGTCGGGCGACACGCCGGTGATCTTCAGACCCTTCGAAGCGAGCATCTCCCGGAACTCGTTGTTGAACTCGTACCGGTGGCGATGCCGCTCGGCAACCTCGGGCGTGCCGTAGGCCTTCCGCGCGAGCGACCCGTCGGCCACCTTGCAGGGATAGGCGCCCAGCCGCATCGTCGCGCCCATATCCTCGACGCCCTGCTGGTCGGGCATCAGGTCGATGACCGGGAACTCGCTCTCGGCATTGAACTCGCGGCTCGTGGCGGCGGGAAGGCCGCAGACGTTTCGCGCGAACTCGATGACGGAGACCTGCATGCCGAGGCAGATCCCGAAGAAGGGGATCCGCTTCTCGCGGGCGAATTTCACCGCGGCGATTTTCCCCTCGACGCCGCGCACGCCGAAGCCGCCCGGCACCAGGATGCCGTCGACCCCCTTGAGCAGCGCCTCGGGCCCCTGCCGCTCGACCTCCTCGGAATCGACGTAGCGGTGGAGCACCCGGACCGCGTGAGCGATGCCACCGTGCGTCAGCGCCTCGTTGAGCGACTTGTACGACTCCTTCAGGTTGACGTACTTGCCCACGATGGCGATCGTGACCTCGCCCACCGGGTTCTTCCACTTGTCGACCGCCTTGACCCACGCGTCGAGCTTGGGCTCGGCCGCCCAGATGTTGAGCAGCTCCATGGTCTTGTCGTCGAGGCCTTCCTGGTGCAGCACCAGCGGCAGCTCGTAGATGTGCTCGACGTCGGGCACGGTGATGACCGCATCCTCGGTGACGTTGCAGAAGAGGGCGATCTTCGCCTTCATGTCCTTCGGGATCGGCTGCTCGGTGCGGCACAGCAGCACGTCGGGCTGGATGCCGATAGAGCGCAGCTCCTTCACGCTGTGCTGGGTCGGCTTGGTCTTGAGCTCCCCCGCCGTCTTGATGTAGGGCACCAGCGTCAGATGGAGGTAGATCGTGTTTTCCTTGCCCCGGTCGCCGCGCACCTGGCGGATGGCCTCGAGGAAAGGCAGCGACTCGATGTCGCCCACGGTGCCGCCGACCTCGACGATGAGGAGATCGTAGCCCTGCGCCGCCGCATAGATCGTGCGCTTGATCTCGTCGGTGATGTGCGGGATGACCTGCACGGTGCCCCCGAGATAGTCGCCGCGCCGCTCTTTCGTGATGACCGAGTGGTAGATCTTGCCCGTCGTGCAATTGTTCTTCTTGCTCATGCGCGACGAGATGTAGCGTTCGTAGTGCCCCAGGTCGAGGTCGGTCTCGGCGCCGTCGTCGGTGACGAACACCTCGCCGTGCTGGAACGGGTTCATAGTGCCCGGGTCGACGTTGATGTAGGGGTCGAGCTTGAGCATCGTGATCCGGAGACCGCGCGCCTCGAGCAGCGCCCCGAGCGAGGCGGCCGCCAGTCCTTTGCCCAGCGAGGAGACAACGCCCCCCGTGACGAAGATGAATTTGGGTTTTACCGTGCGTTCCGAGCGCATAGCCGCTCCTCCACGTTTTTCAGGTCTTCGGGCGTGTCGACGCCGACCGAATCGAGGGCGACGTCGACCACGCGGATTTTATGCCCTGCCTGCAGGACGCGTAACTGTTCGAGCATCTCGGTTGCCTCGAGCGACGACGGCGGCATCGCCGCCAGAGCGAGCAGGAAGTCTTTGCGATAGCCATAGATGCCCAGGTGCTTGCGCCATTGCACCGGACGTCCCCCATCCCGGTCGTGCGGGATCGGGGCGCGCGAGAAATAGAGCGCGTCGCCGAGATCGTCGACGACGACCTTGACGACCATCGGGTCGGAAAACCGCGCCATGTCGGACATCGGCAGCGCCGCGGTCGTCATCGCCACGGCCGGGTCGGCGACCAGCGGCGCCAGCACTTCGTCTATAACCGACGGCGCCATCAGCGGCTCGTCCCCCTGCAGGTTGAGCAGGATTTCGGCGTCGAGCGTGCGGGCGACCTCGGCCACGCGGTCGGTGCCCGATGCGCAATCCGGAGACGTCATCGCAACCTCGCCGCCGAACGCGCGCACCGCATCGGCGATCCGGACATCGTCGGTGGCGACCACCACGCGCGACGCCAGCTTGGCGCGCCGGGCCGCGTCCCACACGTACCAGATCATCGGTTTGCCGGCGATCGACGCGAGCGGCTTGCCGGGGAATCGGGTCGATCCGTACCGCGACGGGATGACGACCGCCGCCCTGCGAAGGCCCGGAACCGTCAAGGGAAGATCGGGGCGCTGCGCAGCCCGTCGTTTTCGGCGTATCCGTTCATCAGGTTGAAGCACTGGACCGCGCCGCCGGAAGCGCCCTTGACCAGGTTGTCGATGGCGGAAATCGCGATGACCCGGCGTCCCTTCTCATCGACGTTGTACGCCACGTCGCAGAAGTTGCTGCCGGCGACATGCTTGGTCGACGGAAGCTGCCCCGCCTGGCACAGCCGGACGAACGGCTCCTTCGCGTAGGCCTTGCGATAGGCCGCCTCGACCGCATCGGCCTTGACGCCGGGCTTGAGCGTCGCGTAGCAGGTGGCCAGCATCCCGCGCACCATCGGCATCAGGTGCGGGACGAAGGTGACCGACAGCCTTTTCCCGGCGGCCAAGGATAGCTCCTGGTCCATCTCGGGATTGTGGCGGTGGCGCGGCAGCCCGTAGGGGCGGACGCCCCCTTCCGTTTCGGGGTAGTGGAACCCGGGCGACGGCGTGCGCCCCCCGCCGGAGACCCCGGTCTTGCAGTCGGCGATGATGCCCTTGAAGTCGATCAGCCCCTCTTTGAGAAGCGGGTACAGCGCGAGGATGACCGAGGTGGGGAAGCAGCCGGGGACCGCCGCCAGCATCGTCTTCTTCAGCGCCGCCCGGTAGATCTCGGGAAGCCCGTAGACGGCCGACTTCGCCAGCTCGGGGCTCTTGTGGGTCACGTTGTAGACGTCTTCGTAGAGGTCGATGTTGCGGAAGCGGAAATCGGCGGACAGGTCGACCACCTTGACGCCGCGCGCCAGCAGCCGCCCGGCCACGGAGGAGGAGACCGTGTGCGGCAGCGCGAGGAAGGCGACCTCGAAGTCGCCCCCGAGGAGCGTCTCCATCTTCCCGAACGCCAGGCCCTTCGGCAGCATCCCCTTGAACGTCGGGAACGCCTCGTCGAGCGGCAGGTCGGAATACTGCTCGGAGGAGAGCGCAACGATTCGCGCCCCGGAATGGGAGAGCAGGAGGCGGAGCAGCTCGAAGCCGGTGTAGCCGGTGGCGCCGAAGATGGCGGTCTTGGTCATGGGCGGCCTTTCAAACGAAGAAGGGGAAGGCAGGTGTACCGGCCTTCCCCTTCGGGATTCGATCGCAGGGGCTGATCGCGCCCTCGCGGATTAGCGCTTGGAGAACTGGAACCGTTTCCGGGCTCCGGGCTGGCCGTACTTCTTGCGCTCTTTCACGCGGGCGTCTCGGGTGAGGAGGCCGGCGCGCTTGAGCGGGGTGCGAAGCTCGGGCGACTCGATCTGCAGCGCCTTGGCGATGCCGAACATGATCGACTCGGCCTGGGCCGAGATGCCGCCGCCGGCCACGTTGACCTCGATATCGACCTGCTGCGCCTTGCCGGTGAGCACCAGCGGCTTGACCGCGGTGGAGCGGAGGGCGAGCACCGGGAAGTAATCCTCGAACGCGCGGCCGTTGACGCTGATGCGGCCGGTGCCCGGCTTGACGTAAACACGGGCGATGGCGGTCTTCCGCTTGCCCGTGGCATAGATCTTGGTCTGGATCATGATGCGCTGTCCCCTCTTCCTATTCGTTGACGGCCAGCGCCTTGGGGCACTGCGCCTTGTGCGGATGCTCGGGACCCGCGTAGACCTTGAGCTTGGTGAAGAGCCGGTCGCCCAGCCGCGTCTTGGGGAGCATGCCGCGCACCGCGAACTCGATGATGCGCTCGGGATGCTTCTCGAGAAGCTTCTCGGGGGTGGTGGCCTTGAGGCCGCCCATGTAGCCGGTGTGATGGTAGTAGACCTTGTCGGTCATCTTCTTGCCGGTCAGCTTGATCTTCTCGGCATTGACCACGATCACGAAATCACCCGTGTCGGCATGCGGCGTGTAGGTCGTCTTGTGCTTTCCGCGCAGGACAGCCGCCACCGTGGAGGCGAGCCGCCCGAGGATCGCGTCTTCCGCATCGATCACGAACCACTTGATGTCAGCGGTCTCTTTTGAAACCATCGTCGTCTTCTGGATATTCAACATGGCGATAAACCTTCCCCTCCAAAATCAAAGAAACGTATTATGCGACGTTCTGCCGAACCCGTCAAGCGGAAAAGGAACAGCCCCTACCACCCGTCCTTCGACTTCTCGAGGACCAGCGTTCCCCGGACGATCTGGGTCTCGCCCTTCGCGCAGGCCCTTTGCCCGCGGCGGGCGTCGAACTCCGCCGCCGCCCTGCGCATTGCTGCCGAATCCCGTTCCTTGTAGGCGGTGTAGAAGCGGTCGTAATTGGCCCAGTCGATCGCTCCGTTCGACGCCAACGGGGTCTGATCCTGCCCGGCAAGGTACGGGGGACGATAGATCATGACGTCGCTCGATGCGAGCAGGGTAGCCTCGTAGTCGATCGTGCAACGGGTGACTCCGCCGGACCGGTCGATCCGCCTCCCGGTCTGCTTGAGGCCCTTGAGGGAGTAGCCGTCGCCGAACGGGCCGATCTTGTCGGACAGGTAGGCATCGACGGCATTCGACAGCTTGGCCAGGTCGTTCATGAAATAGTCCGGGCTGACGTTGAGGCGGGTCTTTTCCAGCAGCACGGCGCTCGGCGCGACGCCCTTGCAATCCGCGTCCAGTCGCTGGAGCATCTCCGACACCGTCTTCCGGTCCTGGAGTGCCCCGCTCGACGCGTCAGCCGAATTGTCGAGACTGCGGCCGAGGAAACCCGCGTTGATACGGGCCAGCTCGGTCGTCTCGAAAGCGCGTTTCACGGCCGCTTCCGACGGGTAGCGATGCATCCAGACCGCCGCGGCGATCGCCAGAAGGCCGAGGAGCAGCAGGCTGCCGGCCGCCTTCCAGCCGTTCGACAGGCCGGACAGGGTCGATGCGAAGGCGCTCGCGGTTTCGGTAAAGCCGGAAGAAGGCCGGCCGCCCTGACGGCCCCCGGACGGATATTCCATGAACCTGGGCGTGTGGCAGATCGGGCATTTCGAAAGGCGCACGCTGTGCCGCTTGCCGCACTTCATGCACTGCCAGCCGTCCTTCACGTCAACGACAACGTTCCGGTCGGTATGGCACGCGCCGCAAGCGTCCTGGCGATCGTCCTCGTTGACTTTATTGCAGGTCTTGCACACCCACATTCCGTGCCTCCAGACGGGAAAGCGGGAGGTCGACGCGGCTCCCCGGCTTGAATATAGGATCGGTGATTTCGGGCCATTGCGGGCAAGCAGCGGCTTCAGCCCCTCGCCAAGGAGGATCATCCGGTCCCGTAGACCGTGGACAGGATCCCGCCGCGCTCAGGCGGATTTGGCGGGAGGCTGCGCGGCCGGGAAAAGAGTTTGGCCTTCTCGCCTCGCCATCTCGAGGACAGGGCTCGAATCGTCTTCCGACCACCGGCGTTCGCCGCACGGGATCGGCTCGATCCGGCTGTCGACACGCGCGGCAAGCCGCCACAACTCGGCGACAACCGCGCGCCCTGCCCCAAGGTCAAACCGGGGAGACACGACGACCAGGTCGATGTCGCTCCACCGATTGGCCCTTCCGGTCGCTTGCGATCCGAATACGACACCGAAACGGACCGGGATACCCGCCGCCTGCAATGTTTCCAGATAGATTCTTACTTTTGAGGCGACCGATTCATCAACCACCGGAATACCTCCCCCGCGCATTCGGATAAAACCCTCGCTTCTTCCGTCGAAGGAGGAGGAGTCGATGTATCCGGATACCGGCCTTCGATATTGTAGACATTCGCTTCTGCCAGGAAATCCAGATACCCTTCCGGGCAATCCGGAAACGGCGTCAATTCCGAAAGCCGGACAAGATTGTGGATCCTCGGGGGTATATCTCCGGTACGTGCGCAGACATGCGCCTTGAGCGCCTTCTCGATCGCCAGGTGCATGAAGAACAGCGCATGGCGGAATCGCCCCTTCTCCATCAAAACGGCGACAGACGCCCAATCTTCTTCCGCGCTTTCGCGCCAGTAGGCGACATGTTTTCCGACGTTGATCATGGATCTCAGGGTACCACAGGCCCGGGTTTTCGGCGGCGGGCGGGCTTTTTCGGGGCGGGCGCGGGAAGCGCGCCGACGAGTTCACGGTAGCGTTCGAACAGGAAGGCGACCCGGTCGGCCTCGGATGGAAACGACCGTTTCCCATAGGCCGCATCGACGGCGCGGTCGAGGGCGGCGTGCGCTTTCACGAGGTCGGGCGGCATCGCAAGCGGGTCGTAGAGGTCGGCGAGCGTCGCCCCCGGATGCGCGGCGCGGGCGTCGAGCACCCCCTGCGCAGCCGCCTCGATCGCGGCGCGCTGAGCGTCGGTGGGCGAAGGCCAGGGAAAGTTGTTGTAGAAAAGGGTATTCGAGTACCGATACCTGCTTTCGAGGCGACCGCGAGCTCGAGGAGCCGCAACTCGCGGTAGGCGACGACGAGGAAGTTGCCGCAGCCGCATGCCGGGTCGAGGAGGCGCAGCGACGCGAGCTTCTTCTGGAATTCGGGCAACCGCTTCCGGTCGTTGCGAATCCGCTCGAACTCGGCTTGCAGCGCGTCGAGGAAAAGCGGACGCAGGCACTTGAGGATGTTGGTCTCGGTCGTGTAGTGCGCCCCCAGGTTGCGGCGCGCTCTTTCGTCCATGATCGACTGGAAGAGGGAACCGAAGATTGCGGGGCTGATCCGGCTCCAGTCGAGCGCGGCGCAGTCGAGCAGCGTCTCACGCATCGGCCGGTCGAATGCGGCCATCGGCAGCCGCTCCTCGAACAGGCGGCCGTTGACGTATCGGAATTCGGCGAGACTTGCGTCGAGCGAGGACTGGCGTTTTTCGTCCGGTGTGTTCAGCGTCTCGAACAGCATGGCGAGCTGCGAGCCGGCATCGCTTCCGTCGGGTGCGGTGCGCGCCGCCAGCCAGTCGGCGAACTGGCGCGGCCAGAAGATGGAGGTGTCCTCGGCGAAAAGACAGAACAGGATACGGACGAGGAAGATCTCAAGCGGGTGGCCCGAGTAGCCGGAGGCCTTGAGGAGATCATGCAGCTTTCCGAGCTTTTCGGCCGCCTTGACGTTGACCGGGTCTTCCTGTCCGAAGGAACGGGTCTGGTAGCCGGCGACGAAACCGAAGTGGCGGACGTTCTTGTACAGGTCGGCGAGCGGGAATTCGTGCACGGTGCCCGCATCGAGGTCGTGCAACCGGAAGCGGGCGAAGTCGGAGACGAGGACATGGCGGGGCAGGTCGCGCTCGGCGAGCCCGGGGAAATAGTCGAGCGCCTGCCGGAAGGCGCGGTCGAGATCCCGCCCCCGCGACTTGTGCTCGACGACCAGCACCCCTTTCCAGAGCAGGTCGATGAAGCCGCCCTGGCCGTCGGACTTTTTCACCGGCGCCTCGAAGGAGGCGACCCGGCGGCGCGTCACGCCGAAGACGTCGAAGAAGGCGTCCCAAAAGCTCTTCGCCTCGGCGTCCTCGGAAGTCTCCTTCGCCCACTCGCGGGAAAACGCCACGGCGCGCGACTTGATCTCGTTCCAGGAAAGCGGCATGGGTCTTATCGCGCCAGGTATTCTTCGGGAGTGCAGACCGTGATTGCCGGTTTGCGGTAATCCCTGCAGTTTCGGGTCAGCAGAACGGTCAGTCTGGCCGACATTGCCGCGTGGTACTGGATCGCGTCCTCGAAATCGGGGAAACCGGAATCGAGCGCGGCGGCCACGATCGCGTCGTCGACGGGCAGGATCGTCACCAGTTTCCGGAACGCCTTGAGAATCTCGACCGCACGTTTGCCGGACGTTTCCTTCCGGAGAATGTAGTGCAGATTGGAGAACGACAGCGAAGAGACGCAAACCTTGAGGACGCCCCGGTCGGCGAGTGTGAAAAGCCGCGCCGCATGCAGGTGGAAGGGCTCGCGGCGAGCGAGCAGATCGAGAACGACATCGGTATCGACGAAAACGGCCGGCTTCACCGGTATTTATCCGACAGGAATTCCGCGTACCCGCCCTTGGGGCCGGAGGCTGCCCCTTTCGACGAGATGACGCCGATCAATGCGGCGACCGGCGGCGCGATATCGGAAGAGCCGGACGGTTGCGTGGTGATCTCCCGCAGGTAACCCTCGACCAGCTTCGACAGACTTTTCCGCCGCCGCCGGGAAAAGAGCTTGGCTTTCGCGATCACCTCTTCGTCGAGACTCAAGGTCAGTTTCGTCTGCATGAAACCCCTCCGGCAATACGTAAGAACATTATTGCACCCTACGTATCGTGCAGTCTATCCAAATCCTGATAATATTGGGGAATGCCGAGGATCTGCAGGATGCTGTCGGGGCCGGGGGTGTCGTTCGAGCTGTTCCCTCCCAAGACGCCCCAGGGAATGGAAAAGTTGCTCGCAGCGATGGGCGACCTGGCGTCGCTTTCCCCCCGCTTCGTGTCGATCACGAGCGGCGCGGGCGGCAGCGGCCGGGAAGAGGAGACGACGTCCGTCGTCCGGTCGGTGATGGGCGCGACCGGGCTGCCCGTGATGCCGCACCTGACCTGCATGGGCCGGACCGGGGACGACCTGCTCGCCATCCTGCGCGGCTACCACGCGATCGGGGTCCGCAACATTCTCGCGCTGCGGGGCGACCGCAAGCCCGATTCCCCACCCGGCCCGCCCGGCGCCGGCTTCCACGCGCTCGAACTTATCCGGCTGGTGAGCCGGCACTTCGGCGATGGTTTCTGCGTCGGAGGATCGGCCTATATCGAGCCGCACCCGGAATCGCTGGGCCGGGAGCGCGATTTCCATTACATGAAGGAGAAGGAAGAGGCGGGGATGGCGTTCGCCGTCACGCAGCTGTTCTTCGACAACCGGATTTTCTACGATTACCTCGACGCCTGCGCCAGCCACGGGATCACGTTGCCGATCCTGCCGGGCATCTTCACGATCACCGACGGCTCGTGGATCAAGGAGTTTTCGGCCACGCACCGGGTGACGATCCCCCCCGCGTTGCGGGACGCGCTCGACCGCCACGCGGGCGACGCCGACGCGATCCGGAAGATCGGCATCGACCACACGCTCGAACAGGTGCGAGACCTCGCCGCCCACGGCGTGCATCACCTGCACATCTACACGATGAACCGCTCCGAAATTCCCCGAACCGTCTTGCAGGCGTTCACCGACGTCTGTGCCGCCCGCCCGCCGAAAGAACAGCCATGACCGCAGGAAAGCTTACCCGCTTCGGCGTCTCGCTCGACGAGAAGCTGCTTGCGCAGTTCGACGGGGTCAACGAGCGCAAGGGCTACACCAACCGTTCCGAGGCGATCCGGGACCTGATCCGCGACAACCTCGTGCGGGAACAGTGGGAACACGGCAAGGGGGAAGCCGTCGGGACCATCACGCTCGTCTACGGTCACGACACCCACGACCTGGCCGACCGGCTGACCGACCTCCAGCACAGCCACTACAAGGAGATCGTCTCGACGCTCCACGTCCATCTCGACGCGCACCACTGCCTCGAAGTGCTGGTGCTGCGCGGGAAGGCGACCCACCTCAAGGCCATCGCCGACCAGTTGATCGGCACGCGCGGGGTCAAGCACGGCACCTTCTCGGCCACGACCGAAGGGCACGCGCTGGCCTGACGCAAATCCGTCTACGAGCGCCCTTTCCCGCCGCACACGGGGCATCCCTGCATCCGGAGCGGCTTTTCCAATCTGCAATCTTTCAGAAACGCCTCGTCGGCGAAGACGTCCCGCGTCGGGCCGTCGGCCGCCACCCGCCCCTCCTTCATCACGATCGTTCTTTCGCACAGGTCGACCACCATGTCGAGGTCGTGCGTCGCGATGATCTTGGTGTGGGCGAACGTCGCAAGCAACGCGATGAAATGCCGCCGGGCGGCGGGATCGAGATTCGACGTCGGCTCGTCCATCACGAGGATGCTGGGCGACATGGCCAGGACGGTCGCGATGGCGACGGCGCGCTTCTCGCCGCCGGACAGCCGGTACGGCGGTCGGTCCCGGAGGTGCAGCGCATCGACCCGCGTCAGGGACTCGACGGCGCGCCGCTCGACCTCGTCCGGCGGAAGCCCCAGGTTGAGCGGGCCGAAGGCGACGTCCTCGAAGACGGTCGGCATGAAGAGCTGGTCGTCGGGGTCCTGGAACACCATGCCCACGGTCTTGCGGATGTCGGAAACCGTCTCGCGCGTCAGCGGGAAATCGCCGATCCGGACCTTGCCGGCCCCCGGTTCCAGGTAGCCGTTCAGGTGCAGGAGCAGCGTCGACTTCCCCGCGCCGTTGGCGCCGACGATCGCCACGGACTCCCCATGCGTGATCCGGAACGACAGCCCCTTCAGCGCCTGCGTACCGTCGGGATAGGCATACCCGAGATCCTCGACCTCGACGATATGGTGACTCACCTGATGACCTCCGTGACGAGCCGGCCCAGCAGCTGCGGGACATTGACGACGCGCATCCCGACGAAGGCGGCGGACCAGCCCAGGGTGTAGACGATGTCGGGCATGCCGGCCGACAGCTTCCGAAGGGAGAGGATCCGCCCGTCGAACCCGCGGCAGCGCATCGCCAGGTGGATCCGCTGCCCTCGATCGAGCGTCCGCAGCAGCAGGTGGCCGACGAGACTGGCATAGACGCGCAGCCCCATGCCCCGGCCGTCGAACGACCGCAGCGCCCGGGCGCGCGCCATCCGGACGGCCTCGTCGCCGAGGACGAAGATATAGCGGTGGAGGAAGAGCAGTTGCGTGGCAAAAACGGACGGGACGCCGAGCCGCTCGAGCGCCATGCAGACGCCCCGGAAGCTCGTGGTGCCGATGAGGACGAGCGCGGCGCCGATCGTCAGGCAGAAGCGCAGGAGGATCGAGGCGAAGGAGACCCAGCCGCCGGAGACCGGCAGCGACCCGACGCGGAGAAGCACCTCACGGTCGAAGAGCGGGTTGAAGGCGCCGACGACCAGCGCGAACGGAGCGAACGCCAGCAGCTTTCGGACGAGGTATCCGGCGGGAAGGCCCGCGGTAGCGGCAACGGCGATCGGGAACAGGGCGAACGGCAGCAGGCCTGAGATCTCGTACTTCCCGTGCGAGACGACGCAGAGCAGGAACACGGCAGTCGTCAGCAGCTTGGCGCGCGGGTCCAGCCGGTGGATCGCGCTGTCCTGCCCCGCCAGCCGGTCGAGCCGGTCGAGATCGAATAGTCCCTGATCGATGCCGCCCATGCCCCACCGTAGCATGAAATATATTTACGTGCTATTCTTTTGCCGGAAATCGCGGCGCCCCTGCGCCAGGAGGATCCCATGCACATGGCCGACGCACTCGTATCGCCCGCCGTCGGGGGCGCGATGTGGGCCGCAACCGGCTTGACCATCGGCTGGTGCGCGAAGAAGGTGCGCGAGGAGCTCGACGACCGGAAGGTGCCGCTGATGGGCGTGCTCGGCGCGTTCATCTTCGCCGCCCAGATGATCAACTTCACGATCCCCGGCACGGGCTCGAGCGGCCATCTCGGCGGGGGGATGATCCTCTCGATCCTGCTCGGCCCCTACGCCGCCTTCATCGTCATCGCCTCCGTGATCACGGTGCAGGCGCTTTTCTTCGCGGACGGCGGGCTTCTGGCGCTCGGCTGCAACATCTTCAACATGGGAGCGTTCCCCGCCTTCGTCGCCTACCCTCTCCTCTACCGGAGGATCGCGGGCAGGAACCCGACTCCGGGCCGGATCGCCGCGGCGTCGCTTTTCTCCGCCGTGGTCTCGCTCCAGCTGGGCGCCTTCGCCGTCGTCGTCGAGACCGTCCTCTCGGGCATCTCCGCCCTTCCGTTCGGCACGTTCGTCGCGCTGATGCAGCCGATCCACCTGGGCATCGGGATCGTCGAGGGGCTCGTGACCGCGGCCGTCGTCACCTTCGTGTGGAAGGCGCAGCCCGGGATCGTGGGCCAGGCCGGGCCGGGCCCGGCGGCCGGCGGACGCTCCTCCAGGAAGCTGGTCGTCGGCCTCGGCCTCGCCGCCCTGATCATCGGCGGCGCGCTGTCCTGGTTCGCGTCGGTCCATCCGGACGGCCTCGAATGGTCGATCGCGAAGATCACGGGAAAGGGAAGACTGCCGGGGGAGGCGGGCGGCCTGCACGGAACGGCGGCGGGAATCCAGCGACGAAGCGCGATCCTGCCGGGCTACGGGTTCAACAAGGGGGCGACGCCGGCACAAGGAAAGGGCGACACGCCTCCCGCGCCTGCCCGTCCCGTCGTCGATGCGGGCCGAAGCCTCGCGGGCATCGTGGGGGGAGCGATCACGCTGGCGGTCGCCGTCGCGGCCGGGTTCCTGCTCCGGAAGAAAAAGCCCCGCTGACACGCCCGCCGCAAAGGGGGCGTCACTTCGCGGGCGTGTTGCCGTTCTGGCTCCGGCACAGGGCGATCAGCGCCTCCATGATGTCGGTGGTCGTGAGGATGCCGACGAGCGCGCCCGCGCTGTCGACCACGCAAAGCCCGTGCAGCTTGTTGTCGTGGATGATCTGCGCGGCATCGACCATCTCGGTGTCGGGCGTGACGGTGTGCGGCTCCTTGTTCATCACGTCCTTCACCTTCGTCTTCGACAGCAGGTAGTGCACCTCCCACGTATCGGACAGCGACGCCTTGCCCGGGGCGTACTCCTTGATCATCCGGTCGGTGACGAGGCCGACCAGGCGCTCCTTCCGCATCACCGGGAGCCGCCGGACAACCTTTTCCTTCATCAGGTGGATCGCATCGACGATCGAGGCATTTTCGTCGATCGTGACGGGGTCGCGCTTCATCCAACGTTCGACCTTGATCATGGGAAATCTCCTCCGGCTCTCATTCCTACATTCCGAGGAACGCCTTCTTGACGTGGGCGTCGTCGAGCAGCTCGGCGCCGGTCCCCGAGAGGACGACACGGCCGGTTTCGAGCACGTACGCGCGGTGCGCGATGCGAAGCGACTGGTAGACGTTCTGCTCGACCAGCAGGATGGTCACCCCCTGCCGGTTGATCTCGGTGATGATCTCGAAGATGCTCTTGACCAGGAGCGGCGACAGGCCGAGCGACGGCTCGTCGAGGAGCAGCAGCCGGGGATTGCCCATAAGGCCGCGGGCGATCGCGAGCATCTGCTGCTCTCCGCCCGACATGGTGCCTCCGAGCTGCTTCTCGCGCTCCTTCAACCGCGGGAAAAGGACGAAGGCGCGCTCGATGTTCTTCTCGCGGTCCTTCCGGCAGCTCTTGTGGAACGAGCCCATCCGGAGGTTCTCCATCACCGTCATCTCGGGGAAGATCTTGCGCCCCTCGGGCACCTGGATGATCCCCCGCTCGACCACATCGTGCGGCTCGAGCCGGGAAAGGTCCTCGCCGCCGAACGTGATGGATCCGGAGGCCCACCGGACCAGCCGCGAGATGTTCTTGAGCACGGTCGACTTGCCCGCGCCGTTGGCGCCGACCACGGTGACGATCTCACCGGCATTCACCTCGAGATCGATGCCCCAGAGCACCTTGAGATCGCCGTAGGCGAAGGCGAGCTTCTCGACCTTGAGGAGCGGGGAGCCGGAGGCCGGCGCCGTCATTGCTCGGGCCCCAGGTATGCCTCGACGACCTGCGGGTTGCCGACGATCTCGGCCGGGGACCCCTCCGCCAGCTTCTCGCCGGAGTTGAGGACCACGATCCGGTCGGACAGCCGCATGATCGCCTTCATATCGTGCTCGATGACCATCTGGGTGAGTCCTTTCGTCCGGATATCGAGGATCAGCCCGATGATCTCCTCGCTTTCGGACGGGTTGAGCCCGCCCATCACCTCGTCGAGCAGCAGGAGTTTCGGCTGCGTCGCCAGCGCCCGGGCGACCTCGAGTTTCTTGCGCTCGCCGATCGGGAGCGCCCCTGCGCGCATCGCGGACTTCGCCTCGAGGCCCACCACGGAGAGCTGCTCCATGGCGGCGCGGCGCGCCACCTTGAGGGAATGGGTCCGGCAGAGCGCTCCGACCATGACGTTGTCGAGCACGCTCAGCTTGGTCAGCGGCCGCACCTTCTGCCAGGTGCGCACCATCCCGAGTCGGCAGACCGCGTCGGGCTCGAGCCCGTTCATCTTCCTGCCGTCGAAGAACACCTCGCCCCGCGAGGGAGGGTAGTAGCCGGTGATGCAGTTGAACAGCGTCGTCTTGCCGGCGCCGTTGGGGCCGATCAGTCCCATGATCGTCCCCTGCTCGACGGCGAAGGAAACGTCGGAGTTCGCGGCCAGGCCGCCGAAGAACTTGCTGACGTGCCGGATCTCGAGGATGGCCATCGGATGCTAGCTCCTCGCCTTGCGGGTCACGAGCTTCCGGGCGAAGCCCAGAACGCCGTCGGGCATGAACAGGATGACGACCACCACCAGGATGCCGTAGATCAGCACATGCGCGTGCGCCAGGTGCTCCTTGAGGAAGACGCCCATGCCGGAGTCCTCGCGGACGAGCCCGGAATTGATGAGCGCCTGGGCGACGACGTTGCTGCGCAGCACCTCGGAGAGCGGGACCAGAACAAGCGCGCCGACCACGGGTCCGTAGATGGTGCCGATCCCGCCGATGATCGCGATGAGGACGATCTGCACCGACAGGTCGAGCGGCAGGACGGTCGTCGGGTCGATGAAGCGGACGTAGAGGGCGTAGAAGGCGCCCGCCTGCGCCGTGAAGAACGCCGAAAGCAGCAGCGCCAGGTTCTTGTAGAGCTTCAAGCTGATCCCCAGCGAGTGGGCGGCATCCTGGTCTTCCCGGATGGCCTGGAAGTAGTAGCCCAGCTTCGAGTTCTGCACCGCCCAGGTCGCCACGATGGTGGCGACAGCCAGGCCGAGCCCCATGTAGTAGTAGGGGACCTTGGAGGAAAAGTCGGTGATCATCTTGCCGCCCAGGACGAGCGGCGGCAGCTCGGAGACGAGGATCCCCTCGGCGCCGTTGGTGAGCGCAGGCGTGTTGAGCACCGTGATCCGCACGATCTCGGCCACGGCGATGGAGGCCAGGACGAAATAGGGCCCCCGCAGCCGGAAGCAGATCGCGCCGATCAGGAGGGCGAGCCCCATCGCGGCGGCGACGCCGACCCAGGTGCCGAACCAGGGTGCGATTCCGTAATGAGTCAGCAGGATGAGGGCGCCGTAGGCCCCGGCGCCGAAATAGGCCGCGTGTCCGACCGAGTACTGGCCGGCGTAGCCGCCGATGATGTTCCAGGCCTCTCCCTGGGCGGTGGCCAGGAATAGCAGGATCATGATGTGAAGGGCGTAGGGGTTCGCCACGAAGGCAGGAAACGCGCACAGCGCCGCCAGCGCCGCCGGCACCAGGATAAAACGGAACGGGAATCTTTTCGTCGGGCTCACATGCGGGACCGGCCCATCAGCCCGGAAGGGCGGACGAGCAGCACGACGAGGAAGATGCCGAAGACCAGGACGTCTTTCCATTCGGAGGAGATCGCAACCGCGCCGACCGATTCGACGACGCCGATGATGATGCCGCCCAGCGTGGCGCCGACGACGCTGCCCATCCCGCCCAGCACGGTGATGACGAACGCCTTGAGCGTGAAGGCGCTGCCCACCTGCGGGAAGACGTAGTAGGTCGGCGAGATCAGCGCCCCGGCCGTGCCCGCGAGCGAAGTACCGATGCCGAAGGCGATGATCGACATCCGCTTGACGTTGATGCCCATGAGCTGCGCCGCCTCGCGGTCCTGGGCGGTGGCGCGGATGGCCTGCCCCGTGTCGGTCTTCATCAGGAACCAGTAGAGCACCGAGGTGATGACCACCGTGATGGCGAACGACACGGCCAGCGGCTGCGAGATCGAGATACCCCCCAGGCTGATGCTCGAGGACGAGTAGGAGGTCGTCAGGATCTTGTAGTCGGAGGTAAAGGCGAGCATGACCGTGTTGCTCATGATGAGGCCGAGGCCGATCGTGAGCAGGATCTGGTTCTGCGCCAGGCTCCCGAGGATCCGGTTGATCACGGTCTTCTGGAGGAAGGCGCCGAAGAGGAACATGCACGGGATCGTGATCAGAATCGAGACGAAGGGGTCGATCTTCGCCAGGGTGAACAGGAAGTAGGTCAGGTACATCCCGACCATCATGAGGTCGCCGTGCGCGAAGTTGGTGACCCGCATGACGCCGAAGATGATGGTGAGGCCGATGCCGATCAGCGCGTAGACGCCGCCGATCAGGATGCCGCTGACGAGCGCCTGGAGGAACACGGTGAGCGTCATGATGCTTTACTCCGCCCTGGCGGCTACTTCCACTTGAACGGGTAGATGGGTTTCTTCGTCGCGTATTTCGCGGGAGAGACCGTCTCGTACTTGCCGTCCTGGATCTGCTGGACGAGCATCTCGTGGCGGTTCTGGTTGGTGAACTTGCCGTAGTCGATGAACTTCACGTCGCCCATGATCCCCTTCCAGGCGCCCTTGCGGAGCGCTGCGCGCGTCTTTTCGCGATCGCTCCCGGACGCCGCCGCGGTTTCGGCCATGATCCGCATCGCCTCGTAGGCGCACGCCGCGTGGTAGGAGGGCTCCTTCTTGAACTTCGCCACGTAGCGCTTGTAGAAATCCTTCGCGCCCGGCCAGTTCACGTCGTCGGTCCACTGGGTGCTCGAGAAGACGTGGTTGGAGACCTCTTTCTGGGCCAGGAACTGTGAGGTCGTGAAGCCGGCGCCCGCGCCGAGGAACGCCTTCGGCGTCAGGCCGATCTCGCGGGACTGGCGCATGAGCGTGATCGCGTCGACCTCGTAGGAGACCATGAAGACCAGGTCGGGCGCGAGCGCCTTGATCTTGGTCAGCGTGGAGCGGAAATCGGGCGCCCCCTTCTGGTACTTCTCGTCGGCCACTTCCTTCAAGCCCCGCTTGGCGGCGTATTCCTTGGCCGTCTTGACGGTGGAGATGCCGAAGTCGGTGTTGGCGTAGATGTAGGCGATGGTCTTCGGCTTCCCGAGGCCGAGGATCGTGTCCATGATGACCGACGAGTAGACGTCGGCCGGCGCGTTGAGCCGGTAGACGTACTTGTAGCCCTTCTGGGTGATCTCTTCCTTGGCGGCGACGGGGACGAGCAGCGGCACCTTGTACTGGTCGGCGCGGCTCGCGACCGCGTTGGCGCAGGCGGAGGTGTAGGGTCCGACAACACCGGCGACGCCGTCGCGGGTGGCCAGCTTCTCGAAGGCGGACATGGCCTTCTCGGGCTTGCCCGTATCGTCTTCCTTGACGAGGTCGACGTCGATCCCCTTCTTCTTGAGATCCTCGAGGGCGAGCGTGACGCCGTTGGTCAGGTTTTCACCGATCGGCGCCTCGGCACCGGTGATCGTGTTGACGAAGCCGAGCTTCACCTTGGTCGCCGAAAAAGCGGAGCCGGAACAAATCAGCAGGAACAGCGTTGCCAGTGCCCCCATTCGCATTTTCATCGGTCACACCCCCCATGTAAGAATAGAACCGTGTTACGCCATCCTAGCACGCAGGCGAACGGTTCTCCAATTGCGCATCAATAGTTCGGATTGACCGACCCGTCGGGGTAGTAGTGGACGAAAAAACCGCCCTTCTTCATCACGGCCCGGATCTCCGGCGTGACCTGCGCCGGCGTGGCGTTGGCCGGGAGCAGGCCGTGGAGGACCGCATCCTTCAGCACGTGCGCATCGATCATCCGGTTCAAGACCTCGGGAGTGAGGGCGGAAGGCGGGGCGTCCGGCTTGAGGATGCCCATCCGGACCGCCTGGCCGAACAGCCGGCGATTGTACTCGGCGTCGTTCCCCATCGCGGCGGCGGCGTTGTCGTCCGGGCCCTTTTTGGGGCGCGGCGGCATCGCGGGAAGCGTGGGAGGCAGGGCCGCCGGAGGGGCGATGCCCGCCTTTTCGCCGGCTGGAGGGGAGGCGGTTTCCTCGGGGTTCGCTTCCGGCGCCTCGGATTCGGCCTGGGCGGAAACGGCAGCCGGAGCAGCCTTGCCTTTTTTCTTTCCGCGCTTTGACGCGGCCTGCGAGGGACAAGTCGACGCGAAGAGCATCGCGACGGCCACGAGGACGGCTACGCGCTTGACCATGGACAGTTCGTCTCCTTCCCGGCTTCTGCGAGCGTTTTCATTCGTACCACACTTTCCACAGGAACAGGCCGTGGGCGGGGGCCGTCATGCCGGCCTGCGTCCGGTCGCGCGACTGGAGCAGCTCCCCGACCCGTCCCGGCGAAATCTTTCCCCGGCCGACGTCGGCCAACGTCCCGACGATGTTGCGCACCATGTGGCGCAGGAAACCGCTGCCGACCAGGTCGACGGACCACAATCCCGGGACTCGCCCGGAAAGCGCGGCGCTCGCAATCCGGCGGACGGGATCCCGCGCCGAGCAGCCCGACGCGCGGAACGTGGTGAAATCGTGCTCGCCGACGAGGTGCGCCATCCCCTCCCGCATCGCGTCGAGGTCGAGCGGCTTCTCGAAGTGCCAGGCGTGCCGGGCGAAGAAGGGGGAGCAGACCGGGGCGACGTGGAGGAAGTAGCGATACTCCTTGCGCGTCGCGTGGCGCCGGGCGTCGAATTCCATCGGGACCTCGGCGGCGGACAGGATCCGGATATCGGGGGGAAGCAGCGCGTTCCCGCCCTTGACGATCGTGGCCAGGTCCCGGCGGCCGTGGTCGGCGAAGTCGGCGACCTGCTCGAGAGCGTGCACCCCTGCGTCGGTCCGACCCGCCGTCCGGATCCGGACGGGCGCGTCGAGCAGCCGCGCGAGCGCCCCCTCGACCTCGGACTGGATGGTCGGCCCCGTCGGCTGCATCTGCGAGCCCGAGTAGTTCGTCCCGTCGTAGGACATCGTGATCCGCACCCGCCGGGTCGGCGCGCTCGCTCCGGTTTCGTCCGTCATGAAACCCATCAAACCACAAACGGCCCGGGGAAGACAAAGGGACGCGCCGCCCGGGGCGTTACCAGCCTCCGCCCATGGCCATGTAGAGATTCGCCAGCGCGGCGTGCAGCGCGCCCCGCGTCTCGGTCGCGGCGAGCTCGGCGTCGTACAGGCCCCGCTCCGCGTCGAGCACCTCGAGGTGGCTCGTGTAGCCGTTGTCGTACCGGAGGCGCGCGACCTGCGCCGTCCTCCGCAGCGTCTCGACCTGGCGCTCCTGCGCCGCCAGTTGCTCCTGCGTGCGCTGCCGGTCGGCCAGGGCGTCCTCGACGTCCCGGAACGCGTTCCGGATCGCCTGCCGGTATGCGAGCAGCATCTGGTCCCGCTGCGCCTCGGCGATCTTCACCTGGCCCGAAAGCACGCCCCCGGAGAAGATCGGTGCCGCGAGGGGGATCGCGAGATCCCACGCGCGCGCCGGGCCCTCGAAAAGCGACGACAGCTGCGGGCTCGTCGCCCCGAGGGCGCCCGTCAGCGCGATCGACGGAAAGTATTGCGCCCGGGCGACGCCGATCCGCGCGTTGGCCGCAACCAGCGCCTGCTCGGCCTGCCGAAGATCGGGCCGCCTGGCCAGGAGCGACGAGGGGAGGCCGGCGGGCACCACGGGAAACGCGAGGTTGTCGATCGGGAGGCCGCGGGGGATCGGGCCGGGGTTCCGCCCGAGCAGCGCGTTCAGGGCGTTTTCCTGGAAGGCGATCGCCTTCTCGACCGCGGGAATCGCCGCCAGCGCCCGCTCGTACTCCGCCTGCGCCTGGTCCCGCTCGAGGTCCGAGACGAGTCCTCCCTTGAACCGGAGCTCGAAGAGGCGCAACGACGCCTCGCGCGTCCGGGCGGTCCTCCGGACGATCTCCAGCCGCCGGTCGAGGGTGCGGAGGTTGATGTAGCCCGTCGCCACGGCATCGACGAGGGAAAGGACCGTCCCCCGCCGCCCCTCCTCGGAAGCGAGCAGCTCGGCCCGCGCGGCCTCCGTCGCCCGGCGCGCCTTCCCCCACAGGTCGATCTCCCAACTTGCGAAAACCGTGGCGTGGACCAGGTTCCCGACGTTCGGCGCCGTGGCCGATAGGGGTGGCAGGCCCGTCCGGGAGATTCGCTCCCGTTCCACCGAAGCGCCGAATCCCGCCTCGGGAAACAGGCCGCCGCGCGCGATCGCCAGCCGCCCGGCAGATTCCTCGATTCGCGCGGCCGCGATCCGGAGGTCGGCGTTCTCCCGAAGGCCGGCGGCGATCAGGTCGTTTAGCACCGGGTCGCCGTATTGCACCCACCAGGCGGTGCCCGCGATGGCCTGCGCCTCCGGCGCTTCGACGCGCCACGCGCCCGGGACGTCGATCGCCGGGCGCCGATAGTCGGGGCCGACGGCGCAGCCGACGATGACGAGGGCGACGCCGAAGGCGATGCCGAGGGCGATGCCGAGGGCGACCCGCACCGCTGCCCCCTTCGCGCGTGCCATCTTCAGCGCCCCTCGCCGGAGCGCCGGGCCAGCCGCTCGACCACGGCGAACGTCATCGGGATGATGAAGATGCCGATGCCCGTCGCCGCGAGCATGCCGCCCACGACGTCCGTTCCCATCACCCGTCGGGCGAGGGCGCCCGCGCCCGTCGCGACGGCCAGCGGGACGCAGCCCAGGATGAAGGCGAAGCTGGTCATCAGGATCGGGCGCAATCGCAGCCGGGCTCCCTCCAGCGCCGCCTCGGCGGTCTCCCTGCCCCGCTCCTCCTCCTTCTTCGCGAACTCGACGATCAGGATGGCGTTCTTCGCGGCAAGGCCGATCAGCACGATGAGGCCGATCTGGCCGTAGACGTCGAACGTCATGCCGCGCAGCGAGAGAGCCAGGAAGGCGCCGAAAACGGCGACCGGGGTGCCGAGCAGGACGCTGAACGGAAGCGACCAGCTTTCGTAGAGCGCCGCCAGGATCAGGAAGACGAAGACGACCGACAGGGCGAAGATCGCCACGGCGGAGACCCCCTCGCGCGCCTTCTGCTCCTGGAAGGACATCCCCAGGTAGTCGAATCCCATGTCCGCGGGCATCGTCTCCCGGAATACCGCCTCGAGCGCCGCCATCGCCTGTCCGGAGCTGAAGCCGGGGGCGGCGGCCGCGTTGATCTGCGCTGATCGGTACAGGTTGTAGCGCATGATGAATTCCGGCCCCGCGCGCCGCTCCGTTTGGGTCAGCGCCGACAGCGGCACTGCGCCGCCCGCCCCGTTCCGGACATAGAACTCGCCCAGCCGAGAGACATCGGTCCGGAAGTCCCCCTCCGCCTGGAGGTACACCTGCCATTGGCGCCCGAAGCGGTTGAAGTAGTTGACGAACAGCCCGCCCATGAACGACTGGAGCGCCCGGTATACGTCGCCCAGGTCCACGCCCTGACTCAGCACCTTGTCGCGGTCGACCGAGACGAAGATCTGCGGGACGTCCGGGAGGAGGGTGGTCGTCACCCGCCCCAGCTCCCCCCGCTTCTGCGCGGCGGCGACGAATTTCCGGGTGTTCTCCGCCAGGAAGGCGATGTCGCGCCCGCCGCGGTCCTCGAGCATGAATGTCACGCCGCCGGAAGTGCCGATCCCCTGGATGGCGGGGGGGGAAAAGGAAAAGGCGACGCCCTGCGGAAGCCGCGAGACGGCCGCGTTGATCCGCTGCTGGATCGCCACCGCCCGCTCCCCGGGCCGCTCCCGCTCCGACCAGGGCTTGAGGGCAATGAAGAAGAAGCCGCTGTAGGTGTTGCGCGACTGGCTGAGCAGGTTGAAGCCGTTGATCGTCGTGACCGCCCGGACGCCCGGCGTTTCCCCGATGATCCGCTCCATCTCCCGCGTCGCCTCCTGCGTCCGCTGGAGCGAGGCCGCGAAGGGGAGCTGGATACCCGCGAACAGGTAACCCTGGTCCTCCTCGGGCAGGAATCCCCCCGGGATCCGGAGACCGAGAAGGCCCGCGGCCCCGGCGATGGCCGCCAACAGGACGAGCCCGACCGCCGCCTTCCGGATGACCCCGCGGCAGATGTCGACGTATCCGTCGGTCGCCCGCCCGAAGAGCCGGTTGAATCCCCCGTAGAACCGGGCCAGCACGCCCCTCGCCTCCCCCCGCGGCTTGAGGATCAGCGCCGAGAGCGCGGGACTGAGCGTCAGCGCGTTGAACGCCGACAGCAAAACCGAGATCGCGATCGTCACGGCGAACTGCTGGTAGAGGCGGCCCGTGATGCCGGGGATGAACACGGTCGGGAGGAACACCGCCGCCAGCACCAGGGCGATCGCCATGACCGGCCCCGACACCTGCTCCATCGCCCGCAGGGTGGCGTCCCGGGGCGACATTCCCTCCTCGATGTGCCGCTCCACGGCCTCGACCACCACGATGGCGTCGTCGACGACCAGCCCGATGGCCACGACCATCCCCATCAGGGCGATCGGGTTGATCGAGAAGCCAAGGAGGGGGAAGAAGGCGAAGGTGCCGATGAGCGACACCGGGACGGCCACGGCGGGGATCAGCGTCGCGCGCCACCCTTGCAGGAAGACGAACACGACGACGATCACGAGCAGCATCGCGATGCCCAGCGTCATGACGATCTCGTGGATCCCCTCGGTGACGGAGAGGGTGGTGTCGAGCGCGGGCGCGTAATCGAGGTCCGCAGGAAACGCCTTCGCGAGGTTGGACATCACCCGCTTCGCCCCGGCGACCGCATCGAGCGCGTTCGAGCCGGGCGTCTGGTAGAGCGCGATCAGCGCCGCCGGCTTCCCGTTGAACCGCCCCTTGATTCCGTAATCCTGCGTCCCGAGCTCGATCCGGGCGACGTCTTTCAGGCGGATGAGCGATCCGTCCGGGTTCGCCCGCAGCACGATCCCGCCGAACTCCTCCGGCGTGACGAGCCGTCCCTGCGCCCGTATCGAATAGGTGAACTCCTGCCCCGGCGGGATCGGCTCCGCCCCTATCTGCCCGGCGGGGTTCACGGCGTTCTGCCGCTCGAGCGCGTTGACAAGCTCCGGAATCGTCAGGTTGAGCTTCGCGAGCAGGTCGGGGCGGACCCAGCAGCGCATCGCATATTGCCCGGCGCCGAAGATCGTGACGCTGGCGATCCCGGGCACGCGCGTCAACTGGTCGTTCAGTCGGATATAGGCGTAGTTCGCGAGGAACGTCCCGTCGTAGGTGCCCTTCGGGGAATAGAGCGCGAAGATGACGAGCGGCGACGCGGGCGACTTCTGGACGGTGACGCCGTAGTTCCGGACGTCGACCGGGAGCTGCGATTCCGCCTGCGATTCCCGCATCTGCGCCAGCACCTGGTCGGTGTTCGGGTCGGTCTTCACGTCGAAGTCCACGACCATCCGCATCGAGCCGTCGTTGGCGTTGATCGAGTAGACGTAGTTCATCCCGTCCACGCCGCTCATCTGCTGCTCGATGGGTGTCGCGACCGATTGCTCGACCGTCTGGGCGTCGGCGCCGCCGTAGACCGTGCCGATGCGGATCTCCGGGGGAACGATGTTCGGGTATTGCGCGACCGGCAGCCCGCGCAACGAGACCAGCCCGACGATCACGGTCACGATCGCGATGACCATCGCGACGATCGGCCGGTCGATGAAGAAGCGGGACATCGCCTTGCTATCTCGCCCCGGCCGCGCATCGGCCTTCGGCGTCCGGAACGGCGCCCAGCAAGGCCGTGAGCCCGGGGGGCGGCGCTTTCGCCGTCACCGGTTGCCCCTGCTTCACCTTCTGGGTGCCCTCGACCACCACGCGCTCGCCCGGCTTGAGGTCGCCCTCGACGACCGCCAGGGCGCACATGCGCTCCGTCGGCCGGACTGTCCTGAGCTCGGCGCGGTCCCCGGGACCGACGACCGCCACCTGGTAGTTCCCCTGGATCTCGGAGATCGCCCGCTGCGGGACGAGCAGCGCGTTCGCGAGCGTCGTCCCCGCGACGCGCACCCGCGCGAACTGGCCGGGGCGGAGCCGGTTGCCCGGGTTGGGGAACAGGAGAGCGACGCGCAGGG
The DNA here is from genome assembly GCA_036504035.1 of Candidatus Deferrimicrobiaceae bacterium. NCBI lineage: Bacteria > Candidatus Deferrimicrobiota > Candidatus Deferrimicrobia > Candidatus Deferrimicrobiales > Candidatus Deferrimicrobiaceae > Candidatus Deferrimicrobiaceae bacterium. The sequence goes on from DASXVV010000002.1 coordinate 125,112, forward strand.
TGCCCGTCCGTTCATCGACCTGGCGGTCGACGGCGAAGAAGCGGCCCTTGTGGGGATAGACCGTCCCGTCGGCCAGGATCAGCTCGTGCGGCGTTTCGATCCGGTGCCGGTTCGCCTCGGTCCCGGTGGCGAACGGCTTCATGTACGCGAGATACGCCTGCTCGCTCGTCGTGAAATAGACCTTGATCGGGTCGAGCGTCGAGACGGTCGTCAGCTCGCCCCCCTGGGCGGGGCCCACGAGGTTTCCGACCTGCGCCTTGGCGATGCCGGCGATCCCGTCGATCGGGGAGACGATCCGCGTGAACTCGAGGTCGAGCCGCGCCTTCTCGAGGGCTGCGACGGCCGAGGCGACGCCGGCCTTCGCGGTGAGGATCCCGGCCTTCGTGGCGACGACGTTGGCCCCGGCGGCTGCGACGTTGGCCTCCGCGGCGGCAACGGCCGCCCGCGTGGCGCCCTCGGCGCCCACCGCATCGTCGAGATCCTTCCGGCTGACGGCATCCTGCTCGGCCAGGGGGCGCACTCGGTCGAGGACGGCGAGGGCGTTCACGTGGGTCACCTGCGCCTGGACCCGCTGGCTTTCCGCCTGCGCGCGCTGCCCCTCGGCCTGGGAAAGCTGCCCTTCCGCCCGGGCGAGCTGCCCGTCGGCCTGCCCCTTTTGCGCCCCTGCCTGCGCCAGCGCCGCTCGGAAGACGCGGGGGTCGATTTCGAAAAGGATCTGACCCTTCCGGACGAAATCGCCCTCCCGGTACGCCTGTCGGACGAGGTAGCCGGTGACCTGCGCCCGGATAGACGCGTTCACCAACCCGTCGGTGACGCCGACCCACTCCTGCCAGACCGGGACGTCCCGCCGGACGACCGCGGCCACCTGGACCGTCGGCGGCGCGGGCGCGCCCGAAGCGCTTTCCCGGCAACCCGGGGCGCCGGCGAGGAGCAACAGGATGAGCAGGGAGGCCGAGCGGGAGAAAAGAAATTTCCGAGCCTTTATGTACGTCCGTTCCTGTTCCATCGGAAGACCCCTGAACCGCGATCCCCCCTTAGGTTCCGGCGCCCCCGCGTTGGTTTCAACCCGGGGATGCCGGCCGACCGCCGATCGCGACCCGGTAGTCATCGCCTTCCCATGCGTTCCGGAGCGGCCACCGGAACGTGAAGCGGATCGCGCCGCCATCCTCCGTGCCAGTCGGGATATCGGCATAGTCGATTCCCAGCGCGGTCGAAAGCGATTCGGTATCCGTCGCGGTACGCCAGTCGTCGCGGGACCAGCGCAGGAGGAACGGCTCCGGCGCCTGCACCCGAAGCGTCGCGCCGGGCGAAACGGCGCGCACGTGCCGGTTCGGCTTCCAGATTTCGATGGTCTGACAGCCCCGCCGGTCGGCGATATAACGGGCCGCCACCTCGGGGATGCAGTCGAAGACGCGCCCGTCGCGCCGGGACCGAAGCAGCTTGATGTATTCGGCGTGCGCCCACATGAGCGGGCGGGCGGAACCGGTCGGGCGCCCGAGATACATGTGGAGGTCGGGCCGGTCGGGCTCGTCCCACACCTGCTCGGGCAGGAGGCCGGTCGGAATGGCGAACGCCTCCATCGCCCGGAGATACGGTTGGGGATCCTCGCCCGCGGCCAGCGCGTAGTGCCCCCGCTCGCCGGTCAGGAGCGGCCAGGCGCGCCCCTTTCCCCACCCGGTAAACGGGCCGCCGTCCTCCCGCTGGCCATAGGCGTCGTGGTTGTAGCGGCGCCACACCGGACCGCAGCCCGTCTCGACCTTGAGCACGGCGTCGATCACGCGCAGGGAATCGAGCACGACCGGGTCGTCGGGGCGGCGGATGCCGTACCGCACCAGCTCGAGGAAGCCGGCGTCGACGATCTCCCGGGCCGGGAATCGCCAGGGCGTTCCGGGCGGGCGGTTGTTGAGCACGAGCACGCCGCAGTCGGGATCCTCGACGGGCGAGGGATCGTCCACGTCGACCGGCAGGATGCGGATGTAGTGCCGCGGGATCCCGGGCACCAGGGTGCCTGCGCGCGTGACGGTCCACGCCTCGACGTGGCATTCGAGGAAATCGGCGTACTCCTCGAGGAAGCGCGCCGTCGCCTCGTCGCCCCGCCTGCGGGCGAAGGAAGCCGCGCAGACCAGCGCCGCGATGTTCGCGGCAAGCGTCGACGGGGAATATCCGGAGGCCTCCTCCCACCGCTCCTGCTGCGTCACGGGGCCATGCGCCACCAGGTATCCGGCTGCCCTGCGCACCATCGGCCAGGGATCGAACTCTCCCAGCGCCCCGGCCCGTTCGAGGTGCCAGGCGAGCAGGATCGGGAACGCCACCTCGTCGAGCTGGACGCCTTGCCAGTAGGGCGTCCCGTCGATCCAGAAGTTCTGCGGGAATCCGCCGTCCTCCTGCTGGCTGACCGCCAGGTAGACGAGCGCACGCAGCGGGGAATCGGTGTTGCCCGCGGCGAGCAGCCCCAGCGCCGTGTTGACGAGGTCGCGCGTCCAGACCAGGTGATACCCCCCCTGGTCCCGGTCGTCCTTCGCCTCTCCCCAGGGAATCGAGAGCGACGCGATGAAGGCGCCCGGGTAGGTCTTGTCCTCGTGGCCGAGCAGCAGGCTGTAGCTGCCGTGATAGAGGTCGCACTCCTCGCAGTCCGCGTCCTCGAGCGGCAGGATCTTCCGGCCGGTGCGGCTCCATTGCCCCGTGAACCGCTCGAGGTGCGCCTCGAACGGCACGGCCAGCGACTCGAAGAGCGCCGTCGCGGCGTCGTGCAGCCCCCGGCCGAACGCCAGCCCGACGGTGAACGCCCGGCAGCCGTCGAGCGCCAACTCGCCCGTCAGCGCCAGGTTGCCGTCGCGCGCGACGTCGAATTCCCATTCAATCCGGCCATGGGCCGCCAGATCCGTCCATCCGTCGCTGGCGCCGACATACCCGGCCGAAAGCTTCGAGAACGGGACGCCCGCAGCGACCACGAGCCACGTCCCGTCCTTCTCGGCGGCCAGGATTCGCCGCCCGGCAACCTCGAGAACGTAGCCGTTGTTGCCCCATCCTCCTCCCCCGAGGTGGGGGGCGCAGAGCAGGTGGAACTTCAGGCGGGAGAGGACGCTCTCGTCGCCGGCGAGATAGGTCCGCTGCAGCACTACGGGCAAGTGCGGGTCGCAGATGATCTCCTTGAGGATCTCGTACCGGCCTTCCCGGTCCTTGTTGGTGATCCGGTAGCCCAGGACGTGCCGGGAGAGCCGCTGGGTCGTCGTTCGCAGGTGCCTTTTCTCGTCTTGAAACAACCCATTCCCGTCGGTCACAAGGAACTGGAGATCGCGGATCTGGGGGCGATCGACGGTCGGGTAATAGACCTCGGTGATGACGCCGTTCCACAGGGTGAACCAGACGCGGCTCGAACTGGAATAGGCCGTTCCGACGCCGTCCTTCGCCCCCTGGGTCCAACGGGGCGGAATGCCCGGCCACCCGAAGGCCTCCCGGCCCGGCCCGATCACTCCCATCGTGCCTCCGTCATTCCGTCATGCGGCGAACGGAAAGCCCAGCGCCTTCCAGGCCTCGACGCCTCCCAGGAGCGCCTTCGCATTCACGAACCCTTCCCCGATGTATTTCCCCGCCTGACCGGCGGAGGTCGCCTCGGTGGGTCAGGCACAATAGAAGACGATTTCTTTCCTCCGGTCGAGCGTCGGGACCAGCGCCCGGAACTCCTGAAGCGAAATCGCGCCGTCAAGCCTAAGGCTGCGATACTTGTCCTCGTCCTCGTAGGCGCACACCAGGAGCGCCTCGCCCCTTTGCGCCTTGATCCTCGCGTCCGACGGGTGAATCCGGGGGACTTCCCACATGGACTGCCTCCTTTTTGGCTGGTGCACGGCTCCCTGCGGAGGAGCCCGCTTTCCGGTTAGATTGCCGACAGGCGGACATTGGTTCCCGACATTTTTTTGAGGATATACTCGTAATCGCGGCGCCGCGGTGGAAGCGGGCGCGCAAGGCGGGGGAAGCATGGCGGAATTCCCGGATCCGGGCCCGGTGGCCCTCTTCGGCTCGGGCGAGACCTCGCGGGTCGGCGGCAACGTGTTCGAACGGCTGGCCGCGCGCGGCGGAGGCCACGGCCCTTATCGCATTTCGATCCTCGAGACCCCCGCGGGCTTCGAGCCGAATTCCGACCGCGTCGCCGGGCGCATCGCCGATTTCCTCCGCCGGCGCCTCGAAAACCGCCGCCCCGAGATCGAGATCATCCCCGCGCGGCAGCGCGACACCCCCTTCAGCCCCGACGATCCGGCATTGCTTGCGGGCCTGCTCCGCGCCGACCTCGTCTTTCTCGGGCCGGGCAGCCCGACCTACGCCGTCCGCCAACTTCGGGACAGCCTCGCGTGGCACACCCTCTTGGCGCGTCACCGCCTGGGAGCGACGACCGTCTTCGCCAGCGCGGCGATGATCGCCATCGGGGCGAGCGCCCTGCCCGTCTACGAGATCTACAAGGTCGGGGAGCCGGTGCACTGGACGGAGGGACTGGACCTGTTCGGGGCCTACGGGCTCTCGCTGGCCTTCGTCCCGCACTGGAACAACACCGACGGCGGCGAGGAGCTCGACACCAGCCATTGCTACATGGGGGAAAAGCGGTTCGAGGCGCTGCGCGCCCTGCTCCCCCCCGACCGGACGATCGTCGGCGTCGATGAGAGCACGGCTCTGGTGGCGGAGCTATCGGCAGGGCGGGGGGAAGTCGTCGGGCAGGGGACGGTCACCATTCTCCGGGGCGGGCGCGAACAACGGTTCGCCGCCGGTCAATCGTTCGACCTGGGCATCCTCGGGCCTTTCGACAAAAGAAGCGGGCGCGGGGCGATCCCTTCGGCAGTATGGGACGCGGCGGTCGCCGCCACGGCGTCTCCCGCCGTCCGGCCGCCCGTCGTCGTCCCCGACGAGGTCAAGACGCTGGTTGAGGCGCGCCAAACCGCGCGGGAACGGCACGACTGGGGGGAGGCCGACACGCTGCGGAAGCGGATCGGCGCGCTGGGCTGGAAGATCACCGACACCCCGGAGGGTCAGGTCATCGAGGCGCGGCCGGCCGGCGCCTCCGACGAATGACCCGACGCCCCCCGGCGCGCCCGCGAGTTACTTCCCGAAATCGACCTTCGGCACTTCCTTCGCCCCCGCCTCGGCCTCGAAGAACGGCTTCTTTTGCGCGCCCGCGAATCCGGCGACGAGGCTGTTCGGGAACGTGACGATGTAGCTGTTGTAGACGCCGATCGAGTCGTTGTAGCGCTTCCGCTCGACGGCGATCCGGTTCTCGGCGCCGGCAAGCTCGTCCATCAGCCGGGTGAACTGCGTGTCGGCCTTGAGGTTCGGATAGTTCTCGACCACCACGAGCAGGCGGGACAGGGCGCCCGACAGCTCGCCGTTCGCCTTCATGGCCTCGGTGGGCGTCTTTGCGCCGCCGAGCGCGGCCCTGGCCGCCGAGATGTTGGCCAGCACGTCCTTCTCGTGGATGGAATACCCCTTGACGGTCGAGACGAGGTTCGGGATCAGGTCGGCGCGCCGCTGGAGCACGTTCTGCACCTGCCCCCACGACTGGTCCACCGCGACCGTCATCTTCTGGATCGTGTTGTACTTGCCGACGAGCCATCCGCCGGCCAGCAGCACGATCAGCAGCAGCCCCCCGAGCACGGCCGCGACGACGACGCCGGCGCCCCCGCGATTGTTTTCCCTGATGTGCATGGATGAAGCTCCTTTCAGTCGTTTCCGTGATTGCCCGGTCAGAAATCGCCCCCGGCGCCGCCGCCGCCCGAGTCGCCCCCGCCGAAGTCGCCGCCGCCCGAATCGCCGCCCCCCGAGCCGCCGCCTCCGAAGCCCCCGCCGCCCATGGGGAACCCGCCGTAGGGACCGCCGCCCCCGCCGCCTCCCCGCGGGCCGCGACCTCCCCGGCCGAACAGGCTGGCGACCAGGAAGACGAGGAAAAGGAGGCCGAGCGCGATCCACGGGGTGTGGAGGAGCGACCCCTTCCGGGGCTGCCCGGTCGCGACGTCCTCCCCTTTTTGCCCCGCGGAGAGCACGATCGCACGCACCGCGTCCACCGCCTGGGAGAGGCCTTCGCCGTAGCGGCCGTCCTTGAATGCGGGCCGCAGGATCGCGTCGCGGATCTCGCCGACCTTGCCGTCGGGAAGGATCTTCTCTGTGCCGTACCCCGTCGTGATCCAGATCTTCCGGTCGCGGACGGCGACCAGGAAGAGGAGGCCGTTGTCCTTGCCCTTCTTGCCGATCTTCCAGCGGTCGTAGACGCGCTGGGCATAGTCGGCGGGCGCCTCGCCGGCGAGCGTGTCGACCGTCAGCACGCCGATCTCGAAAGAGGTCTTCCGCTCGAGGTCGGCAATGGAGGCCGCGATCCTCGGCGCCCAGTCGCCCAGGACGCCGGCCGTATCGGTCACATATCCGGTATGCGCCGGGACCTCGTCCGGGGTCGCCGCGGCGGCCGGCGCGTACATCATGGGGAGTCCCGCGGCCAGGAACAGCAGCGCGGCGAGGAGGAGGCGTCGCATCGTCATAACGGCCTATCATAATCCAAGATGAAGCGCTCCGGCGTATCGGCTGGAAAACTCCCGGATCCGCGCGGCGTTCCTGCCGAGATCGCTCAGCCCGATCCGTGAAACGGAGCGGACGTCCACGCGGCTGCTGCCGCTCTCCTCCGGCCGGATGCGGATCACCACGTCGTCCTTGAGCTTCAGCCAGCGCGTCCGATCGGTCGCCTCGATCCGCCCGGCGGCCGGATCGGCCCCGGCGATCGCCCAGCCCATCCCGCGCGCCACATCCAGCGCCCGCTCGAACGACTCGGCCGGCGGCAGCGATGATTCGATCGGGACGATGTCCGGATACGCCTTCCGCTGTTTTTCCGCCACCACGGCCCCGCCGTATTCCGCCCCGTTGAACGAACCATTCCGTTCCGGGAGCAACGCGACAAAGGCGGGAGGATCCGACGGGTCGGTCGTGATGTCGTGGATCATCGGCACGTTCTTGGCGACCCGGTACGAGACGGCCGACACGCCGATCGCCACGCACCCGATCACGATCCCGAAGCCGAACGCGATCGAGACGGTCACCTCTCCCGCACGCCCCCGCAACCACCGCATCGCGCACCTCCCGCCTGTTGGATATCCGCCGACCGGTGCGGGTTTCCCGACGCCTTCGGGCGGATTTCACGCCGATCCCGTGCCAGCGGAATCATGCAGAGGGTTAATTCTTGAGATCGGGCATCGCGATAGCTACCCTGTCCGTTGGCAAAAATACAGGCGGGAGACGTGCGAATGACCGAGGAAAGAAGATTCAAGGGAAACCCGGCGATGGTGACCGTCGGCATCACGGACGGCCGGTCGATCGTCGGGCGTCTCAAGAGCTTCCGGCCCACGGACCCGGAGCTCATCCTCGCCGTACGCTCCCGGGACGCCGCCGGCATCTCCACCGAATCGACCCAACGGTTGGCGTCCGGCAGCGTCGCCTACGTCGCGATCCATCGCGTCGGCCAACCGTTCCCGGTACCGTCATCCGGCAAGACGCAGTCGCTCGACGTCCACGTCGCTGGCGGAATCACCTTCTCCGTCCTGGCCGCGGCCGAAAAAGGGTCGGCGCGCCCCGGCTTCTGGGCCGTGCCGGCCACCAATGCCAGCCTCTTTTCCGAAATCTATTTCTACGCCCACGGGATCAACGCCCGGGAGGACAAGGTCTCCCTCGGCGAGCTTCTCGTCGAGACGGGCGTCATCGAGGACGAAAAACTCACCCGCGGCCTCGAGGAGCAGGCGGAGCGCCGGGCGCTCAACATCGGGGATATCCTCATCCGTCAGAACAAGGTGGGGGAGGCCGAGGTCAAGGCAGCCGCGGCGACCCAGCGGGAAGCGGCGGCGAAGGGTCGGAGGATGCGCCTGGGAGAAGTGCTGGTCGAGGCCGGGCTCGCACGCGAGGAGGACATCGAGGCCGCGCTCGAGGAGCAGAAGAAGAAACGGGGGAAGCGGATCGGCGAGGTGCTCGTCGAGATGGGCCTCGTCAGCGAGTTCGAGCTGGCCAGGACGCTCTCGAAGAAATTCAACGTGCCCTTCATCGACCTGGACGAGACCGAGGTGGACCCGGAGGCCGTTTCGCTCGTCCCACCGGAGCTGATCCAGAAATATTCCGTCCTGCCGGTCCACTCCGACGAAAAGGGGCTGACGATCGCCATCTCCGACCCCCTCGCCTTCGAGGCGCTCGACATGCTGCGGTTCACGCTCGGCGTGCGGATCATGGAAACGGTGGCGATGCCTTCCCAGATCGCCCGCCTCATCTCGAAGATGGTCGCGAACGGCGACGACTTCGTCGCATCCGACCGGATGGAGGAGATCCTCTCGGACATCCAGATCGACAACCTGTCCGAGGAAGCCCCCGACGCCAAGGACCTCACGATCGCCAGCAATGACGACAGCGGAGTCGCTCGCCTTGCCAACCAGATCATCTTCGACGCCCAGGCCCGCGGGGCCTCCGACATCCACATCGAGCCGGACGGCGAAGGCCGGGAGACGACGGTCCGCTTCCGGGTGGACGGGATCTGCGAGACCTACCGGAAGTTCCAGCCCATACTCCGCTCGCGCCTCGTGGCCCGCCTGAAGATCATGGCCCAGCTCGACATCACCGAGCATCGCAAGCCGCAGGACGGCAAGATCCGCCTCCGCCTGAAGGACAAGCCGCTGGAGTTGCGCGTCGCCACGATTCCGACCGTCTCCCGCGACGAGGACGTGGTGCTCCGGATCCTCTCGGCCGGCGAACCGATCCCGATGGATGAGTTGCTCCTGTCGCCCCGCGACCTGGCCGAGGCGCGCCGGATCGTCGGGAAGCCGTACGGCATGGTTCTCGCGGTGGGGCCCACCGGATCGGGCAAGACGACGACGCTCCACTCGCTCATCGGATCGATCAACACCCCCGCGCGGAAGATCTGGACGGCGGAGGATCCGGTCGAAATCACGCAGCGGGGGCTGCGCCAGGTCCAGGTCAAGCCCCGGATCGGATTCGACTTCGCCACCGCGCTCCGCGCCTTCCTCCGAGCCGATCCCGACGTCATCATGGTGGGCGAGATGCGCGACCAGGAGACGGCCACGATGGCCGTCGAGGCGTCGCTCACCGGCCATCTCGTATTCTCGACGCTTCACACCAACAGCGCGCCGGAGACCGTCACCCGCATGGTCGACATGGGGCTCGACCGGTTCACCTTTTCCGATGCGATCCTGGGCGTGCTCGCCCAGCGGCTGGCGCGGAGGCTATGCGTCGAGTGTCGCCAGTCGTATGACGCCACCCTGGCGGAACGCGAGGAGATGGAGACGCTGTTCGGGTCGGACGAACTGGACCAGGCGCTCGACGGGCGCCCGCTCCGCCTCCATCGCGCAACGGGCTGCCCGAAGTGCGAGGGGCGCGGGTACAAGGGACGGCTCGGCCTCTATGAACTGCTGGTGGCCGACGATGCCATCCGCCAGGCGATCCAGAAGAAGGTCCCCGCCGACCAGATCCGCACCCTGGCCGTCGCCGGCGGGATGCGAACCCTCCTGCAGGACGGGATCGGGAAGTGCCTCAAGGGGTTGACGGACATGCGGCAGGTGCTCGCCGTCTGCAACCGCTGACGGGCACCGGCACGCCGTTCGGGTCCCGGCGCTTTAAGCGTCTCCGGCGGAGGCCCCCTGCACTCCGGAAGCAGAGGGCATCCGTCGTTGAACCCCGGCATCCCGTGCGTTAACCTGAGGCATGAATGCGCCGCAGAAAACCATCTTCGCAGCGGCCCTCCTCGGGCTTCTGATCGCCGGCGCTCTTCCCGCCTTCGCAGGGCGGCCGGCTTGCCCGGAGCACTATTTCCAGGGGATCTCCCCCGACATCACCAATCCGAAGATGATGAAGGATTTCCGGGAGCTCTGCTTCGACGGCTTCGGCGTCATGCATTCGGGCATCACGCGCACGCCCCTGTGGTCCGCGGAGCACCTGACGCGCGACGCCCTGTCGTCCGCCGAAGGACTGGTGCGGGTCAACAGCTTCCACCCGGAGGGGAGATTGCCTGCGGGAAGCCGCGCCGAACTGCGGGATTACGCCCGATCGGGATACGACCGCGGGCACATGGCCCCGAACGGCGACATGCCCGACAAGCCGTCGCAGCACGAGAGCTTCTCCCTCGCCAACATCGTCCCCCAGGATCCGGAATCCAACCGCGGCATCTGGCAGAAGATCGAGTCGTCCGTGCGGACCCTCGCAAAAAAACGCGGAGAGCTGTTCGTCCTCACTGGCCCGTTGTTCCGAGGCGCCCAACTGAAAAGGATCGGAGAACGCGTGATGGTCCCGTCGCACCTCTACAAGATCGTTTTGGACCCGAAAAACGGGCGGGCAGGGGCCTATCTCGTCGAGAACGCCCCGACCTCCGAATACGCGACGATGAGCATCGCGGAGCTGGAGTCGATCGCCGGGATCGATTTCTTTCCCGGTATGCCGGCATCCGTCAAGAAGGCGAAGCCGGACCTTCCGAAACCGTCTCGAAACCGTGGCCGCGGCCGGAAGCGGGCCCCGCCGGATGACGATCCGGATGCCTTGGTTCGTGGACTGAAGTCGCTGTTCCGATAGAAGGAGGGAAAACCGATGGGTACGAAATTCGAACCATTTGCGAATGAATCGGACGCGGTCGGCATCGGGGAGTTGAACGTCGAGAACCGGGTGGATCGCGTCTCCATCTTCGGCTCCGTCGACATCACCTGCGACAAGGAAGGGTTGGCCAACATCCGGATCCTGAAGGAGATCGTCGACGCGACCGCGAAGGCGCTGGCGCAGCGGGAACTGCCTGACAAGGTGAAGGTGAAGCCGCCCGGGAAGGTGGATAACCCCTTCGCGTGATATCGAACCATTAGGCGGCACGGTTGTGGCAACGTTGCCCGGACCCCGTTCCCCGGAGGTTTTCCCATGCCGACCGCGTCCCTTCGAAGAATCGCCTGCGCTTCGATTCTTGTCCTGCTGTCGACCGTCGCCCTCGCAGCTCCCGACGCGCGGAAGCCGACGGAGCCCATCCCGTTCGATCCCTACAAGAACGAATCGGAGGTGATCGGCATCGGCCCCGATCTGACGATCGAGAACCGGCTCGACCGCGTGACGATGATCGGAAGCATCGATCTGACGCTCGACCAGGAAGGAATCCGAAAGGCCGAGGCGCTGCGGATGCTGCTCGACCGGGTGTGCCGGGCGCTGCGCGAGCGGAAACCGCTCCCGCCAAAAGTCGTCACCGTTTCCCCGACCGCCATCGACAATCCGTTCGAGTAGTTCTTGGCGGGGGGCGGCCCGCCTCCCCGATTCAGGACTGCCGCAACCACGCAGCGGCGAACCGGTGCACCGCGATCCCGAGGACGTTACCGAGGAGCCCGAACGCGATGGCGCCCCAGTTGGGGGCGAAGGAGCGGAAGAAGATTCGCGGAAGAGGAAAGAGGATCGCCAGGATCGAGGAAATCAGGAATACCGGCAGATAGGTAAAGCGGGTCCGGAGAGACGGAAAGCGATCCATGATCCACTCGGAGAACGAGCAGGAGAAAACGCCAAGGAGAATCAGCGGGAGCGTCGCGTTCTCGAACGACCAGCGGTCGAACCAGGGCGAACGGATAAAGGCCTTCGCGTGGCCTTCGAGTTCACGGACGGAGCGGACCGGATCGAGGTCGACCGCGGAGACCAGAAGGATCAATGCGACCGCCCCCGCCGCGGCGGCCCCCGCGATGTTCCAGCCGAGGCCACGACGAAGCTCACCGGACGATACCGTCGCCCCGATCCGCTCGCAAACCGCGGCGGCGACCGCGCCCGAAAAGGCCCCAAGCGTGTTCGCGCCGACGTCCATGACCTGAGGGTAGCGGGTGGGAAGCCAGATCTGGAGCGTTTCGCACAGGAAACTCAGGAAAGCGGCGCCTGCGATGGCGACCGCGATTCTCGACATGGCTCCCCGTCTCTTCACCAGTCCCAGGAACAGCGCGGCCCCGAGCGGGAAGAAGAGCAGCAGGTTCTGCACCGCGTCGATGTACAGCGATTCGTGCTCCGGAACCGGCAGCAACGCCAGGTCGACCTTCCCCATCCGCATGGCCGTGAACCCCGCATCGAAGCGGAAATCAAACGGACGAAGCGTCGCGATCAGGATGAGGACAACGATCGCCGCAGGCAGGATCGGGCGCCAGTTGAAAAAGGTACGGGACATTCCCGGATCATAACCGGGAGCCGGCAGGCTTTCGAGCGAAATGACGACGGCCCCCTTCCCGTATCGGAAAGAGGGCCGCGTTTTCGTACCTTAACGGGCGGACGAGCCGCTCGGGAACGAGCCTACAGGTACTTCTCCGCCAGCACTTCGGCGATCTGCACCGCATTGAGCGCCGCCCCTTTTCGGAGCTGGTCGCCGCACACCCACAGATTGAGCGTGTTCTCGGCCGACTCGTCGTCGCGGATGCGCCCGACGTAGCAGTCGTCCTTGCCCGCGGCAAAGAGCGGCATCGGGTAGACGCCGTTCTTCGGGTCGTCCATCACCTGGCAGCCGGGGAACGCCGCGATCAGCTCGCGCGCCTTCTCGGGCGTGATCTTCTTCTCGAACTGGGCGTTGATCGCGATGGAGTGCGCAGTAAGCACCGGAACGCGCACCGTGGTGCAGGTGACGCGCAGGCCGGGCAGCCCCATGATCTTGCGCCCCTCGTTGGTCATCTTCATCTCTTCCTTCGTGTAGCCGTTGTCGAGGAAGGAATCGATGTGCGGGATGACGTTGAACAGGATCTGGTGCTTGAACGCCGCGACTTCCATCGTCTCGCCCTTGGCGAATGCGTGCGCCTGCGCGACCAGCTCGGCCATCGCCTTGGCGCCCGCGCCCGAGGTGGCCTGGTAGGAGGACGCCACGACGCGCTTCAAGGTGCCGAAATCATGCAGGGGTTTCAGCGGCATGATCGAAATGATGGTGGTGCAGTTCGGGTTCGCGATGATCCCGCGCTGCTTGTACTGCGCGATCGCCTCGGGATTGATCTCGGGAACGACGAGCGGCACGTCGGCATCCATCCGGAACGCGGACGAGTTGTCGACGACCACCGCGCCCGCCTCCCACGCCGGCCCGGCGAACTCCTTGCTGCGCGAGGCGCCCGCCGAGAAGAGGGCGATGTCGATGCCCTTGAATGCGTCCTTGGTCAGCAGCTCGCACGGGATCTCTTCGCCCTTGAACTTGAGCTTCTTGCCGACCGACCGCTCGGACGCGAGCAGCCGGAGGTTCCTGATCGGGAAGTTGCGCTCCGCGAGGATGCTGAGGAACACGTCCCCGACCGCGCCGGTCGCGCCTGCGATGGCCACGTTGAACTGTTTCTTGCTCATTTTCCTGGTCACCTCACCGAGTTGATGATTGCCTGACGGACCTTCTCGCCCATCTCTCTCGTGCCGACCTTCGTGATGCCGGGGCCTTCGCGGAAGATATCGCCGGTACGCCAGCCGTCGGTCAGCACCTTCTCGACCGCGCGTTCGATCAGCGCGGCCTCGTTCGGCATGTCGAACGAATAATTCAGCATCATGGCCATGGACAGGATGGTGGCCAGCGGGTTCGCAAGCCCCTTGCCCGCGATATCGGGGGCGCTGCCGTGGATCGGCTCGTACATGCCGACCCGGCCGCCGAGCGACGCCGACGGCAGCATGCCGATCGAGCCGGTGATCATCGACGCCTCGTCGGTCAGGATGTCTCCGAACAGGTTAGTCGTGAGGATGACGTCGAACTGGCGCGGGGAGCGGATGAGCTGCATCGCGCAGTTATCGACCAGCATGTGGACCAGCGTGACGTCGGCGTAGTCCTTTGCATGCACCTCGGAGACAACCTTGCGCCACAGCTCGGTTGCCTCGAGCACATTGGCCTTGTCGACGGAGGTGACGTGGTTGCGACGCTTCCGGGCCAGGTCGAACGCCATTCGCGCCGCCCGCTCGATCTCGGGACGGGTGTAGATCTCGGTGTTGATGCCGGTCTCGACGCCGTCGATCATGGAGACGCCGCGCGGCTCGCCGAAGTAGATGCCGCCGGTCAGCTCGCGCAGCACCATGAGGTCGATCCCCTCGACCAGCTCGCGCCGCAGCGGCGACGCGTCGAGCAGCGGGGCGAAGACCTTGGCCGGGCGGATATTGGCGAACAGCCCGAGATTCTTGCGGAGGCCGAGCAGCGCCCGCTCGGGGCGGACGGCGAACGGCAGGCCGTCCCACTTGGGACCGCCGACCGCGCCCAGAATGACCGCATCCGACGCCTCGGCCAGCGCCATCGCCTTGTCGGTCATCGGCACGCCGTGGGCGTCGTAGGAGCAGCCGCCCAACAGCTCGGACTCGGTCGAAAACAGCTTCTTGCCGGCGACCGACTCGATCGTCTCGAGCACCGCAAGCCCCTCGGCCACGACCTCGGGGCCGATCCCGTCACCCGGAAACACGCAAAGTTTCTTCATCTCGATCAGGCTCCCTTCTTCAGTCGCGCAGCCGTCCAGTTGAGCAGGCCGCCCGTCGCGATCAGCTCCTGCATGAAGGCCGGGATCGGGACGATGGCGTATTCCTTGCCCTTGGTCGCGTTGCGCAGGATGCCCTTCTCGGTATCGAGCGACAGGGCGTCGCCGGCCTCTATCTCGTCGACCGCCTGCGGCGCCTCGAAGATCGGCAGACCCATGTTGAACGAGTTGCGGTAGAAGATGCGGGCGAACGACCTGGCGATGACCGCCGACGCGCCCGACGCCTTGATCGAGATCGGGGCGTGCTCGCGCGACGAGCCGCATCCGAAGTTCTTGCCGGCGACGATGAAGTCGCCGGGCTGAACGCCCTTCGCGTACGACTTGTCGATATCTTCCATGCAGTGCGACGCCAGCTCCTTCGGGTCGGAGCTGTTGAGGTACCGCGCCGGGATGATCACGTCGGTGTCGACGTCGTTCCCGTATTTCCAGGCCTTCCCTTTCAGTTCCATATCGCCATCGCCCCCTCGCAAATATTTCGTTTCATTGTGAAGCGGATGCCCCTCTATTCCTTCGTTCCGGGGAGGGGGGCCGTTCACTCCGTAGTCAGCCGCAACACTTCTATCCATCGGCACTTCGCTCAGACCCACCCGCCACTTCGCTACGGATGCAGCGGGCATCCGCCGTTGCCGTCATGACGGAGCCGTCGCACTTCCCGGCCGGCGCAGCGGCTCGGGGTGCCCTTGGCGGGGGCGTGTGCCCCGAGCGTTCTGGGGCGCCAGGGATGGCGCCGCGAGCCTGGGCACCCGAGGCGCAGGACGGGAATGGATACCCGGACAAGCCGTCCCCCGCCAAGGGTACCCCGCGACGCGGAGTGGGCCGCGCCGTGCGTCTACCCGCTTACAGCTCGTCGGGGCCGCCGATGTGGCCCAACACCGCCGACGCGGCGGCGATCACCGGATTGGCGAGGTAGACCTCGCTCTCGGGATGCCCCATCCGGCCGACGAAGTTGCGGTTGGTGGTCGCGATCGCGCGCTCGCCCTTGGCCAGAATGCCCATGTGGCCGCCCAGGCAAGGGCCGCAGGTCGGCGTCGAGAAGACCGCGCCCGCGTTGACGAAGATGTCGACCAGCCCTTCGTGGAACGCCTGAAGGTAGATCTTCTGCGTACCGGGGAAGATGAGCATCCGGACGCCGTCGGCGACCTTGCGGCCCTTCATCACCTCGGCGGCGGCGCGCAGGTCTTCGATCCGGCCGTTGGTGCACGACCCGACAACCACCTGGTCGATCCGGACGTTGCCGACCTTGGACAGCGGCCGCGTGTTCTCGGGCAGGTGCGGGAAGGCGATCTGCGGCTCGAGCGTCGACAGGTCGACGGTCATCTCGGCGGCGTATTTCGCGTCGGGATCGACCGTCTCGACGATGTACTTCTTCCCCTTGGCGTGCGCGTCGGCGTATTCCTTCGTGATCGCGTCGAACGGGAAGATGCCGTTCTTGGCGCCCGCCTCGATCGCCATGTTGGAGATCGTGAAGCGCCACGCCATCGGCAGGTACTGCAAGCCGTCGCCCGCATATTCCATCGCCTGGTAGAGCGCGCCGTCGACGCCGATCTTCCCGATGATGTAGAGGATGATGTCCTTGCCCTGGACGCCCTTCGCCGGCTTGCCCACGAGGTTGATCTTGAGCGTCTCGGGCACCTTGAGCCAGACCTCGCCCGACACCATCGCCGCGCCCAGGTCGGTGCTGCCCACGCCGGTCGAGACCGCGCACAGGGCGCCGTAGGTGCAGGTGTGGCTGTCGGCGCCGATCACCAGGTCGCCGGGGACCACCAGCCCCTCGTCGGGCAGCAGGACGTGCTCGATCCCCATCCGGCCGACCTCGAAGTAGTTGACGATGCCGAACTCCTGTGCGAACTCGCGCATCAGCTTGACCTGCTCGGCCGACTTGATGTCCTTGTTCGGCGCGAAGTGGTCGGGGACCAGCGCGATCTTCGCCTTGTCGAACACTTCCTTGACACCCACCTGCCGGACCGCGTCGATCGCGATCGGGGCGGTCACGTCGTTGGCCAGCGCCAGGTCGACCTTGGCCAGGATCAGCTCGCCGGCCGTCACTTTTATTTTTCCCGCGTGGCGGGCGAGAACCTTTTCAGTCAGCGTCATGCCCATCTTCGTTCCCTTTCTCGTTATCATCCGTATTTTTCGTGCGGCCCCGCCGCATGGCGCCGATCAATTCGCCGACCGGCCCGGAGATGATGTAGCCGGTGATGGCGAAGAAGATCATGATCTGCGGCTCGGAGAAAAGCAGCAGCGTCCCGAAGATGAACACGACCAGCGTGTTGAACGGCCGCTTCAGGAACGGGTCGAGATCCTTGAAGCTGTTGAATTTCACCGTGCTGACCATCAGGAACGCCAAAATGTAGATGGCCAGCAGCACCACGAAGGGCCGGTAGGCGTCCATGGCCGCCGAGACGCCGGACAGCCACCCCAGAATATCTGAGCGCGATCCCCCGCTCTCGATCTCGATGTGCTGCAGGTAGGTGATGAAGAGGATGCACGACGCCACGAAGGTGGCGGCCGCCGGGATCGGCAGCCCGTTGAACTTCCCCTTCTCGACCGTGTTGACCTGCACGTTGAAGCGCGCCAGCCGCAGCGCCCCGCACACGAGGAACAGGAACGCCGCGAGCCAGCCCCACCGGTCGAACGGCGACAGCGCCCACCCGTAGACCAGGAACGCCGGCGCGACGCCGAAGGAAACCAGGTCGGCGAGCGAATCGTACTCGACGCCGAACCGGGTGGTCGTATGCGTCATGCGCGCCACGCGGCCG
Organism: Candidatus Deferrimicrobiaceae bacterium; assembly: GCA_036504035.1. Taxonomy (NCBI): domain Bacteria; phylum Candidatus Deferrimicrobiota; class Candidatus Deferrimicrobia; order Candidatus Deferrimicrobiales; family Candidatus Deferrimicrobiaceae; species Candidatus Deferrimicrobiaceae bacterium. Next base: position 142,354 of record DASXVV010000002.1, read on the forward strand.
TCGAGGCCGTCGAGCACCACGCCCGCGATGATGGCGAAGGCCGCATGTTCGTACCGCCCGAAATGGGTCTGGACGATCGAATAGAACCCGGCGAACAGCGAACCCGACGTGATCAGGTTCGGCAGGACGTAGACCCCTTTGCGGAGACTGTCCCCCGCGCGATGCCTGCGGCTCAATGCAACACCCCGATGATCGTTTCGCCCGCGATCGTCTTGTCGCCTACCTGGATGCCGGCGGCGAAGGACGGGGGCAGGTAGACGTCGACGCGCGATCCGAAGCGGATGAGCCCGACGCGCCCGCCCCGCCGGACCGGGTCGCCCGGCTTGACGTCGCAGACGATGCGGCGCGCGATGAATCCGGCGATCTGGACATAGGTCACGGGCACGCCGCCCGGCGTCTCGATCGTCACGCCGTTCTGTTCGTTTTCGAGGGACGCCTTCTCGGCGTTGGCCGCGAAGTACTTCCCTTTATTATAAAGCACCCGGGTCACCCGCCCTGCGACGGGCGCCCGGTTGACATGCACGTTGAGCGGGGTCATGAAGATGCACACCCGCTTGCCGGGGGCGTCGAGGTATCGGCCCGCCGGCACATCGCCGACGTCGATGACGGTGCCGTCGGCCGGCGCGAGGACGCTGCCGCCCGGATCGGGCGGCGGCGTCCGCACGGGATTGCGGAAGAACCAGAGCGAGAAGGCGGACAGCAGCAGCAGGACCGCCGCCGCAGGCCACCCCCGCGGGTACAACCACCACACCGCGGCGCCCAGGACGAGCGGCACCAGGATGAAGGGCCACCCCTCGGGGGCGATCATGCCGCCCGCCCCCCGCAGCGGACTTTCGGGACTCAAACCGCCCACTCCCTAGTTCTTGTTCTTGTCGACGATCTTGTCTTTCATCCAGGGCATCAGCGCGCGCAGCCGGGCGCCGACGGCCTCGATCGAGTGCTCCTGGCCCTGGCGGGCCAGCGCGTTGAAGCGCGGGCGGCCGACCTGGTTCTCGAGCAGCCACTCGCGGGCGAAGGTGCCATCCTGGATCTCGGCCAGGATCTGGCGCATCTCGTCCTTGGTGTCTTCGTTGACGACGCGGGGACCGCGCGTCAGGTCGCCGTACTCGGCGGTGTTGCTGACCGAGTAGCGCATGTTGGCGATGCCGCCTTCATACATGAGGTCGACGATGAGCTTGAGCTCGTGGAGGCACTCGAAATAGGCCATCTCGGGCGCGTAGCCCGCCTCGACCAGCACCTCGAAGCCGGCCGTGACCAGCGCCGACGCGCCGCCGCAAAGCACGGCCTGCTCGCCGAACAGGTCGGTCTCGGTCTCTTCCCGGAAGGTGGTCTCGATGACGCCGGCGCGCGCGCCGCCGATGCCCGCCGCGTAGGACAGCGCCAGGTCGCGGCTCTCGCCGGACGGGTCCTGGTGGATCGCGATCAATGCCGGGACGCCCTGTCCCTTGACGTACTGCGCGCGGACCAGGTGGCCCGGCCCCTTGGGAGCGACCAGGAAGACGTTGTTGTCTTTCCGGGGGACGATCTGCCCGAAGTGGATGGCGAACCCGTGCGCGAACACCAGGCTGGCGCCCTGCTTGAGGTTCGGGGCGATCTCGTCGCGATAGATCGCCGCCTGGTGCTCGTCGGGCAAAAGCAGCATCACGACGTCGGCCTTCGCGGTGGCCTCGGCGACCGTGGCGACGTCGAGACCCGCTTCCTTGGCCTTGCGGACGCTGTCGCTCTCGGGACGGAGGCCGACGATCACCTTGACGCCGCTCTCTTTCAGGTTGTTGGCGTGGGCGTGCCCCTGGCTTCCGTAGCCCAGGATCGCGACCGTCTTTTTCTTGATCAGCTCGGGACGGGTGTCGCTCTCGTGGTAGACCTTGACCATGTTCTTTTCCTCCATTTATGGGATCTGTTTCGTCGATTGACGGATCGGTCGGGGGTCACCCGCGTGCGATGGCGATCTTGCCGGTCCTCACGATGTCCTTGATGCCGACGGGACGCAGGAGCGCGAGGAAGGCGTCGACCTTCGCCTCGTCCCCCGTCATCTCGATGGTGTAGCTGCGCGGCGCGACGTCGACGATCTTCCCGCGGAAGATGTCGACCAGGCGGAGCACCTCGGTGCGCGTCTCGTTCTCGGCGTTGACCTTGACCATGATCATCTCGCGGTCGACCGTGTCGGTCCCGGAGAAGTCGACCACCTTGATCACCGGGATCAGCTTGTTGAGCTGCTTGAGGATCTGTTCGATGATCTGGTCGTTGCCGACCGTGACGATCGTCATGCGCGAGATGGTCGGGTCGGCCGTCTCGGCGACGGAGAGCGATTCGATGTTGAAGCCGCGGCCGGAAAAGAGCCCCGCGACCCGGGAGAGCACCCCGAATTCGTTTTCGACCAGGACTGATATGGTATGTCGCATCGGCATCCCCTCCTAGGGCCTGGCCATGGATAAGTTGGCCGAGATTGCGCACAGATTTAGGGCAGATTCGGCTTGAGCCGATTGAGCCAAACCGGAGGCGTAGTTGAAACTACGGTGAGGATTTGGCGATTGAGGCTCATCCGAAGGTGCCCTGAAGATGGGATGCAAGATGGTCAGGTTATCCATGGCCAGGCCCTTAGACCAGCAACATGTCGGTGAGCGCCGCGCCTGCCGGCACCATCGGGTAGACGAGCTCGTTGGGATCGGTCTGGATGTCGATCATCACCGGGCCCGGGGTCGCGAAGCCCTTCCTGAGCACGCCCTCGACCTCCTCGGGCTTCGTGGCGCGGAAGCCGGCGGCGCCGTACGCCTCGGCCAGCTTGACGAAATCGGGGATCTGCGGAAGGCAGGTCTGCGAGTATTTCGCGTCGAAGAACAGCTCCTGCCACTGGCGGACCATGCCCAGCGCCCCGTTGTTGAGGATGACCACCTTGACCGGCAGCCGGTATTGCATGGCGGTTGCCAGCTCCTGGATGTTCATCTGGATGCTGCCGTCGCCCGCGATGTCGATGACGAGCGCGCCGGGCAGCGCCACCTGGGCGCCGATCGCGGCCGGCAGCCCGAAGCCCATGGTGCCGAGCCCGCCCGAGGACAGGAAGGTGCGCGGCTTGTCGTACTTGTAGAACTGCGCCGCGAACATCTGGTGCTGCCCCACCTCGGTGGCGATGACCGCCTTCCCCTTCGTCAGCTCGTAGATCTTCTCGACCACGAACTTGGGATTGATCTTGCCCTTGCCCTGCTTGTACCGCATCGGATGCGTCGCTTCCCAGCGGGCGATCTCATCGCGCCACGGAGCGACCCGCTTTTTGCAGGCCGCGGCCACCTTCGGCGCCTTGGCCAGCTTGAGCATCTTCTTGAGGACGTCCTTGACGTCGCCGACGATCGGGATGTCGACCCGCACGTTTTTCTGGATCGAGGTGGGATCGATGTCGATGTGGACGATCTTGGCGTGCGGCGCGAAGGCGGCGATCTTGCCGGTGACGCGGTCGTCGAAGCGGGCGCCCACGGCGAGGATGATGTCGCTGTGGGAGATCGCCATGTTGGCCGCGTAGGTGCCGTGCATGCCGAGCATCCCCATGCAGAGCGGGTCGGTGCCCGGGAAGGCGCCCATCCCCATCAGCGTGGTGGTAACCGGGATGCCGAGGAGGCGCGCGAACTCGGTCAGCTCGGCCGCCGCGTTGGAGAGGATGACGCCGCCCCCGACGTAGAGGACCGGCTTCTCCCTTTCCTCGAGCAGCCGCATGGCGCTCTCGACCTGCTTGGGGTGCCCCTCGTAATTGGGATTGTAGCCGCGGAGCTTGACCTCCTTGGGCATGGCGTACTCGGCAGAGGCCATGAGGACGTCTTTGGGCATGTCGACGAGCACGGGCCCCGGGCGCCCGGTGGAAGCGATGTAGAACGCCTCTTTCATCACGCGCGCCAGGTCGGCCGTGTCCTTGACCAGGAAGTTGTGCTTCGTGCAGGGGCGCGTGATGCCGACGATGTCGGCCTCTTGGAACGCGTCGTTGCCGATGAGCGGTGTGGGGACCTGCCCCGAGAAGACCACGATCGGGATGGAATCCATGTAGGCGGTGGCGAGACCGGTGACGGTGTTGGTCGCGCCCGGCCCGGAGGTGACGAGGCAGACGCCGACCTTGCCCGAGGCGCGGGCGAATCCGTCGGCCATGTGGACCGCGCCCTGCTCGTGACGCGGCAGCAGATGGCGGACCTTGGTGTTCTTGAACAGCTCGTCGTAGATGTTGATGACGGAGCCGCCGGGATAGCCGAAGATCACGTCGACGCCGAGGTCGGCCAGCCCCTTGACGAATATTTCCGCACCGGTCAGTTTCACAGCGTTGCCCCCTTTCACTGCGGCCGTGCTTTCATCCAGTCGTTCGCTATCGGACGACGGCCCCCTCGTCGGCCGAGCGAACCAGCTTGGCGTAGCGCGCCAGGTAACCCCGCTCGATCTTGGGGTGGGGCGCCTTCCATGTTTTCTTGCGCCGCGCCAGCTCGGCCGCGGAAACATCAAGCGTCAGCTTGCGCTTCGGGATGTCGAGGATGATCGTGTCGCCGTCCTTGACCAGCGCGATCGGCCCGCCGTCCGCCGCCTCGGGCGAGACGTGGCCGATGCAGGGGCCGCGCGTGCCGCCCGAGAAGCGCCCGTCGGTGACCAGCGCGACGCTCGTGCCCAGCCCCATCCCCATGATGGCCGAGGTGGGCGAAAGCATCTCGCGCATGCCGGGGCCGCCCTTGGGCCCTTCGTAGCGGATGACCACGACCATGCCCGCCTTGATCTTGCCGCCCATGATGGCGGCCATCGCGTCGGCTTCGGCGTTGAACACCTTGGCTTTTCCCTTGAACTCGAACATCGACGGGTCGACCGCGGAATGCTTGACGACCGAGCCGTTGGGCGCCAGGTTGCCGGTCAGCACCGCGAGGCCCCCTTCGGGCCGGACCGGCTTGTCGAGCCGCCGGATGATGTCGTCGCCGACCGGCTTGCCCTTCTTCGCGATCTCCTTGATGTCGAAGCCCGAGACGGTCGGGTTCTTCTTGAGTTTGGGCAGCAGCCGGTTGAGGATGGCCGGGACGCCGCCGCAATACTCGACGTCTTCCATGAGGTCGGGACCGACCGGCGTCACCGTGGTGAGCTGCGGCGTTTCGCGCGCGATCCGGTCGAACTCGGAGAGCGGCAGGTCGACGCCCGCCTCGCGGGCGATGGCCAGCAGGTGGAGCACCGTGTTGGAGGAACCGCCCAGCGCGACGTCGACGCGGATGGCGTTCTCGAATGCCGCGCGGGTCATGATCTTGCGCGCCGTAACGTTCTTGCGCACCAGCTCGACGATCCGCTCGCCGGTCGCGAAGCCGATGTGCCGCTTCTTGGCCAGCCCCGCGATGGCGGTGGCGCAGCCGGGCAGCGACATCCCCATGGTCTCGGTCAGGCACGCCATGGTGTTGGCGGTGTAGAGCCCCTGGCACGAGCCCTCGCCGGGGCACGCCTCGGCCTCGAGGTGCCGCAGCTCGGACTCCTTGATCTCGCCCCGCTGGAAGCGGCCGACCGCCTCGAAGGTGTCGTTGATGAGCGACAGCCGCCGGTTGCCCATCCGGCCGCCCTGCATGGGGCCGGCCGTCAGGACGATGCACGGGATGTCGAGCCGCGCCGCGGCCATGAGCATGCCGGGCGTGATCTTGTCGCAATTGGTCAGCAGGATGAGGCCGTCGAGCGCGTGCGCCTCGGCGACGGATTCGACCATGTCGGCGACCAGCTCGCGCAGCGGCAGCGAGTAGTGCATGCCGGCATGGCCCATCGCGATGCCGTCGCAGACCGCGGGGACACCGAAGATGAACGGGTAGCCGCCTCCCGCGTGGACGCCGTTCTCGGCAACCCGCTCGAGCGCCCGCATCCCGACGTGGCCGGGCACGAGGTCGGTGAACGACGACGCGATTCCGATGAACGGCTTGCCCATCGATTCCTGGGGAACGCCTGCGGCGCAGTAGAGCGCCCGCGCGGGCATCCGCTCCAATCCTTTTTTCGTCCGGTCACTTCGCATGGTTATCACCCTTTCCAGACGGCAAATACAAAAACGCCGCCGCAGGGCCCCCCGAAATTGGCGGGCCCTGCGTAGCGATCGCTCGTTTCGTCGAGATGAGCGGCTTACTGCGCGTTCAGTAGTTCGGCGATCTTGTCTTTCTTGGCCAGCTTCAGTTTCTGAAGGCGTTTCCGCTCGACCTCTTCATCGGGGAGGAGGTAGACTTTCCGGTCGAGTTCCCGGAGCGCATCGTCGAGAACCCGATGCTCTTCGACCAGTTCCCGGATCCCGGGATCGTCCACGATCAGTGCTGCCAGCTTGGCGTCCATGGTGGCCTGGTCCATCGTCACCTCCGTGACTGGATAGTGGTAGTTCAGTCTAACAAAGGAAGGGCCATATTACAAAGCCCGCCGGAAAGCGCGCATTTTGCCCCCGACCGCGACGGTCCCGCCCTCGGGAGGGCGCCGCCAAGCGAGGGATACAGTCGGCCCCTGCTACGGAAGGGTCTTCGGGTGCGCCGAAAGTCCCTCCAACCCGGCCCGCCACGCCGCGAGCATCCCCTCTCCGACAGGGACGAACCCGGGATGATCGGCCATGTAACGCCGTACTTCGTTTTGCGTTCCGTCGACCGCATCCACAACGCGGTCGATGATCTCGCGTGCCTTTCCCGGCGGGATGGAAAGGTGGAGAACGGCGAACTTCTCGAGCGTTTTCCGGGGCCACCAGATCTTTCGTCCCTCGAGCGTCAACGCCGGAACGTCGCTCTTCAGGTACGCGGTCGTCGTCACGATGTCATAAACCGGCGCAAGGCGGACCGGCCCCTTCGCATCGTCATAAAGGACGCCGAAGTTCTTCAGGTGCGCATCGCCGTTGCGGACGGCCACGGAGAGAACCAGGGCACCGAAGAACCTTTCCCGCGCCTCGGTCCGATGTTCCGGCGACACGAAATCGGCGATCGACTTCGCCGCCCTCTCGTAGCTCCCGGCATACTTGCCGTCGGTCCCCAACCCCTGCAACGAACAGAAATCCTCGAAGCCGTGCGACGACCCATCAGGACCGATGTCGAACCGCTTCATCACAAAAAGACCGCCGTTCTCAGCAAGATGAAATTCGGGAGTCGCCAGCCCCGCCTTCCGCGCCGCCGTCATGCAGAGGAACTCGTTTGCCCCGAGCTGGGGAAATTCGCCTCCCCACGACTTGACGATGAAGCCGGAAGAAACCGCCGTCGCCCGTTCGGTCGCCGGGAGAAGGACCTTCGGTTGGACGCCGGAAACCCCGGACCGAAGCGCGTAGCGAGCGACGAGTTCATTGAACAGTTCGATCGCGTCGGGGAACGAAAGTATCTCCTCCAGCGACTCGGGCTCGGAGGGGAACATCGGCGCGTCGTCTTCCACGCGCGAAAAACGATTTCTCCCGATCGGGTTCCCGCCGACGATTCGGAGGACCGTCAGATCGTCGGTCCCGGCGACCTTCGCGATCGCACTCCGCACCGCGACAAGCAGCGCCCCTTCGGGAAGATTCATCTGGAATACGGGATGGAGGTCACGGCTCTGCCAACTCCTGAGCCGAACCGGCATCGTCAGGGAGACCGCGTCGGACGGCAAGGCGTCGGGATGATACGCAAACACATAATCGTCGGCCCGCTCGAGCCTCCCTGCCTTGCGGAGTCCGACCCAGACCGCCAGGGACCGAATCCCGGCCATCGCCTACCGTTCCTCCCGGATCTCTTCAAGCGTAGGCGGAGCCCCCGCGGGTCTCGTTGTCAGCTCAAGTCCCAACCGGTCGAGGATTCGAATCACCTTCCGGATGCCCAGTTCCTGAACCTTGCCGCTTTCGAGCAAGGAGAGGGTTGTCCGGGAGATTCCGACCTCGGCGGCAAGCGTCGCCTGCGTCAGGCCCTTCCCCTTCCTGGCCTCAAGCAGCTGATTTCCGATCCTCTTCAAATCATCCATTTGCACATTATACGAAACATATATTCCAAATACAACCATTATGCAGTCTATACAAAACATCTGGGATATCCCGGCCGCAGAAGGGAATACGGAACTCGCGCTGCTGCGGAATATCGCCCCGGGCGTCACCGCTGCTCGCCGCCTTCCCTAGCCCAGCAGGAAGTCGAAGTCCTCCCGCGTGATGGCTCCGCCGCCGCTTCCCCCTGCATCCTCCAGCAGTTCTTGGAACAGCTGCCGCTTGCGGCGGAGGCACGTGCGGGGGGAATGGGCGCAGCCCTGGACTCGGGGGAGATCATCGTCATGGCAAGCGGGACACCGGTTCAGGACCCGGCCATGGTGTCGAGCAACGCATTCATGGCGGGAGTCGGGGGCATGGGAATGCATTATCCGTCAGAAGTACCCTGTCTGGAAATGGTCGGCCATCCGGGCCGGCATCATGGAAATCGCCGATTTCAACGCCTCGAATTCGCTCAAAAGCAACTTTCCGGCAATTGCCTTGATCACGCCTTCGGTAACCGCGCTTTCTATCCGGCGAGTCGGGCGGGGAATGCCCCCAAGAACGTATTGTAATTCGAATTGACAATATGTGCCAAAATGCATAACCTTTCGTTATGATTGAAAGATCGGCTCACCACACGTTGTTTCGGTTGGCGCGGGGATTCCCCGTTGTCGCCATGACTGGTCCTCGCCAGTCCGGCAAGACGACCCTCGCCAAAATGGCGTTTCCCAATAAACCGTACCTGTCACTGGAAGACCCGGACATGCGTGCGCTTGCTGAAAGTGACCCCCGTGGGTTGCTGGCGCGCTTTCCCGATGGGGCGATTCTGGACGAAGCTCAGCGTGCTCCGGAACTGTTTTCTTATCTGCAGACGCGGGTCGACGCGGATTCGCGCGCAGGCCTGTTCGTGTTGACCGGCTCCCAACAGTTCGGCCTGCTGTCCGGCATCAGTCAATCTCTAGCCGGCCGAGTCGGGTTGGTGCAATTGCTCCCGTTTTCGGCCGAGGAACTGAAAGCGGCGAAGTGCCTTCCCGGGAATCTCGACGAGTTGCTCTTTCGAGGCCTGTACCCGCCGCTGTACGACCGGGATATTCAGCCGGGCGACTGGTATGCCGGCTACATGACGACCTATATCGAGCGAGATGTGCGCCAGTTGATCAACGTCCGCGACCTTTCCACGTTTCAGCGTTTCGTCAAGATGTGCGCGGCACGTACCGGGCAACTGCTCAACCTCTCTTCCCTTGCTTCGGACTGCGGCATCTCCCACAACACGGCGGCATCCTGGATTTCAGTGCTGGAGGCGAGTTATATCATCCACCTGCTTCGACCCCATCACCGCAATTTCAACAAACGTCTCGTCAAGTCGCCCAAGCTCTATTTCTGGGATGTCGGGCTGGCGGCATGGCTGCTGGGAATCCGGGAAGTTGGGCAGATCGCATTCCACGCCCAACGCGGGGCGTTGTTCGAGACCTTTGTAGTGGCGGAGTTTCTCAAGGCGCGATTCAACCGCGGATTGCCGTCGAACCTGTTCTTCTGGCGCGACAGCAAGGGGCTGGAGATCGACCTGGTCATTGAAGAAGGCGAAACACTGACGCCGGTCGAAATCAAATCGGGACAGACGATCGCGCCGGATTTTCTCGACGGTCTGAAACGGTGGGCGGCACTCTCCGGCACGGAGAAGCACCCGGTCTGGCTCGTGTACGGCGGCGACAAAGAGATGATTCGCGGACTCGCAACCATCCTCCCCTGGAACGATTTCCGTCGCTTCCAGTGAATGGTTGCCCTCGTCCCCGCGCTCGCGGGGAACGGAGCGAAGGTCGAGCCGGAGCCGGCGGAACCGACGGTTCATCCCCGCGCTCGCGGGGAACGGCCGACTCTTTTCCGTATGCCGACGGATCTGTTCGGTTCATCCCCGCGCTCGCGGGGAACGGCTCGGTATCCAGTGCATTATTCACAATTCAACCGGTTCATCCCCGCGCTCGCGGGGAACGGCCAGAGCCGCCCGATCCGCCCGGGTGGACCATCGGTTCATCCCCGCGCTCGCGGGGAACGGTGCTCGACGACCGGCACCGGGAAGAACGCCCGCGGTTCATCCCCGCGCTCGCGGGGAACGGCTGGTCCAGGCCGCGCTGGCGGTGCTTGAGGTCGGTTCATCCCCGCGCTCGCGGGGAACGGGCAAAAAGCAAATGCTTTTTCATCGTCGTCTCCGGTTCATCCCCGCGCTCGCGGGGAACGGTTCGGCATATCAGCTGGCCTTGGCTTCGGAGTGGGTTCATCCCCGCGCTCGCGGGGAACGGGCGACATTCCCGTCGGCAAGGATCGCCACCGTCGGTTCATCCCCGCGCTCGCGGGGAACGGGAAGAAAAAGTCGAGGCGAATATCCTCGTCGTCGGTTCATCCCCGCGCTCGCGGGGAACGGTGTCAAGGTTGCGCTATCCGATTTCTCAAAACCGGTTCATCCCCGCGCTCGCGGGGAACGGCTTTGAGCAGGATGCCGTTAACCCTATATCCTCGGTTCATCCCCGCGCTCGCGGGGAACGGGGCCAGAAGATCTACATCCCCAAGGGGATCAGCGGTTCATCCCCGCGCTCGCGGGGAACGGACCGCCGCGATGTCGGCTGTCGAAGTCGAATCCGGTTCATCCCCGCGCTCGCGGGGAACGGAGCTCCTTGGTCGCCGCCGTGTTCACCATCGACGGTTCATCCCCGCGCTCGCGGGGAACGGTGTTCGCCTATAAGGTACGGGCGGGCGGGCGCCGGTTCATCCCCGCGCTCGCGGGGAACGGATATTTGCAGGACCCGTCAAGCGTGCCGTTTTCGGTTCATCCCCGCGCTCGCGGGGAACGGGATGCCTTCTCGGGGGTCGACCCGCAGGTGGCCGGTTCATCCCCGCGCTCGCGGGGAACGGAGTGGCAGGAAGTGCCGAACCTCCGCCATCCCCGGTTCATCCCCGCGCTCGCGGGGAACGGCCGCTTCCGTCGGGACATAGTTTCCCTGGTTTCGGTTCATCCCCGCGCTCGCGGGGAACGGCAATGCGTCACACGTTAGATGATCATCTAACGCGGTTCATCCCCGCGCTCGCGGGGAACGGGTTTTCGGCTCGCAAAAGGCGCAATGCGGTTTCGGTTCATCCCCGCGCTCGCGGGGAACGGTCGATCTTTCCATTGTTCGTTGGCGCTCGATGCGGTTCATCCCCGCGCTCGCGGGGAACGGGCTACACGGTAAACATATCCGCCGGATACAGTCGGTTCATCCCCGCGCTCGCGGGGAACGGCTTTGCGGCAAACCATTATGTTAGGCCGGGGGCGGTTCATCCCCGCGCTCGCGGGGAACGGGCGAACAGCCAGTGCGCGACGGGCACGGAGAGCGGTTCATCCCCGCGCTCGCGGGGAACGGTGGAATTGCGGATTTCTGGTCACCATACGGGGCGGTTCATCCCCGCGCTCGCGGGGAACGGCATGAGCCGAGAACGCTCAAATACTACGCCGACGGTTCATCCCCGCGCTCGCGGGGAACGGGATGGTGGCGAAGCGCAACGACGTGTCTTCCCCGGTTCATCCCCGCGCTCGCGGGGAACGGCAATGCCGTCGTCAAGGGGAGATCAAAGGTTTCGGTTCATCCCCGCGCTCGCGGGGAACGGGTTGATTTCCTCGTCGAACATCTCGGGGAGGTCGGTTCATCCCCGCGCTCGCGGGGAACGGGCTTGGCCCTTGTGCTTCCACATCTTCGCGGCCGGTTCATCCCCGCGCTCGCGGGGAACGGTACATGGCACCGACCGGAAAATGGCAATTCAACGGTTCATCCCCGCGCTCGCGGGGAACGGTTCTTCAACATCGCCGGGAAATTTGAAGACGCCGGTTCATCCCCGCGCTCGCGGGGAACGGTGAAAATCGCACCCGGTCTCCGGGTGGACCGACGGTTCATCCCCGCGCTCGCGGGGAACGGCGACGCCTGACCCCGGGGACGGGAAGCGCCGACGGTTCATCCCCGCGCTCGCGGGGAACAGAGGTTGTCGAACATGATCCGCGTATTCGGCATCGGTTCATCCCCGCGCTCGCGGGGAACGGTCCTACCCCGGCGTTTCCAAAAGTACCAACGGCGGTTCATCCCCGCGCTCGCGGGGAACGGTGTGGGGGCCGCTGAAAATACAAGACAACGTCCGGTTCATCCCCGCGCTCGCGGGGAACGGGGGCAATGCGACGGACGTATGGACCGCACCGTCGGTTCATCCCCGCGCTCGCGGGGAACGGACGGCGGCGGTCGGCGCGAGAAACCCGTCCGCCGGTTCATCCCCGCGCTCGCGGGGAACGGATCCAGGAGTGCCGGGGCGGGATGGTGTTTTTCGGTTCATCCCCGCGCTCGCGGGGAACGGAACGCCATGCTCGCCCCAATGACGGCGGCCCCCGGTTCATCCCCGCGCTCGCGGGGAACGGGGATCACGTCGTCATGGATAGGTTCGGCGTCCCGGTTCATCCCCGCGCTCGCGGGGAACGGTTATCCGGGCGCTCGCACCGATCGATGAACCGCGGTTCATCCCCGCGCTCGCGGGGAACGGTGGCGAGCTCGATCGCGGACCAGGTGTAACCCCGGTTCATCCCCGCGCTCGCGGGGAACGGTCGATGAGGATGCTGCTCGGCGTGCTGCTCTCCGGTTCATCCCCGCGCTCGCGGGGAACGGCCTAGTAATATCTACTAATGTCCCCCATCCCCCGGTTCATCCCCGCGCTCGCGGGGAACGGTATATTTTTTTCGTCGGCCTTGCATAGTCTACGGTTCATCCCCGCGCTCGCGGGGAACGGATACGGGCCATGTCCCGGCCCGGCCGAGCAAACGGTTCATCCCCGCGCTCGCGGGGAACGGGCCAGCGCGTCGTACCTGAAAAACCTAGACATCGGTTCATCCCCGCGCTCGCGGGGAACGGATCCTGAGGGAACAAGCTTAATGCGTGATGTTCGGTTCATCCCCGCGCTCGCGGGGAACGGAGCATTTAAAGCGATATTGCTAACTAAATTCCCGGTTCATCCCCGCGCTCGCGGGGAACGGAAAAATCCCGTCCTCCTCTCACCATGAAAGACCGGTTCATCCCCGCGCTCGCGGGGAACGGTTTCCCGCCCCGGATAGATACCGGGTAATCGACGGTTCATCCCCGCGCTCGCGGGGAACGGCACCATGCAGTAATACCAGCGAAAGCACCCGACGGTTCATCCCCGCGCTCGCGGGGAACGGCCGAGAGATATCCAAGAAAACAGGTAAACCCGCGGTTCATCCCCGCGCTCGCGGGGAACGGAAATTTAGATAACTTAATAACTTTCATGATGGCGGTTCATCCCCGCGCTCGCGGGGAACGGCTTCTGCTTGCGCTTTGCTCCCGATTCGCTATCGGTTCATCCCCGCGCTCGCGGGGAACGGAATTTTTCCGAACGATTGCGCCAGTCGTATGACGGTTCATCCCCGCGCTCGCGGGGAACGGATCGCCCACAACATATCTTCAACCCCGTTGGTCGGTTCATCCCCGCGCTCGCGGGGAACGGACGGCACCCGAATACCGATTCGCCTGCTCGAACGGTTCATCCCCGCGCTCGCGGGGAACGGTCGCCAAACCTTCGAATGTGTCCCAGTTCGACCGGTTCATCCCCGCGCTCGCGGGGAACGGCAACCTCACGCTTGCCGAAGCGCCGAAACCCACGGTTCATCCCCGCGCTCGCGGGGAACGGGTGCGGGTGATGACCTCCAACTCGGCCAACGCCGGTTCATCCCCGCGCTCGCGGGGAACGGGGTCTGTCCGATGCGGATAGGGGGCATGATGTCGGTTCATCCCCGCGCTCGCGGGGAACGGGGGTACGGCGTGCTGGGGCTGTCGCGCTCCGGCGGTTCATCCCCGCGCTCGCGGGGAACGGATCCGGCTCCGGATCCGCTCAAGATCGACACGCGGTTCATCCCCGCGCTCGCGGGGAACGGTTCCGCTGTGGACACGTAGGCGCGGCGGCGATCGGTTCATCCCCGCGCTCGCGGGGAACGGGAGATCGTCGTACTCTCCCGGATGAGGCCCACCGGTTCATCCCCGCGCTCGCGGGGAACGGCCCGCGTGTTCCTTCCCAACGATACGCACTCACGGTTCATCCCCGCGCTCGCGGGGAACGGGCCATCCAGCCGCAGCACGAGGCCGGGAACATCGGTTCATCCCCGCGCTCGCGGGGAACGGAGTCCCCCGGGAACCACCGGTAATATCCATCGCGGTTCATCCCCGCGCTCGCGGGGAACGGATTGGCGCTCGATTACGTGTTGCCAAGGGTTACGGTTCATCCCCGCGCTCGCGGGGAACGGTCGTCGGTGTAGATAACCCCGGTCAGCGCGTCCGGTTCATCCCCGCGCTCGCGGGGAACGGAACCCCCACTTCGCGTCGGCGTAGACCTCGCTCGGTTCATCCCCGCGCTCGCGGGGAACGGGGGGCGGCGGGCTCCTGGGGAGCGGACTGCGCGGTTCATCCCCGCGCTCGCGGGGAACGGTGGACGGCCCGCACGGAATCGGTGAACCCCATCGGTTCATCCCCGCGCTCGCGGGGAACGGTCGTCGTAGCCGACCGATACCACGGCGGACGACGGTTCATCCCCGCGCTCGCGGGGAACGGACTTCGCGTAAGCACGCGAAGTCATAGACATATAATTGACTGATTATTTCCACCAATAAATTGCGCTCTAATCAAATGTCAAAGATCATCTCCTAATCGCTTACAGCTATTCACTCGCTGGCCTGAAGGAAATCAGCTTTAGCCCGTCGAATTCAGTCGGCAAACGGCGATTAGTGCCGCAGGTCTCGAAATCGAAACCAGGCTCATTAGGGGCACTCCAGGTCATCACTGCATTCCCCTCGCCTATGCCCTTTTCCACTTGCACCCAGATCATTTCCCGCACCCTTCTCGAAACATTTCCGACATAAACTCCAGCTCGGATCTCAAGCAACCAGACTGCCAGGCGACCTCGTAATCTGGGCTGGGCATTTTCAAGCACGATGACCAACATCGCCCAACCTTTCTTTTTCGGGAATCGCGGGGGGGACGGCATCCTCCGGCGGCTCCGGGATCGGGAGTCCTCCCGCAGAAAGCACTTCTTCGATCGTCGGAATGATCCTGGACAACAGCCTTGAGGCACGAAAGATATCTCGGCAAGCAATGCGGACCGCTCTTTCCGGGGATGAAGGATTACTTGCCGCGATTCGAAATGCGGTCGGGACAACGGTTTCAAATTTGAATATGTCGGCAATGTCATAAATAAACGATTGGGGTTTTCCCGAATGAATGAATCCGACCGCGGGGGCGTATCCGGCGGCAAGAACACATGCTTCTGTGATCCCATATAGGCAGGCGGTTGCAGCGCTCAAGCATCGATTGGGGAGATCACCGCTCTCCCAGGTTGTATAGTCGTAGTTTCTGTTTTTCCATTCGACGCCGAATTTTCTGGCAAGCAGCTCGTATGTTTTCCGAACACGCACGCCTTCAATACCTCTGAGTTGATCGACACTTCGTCTTTCGGGAGGGTCCTCTCCGAAACGCATCGCGTACATCTTCCTGACGACCTTGAGCCGCGCGTCGGGATCAAGAGCCAGTTTCGCTTGATACAGAAGTCGGTCAGCCCGCGCCCCGCCAGGTTGCCCCGACGCGTATAGACGAACTCCCGCCTCCCCGACCCAAACCAACAGACAACCGACCCGCGCAGCCAGGACAACGGCGGCGTGGGAAACACGCGTCCCAGGTTCCAACATGAGACATCCAACAGAGCCCACAGGAATATGCGTTCGAATTCCATTCTTGTCGATCAGAACGAACGCACCATCGAGTACATCCAGCTGTCCGTACTCAACGAAGAGCACCGACACCCGGTCCTTCATTGGAATAGGCTTGAGTGGAGGAAGGATCGGTTCCATTCGCTATCCCGCTGAAGCCACGGACAAGAGACCGAGCCCCATGGCTTTTCCGTGACCAATTCCGCCCAGCACCGCAGATCGAAACTTTTCCGGATCGGAAACGATCAGCGTCCCGTCATAGAGAACTGAAAACACGCATATTTCATGATCGTTCCCTCTCTTCTTGCTCCTGAGTATCTGTTCCTGGGATATGGCCACACCAAGGCGGAGTACCTGCCCTTCCTCCTCATCATCAACCCTTTTGAGCGAAGGGAGATCGAATCCGTGGTAATCCTTACCCTTCCGGAACAGCCACTTTTCCTGTTCTGGAGTTTTCATCAGTCCAAGCCGTTTCCCGCCGCGGCATACGCTCGGATTCGCGCGAAGACGGAAACGGAATTTTTGACCTGATCGAATTGCCCCCAATCCAAGTCGCTCGTCGATGTCGATCGCCGGATCCGGCTCGCGCTTCAACCATCCCTTGATCCCGATCCGCGACCAATCCGGAAGAGACCTGCTTTGGATCAGAATTCTGGGTGATCCGACCGTCATATTTTCCGGTTCCATCCGCCAAAGGAATTCCCCTTGCGGACATTTCGTGTCCCGACTTGAAAATGCCCGGCACAAAGTCGAATGAAGTTCGTAGGGTTCGGCAAGATCCCGGCGCGCCTCCCGGCAACGTGCATCGAGGAATATCCTATGGAGATACATCACGGCCCTCCGCTGGAAAGGGAATCCACTCGGACTGGACATACCGTCCGCCAAACTTTCGTTCGGCAAAACTGCTCAGAGGTTGGTCCATCCGAAATGAACCTGATCCATCAAAAGACTCGCTCGACAGCAAAAGCCGATCAGGTACATTTTCCCGTGACCGCTTTGTGACGATCCAAGGCCAGAGGGAAAGGGCTTCCTTTAGCGAAACATCCTGTATTCCGTCATCAAGCCAAATCGGCTCGGATGGCACATATGACTTCCTCCCCAAGGATAATGGCCATACAGGGTTCTGGAGGCTTGCCTGGATCTTATCTAGCAATTCCCGGTTGCCTTCCATCCCAACGAGAAAAGCCGAGTCGGCGAGGTAATGACGAGTCGAGACGACGCCGTCCTTCGATCGGGTGCCATCAGCCTTGATGACCGTGTCGTCCTTGTTGCATCCAGCTGTCTGGTACTCACGCCTTGGGATCCCTGCACGATCGTGCCGCACGCCCATCGGCATTCGGACCATGGGCTCGAGGTCATCCCAGTTTCCGCGATCAATACCCCTCGCTGCGGCAAGCAGACCGATCACACCAGACTTGCTTGGTTCCTTCCCGGTATCGCGTTCGTTGAATCGACTGGTCGTTCCCCAAGACTGAAGGGGGCCGATCAGCCGAAGGAGTATCGTTGGCATGGCTAGCCCCTCACGGCCTCTATCGTCCGCTCGATGAGATTTCCTAGCGAAACAGTCTCGGTCCCGAATTCCTTGATTTCAGCGCCCACCGGGTTGAGAACAAAAGTTTGCTCCTCGCCACCATAGACGCCCTTTAGAGAATTCCCTTTCTGGACCAGCCGATCTGCAGACACACGAGTCAACGATTCGTCTTTCCTTGCCCGGATAGCGTTTTCGAAGGCATTGGCGAGGTTGCGCGGAGCACCATTTTTCCGGATAGTGACTGCGACGAACTCCGGAGGGTTGTGTGCGGCAAACGTATTTTGCTTGCCGGTCGGCTCCGAGATGACGAACCCTTCGACAAATGCCCGAAGACCTTTCTCCGCCAAGCCATCCACTTCCTTGTCTCCGAGATTCGATTGGAGCTTGTCGAAATCCACGACGGCATACCGATAGAAACATGCCGAATTGAACTCGATTGTTCCCATCATGTCGGCTCCCGCCGTGTCTTCCGGCTTGCGCTCGTCCACTGCCGTATAAAAATCGAATTCCCGCTCGACGGCATGCGTGGAGATGGCATGAGCAACCTGGCAGGAGGCATCCTGATTTTTTTGGGGCATATTTGCAAGCATGCGACCGAACAATGCCAAGTCAATTGCCTTTCCACCGTCGAACACCTTGAGGATCTCTTCCTTGAGTTTCGGATTCTCCCCCTTTTCCTTTTTCCCCTTTCCCTTCTTCTTGCCTTCCGGCACCTCGAATTCGGCCCCATTATCGGCATCAAGCTCATCCCATTTGGCCTCGATGATTTCGGCCAGCTGCCCGATCTCCTTTTTACCAAGGAACAAGAGAACTTCGTTTTTGCCATCTTCAGAAACCGGAAGCCCAACAACTTCCAATGCAAGACGAATCTTGTTTTCCGTGATTTCCTTGTCGGTGTGCCCCTTTCGATCTAGTTCTTCCAGCAAGGCGTCCATGACCCGCTTCGTCCGTTCAGCCATATCGGCCTTGGCAATCAGTCTCCCTTCGCTTACAAGCCCATAGAAATGTTGACGCACGGCCCGTTTCAGGCATTGGCTCGATATCCGCGCACGACGGCTGCCACCGAATATCGCGTCCTTCGGCGCGCCCGTATCATCCCTGTTCAAGTTTGAGGGAGCGTAGTTCTGCAGGATATGAATCTCGACCAGTTTCTTCATCGTGTTGCCTCCGCGTCGGGAATGGATTCGTTATCGTCTGCGACATCATTCGCCTGGATTCGGTAGAAAGATCGTGCCCACTCGTTCTGTGTTCGTCTCTTGTCGTCGTTCCACCACAAAAGCCCCTTCAACAAGTTATCGAAATCGATGTTTCGGTCTTTCAGCAGGGAAACC
This sequence comes from Candidatus Deferrimicrobiaceae bacterium, assembly GCA_036504035.1. Classification (NCBI taxonomy): domain Bacteria; phylum Candidatus Deferrimicrobiota; class Candidatus Deferrimicrobia; order Candidatus Deferrimicrobiales; family Candidatus Deferrimicrobiaceae; species Candidatus Deferrimicrobiaceae bacterium. Next base: position 160,914 of record DASXVV010000002.1, read on the forward strand.
ATCTGCCGCAGGCGGTACGGCAGCTGGTCGCGGTCCGAATCGAGCAGGGCGATGAATCGGTTCTCGGTGCTGCTTGAGTTGGCGTCCTTCATGTGGGACGAGCAAGCCCTGGCGAGCGGGACGCATTCTCCAGATCTGCCGCTGCGCCAGTGGGCAGCCCAGAGGCCCGCAACCAAATAGTGGGCCTCGCGTCGCCATCCATCGTCCAATCCGACCAAAAACGGTTCGACATAGGGATACGCTGATGGAAATGCGCCGGGCGGAAATGAAAGGCTTCGTCTCAATACAGCCCGCACCTTGGTATCTCTTTCGCCTTGCTTCTCCAGCCATTCGATGAATCGGCTCATGACTCCTCCTTCCGCAGGTACTCCTCAAGCTCCAAAATCCGACGTTTCAGCTTTATTCCTTCTTCAAAAATCTTCCTTTCGGATTTGACGAGCGCACGGATCGACCATGCGTCGCCTCCGTCAATCGACGACTTGTGACACTCCCATGCATCAATGAGAGCCTTGTGAACAGAACTGATCCAGGTCATTTCCACCCGGAAAGGATCCGCCTCACAGGTAAACGATTGGAGGGTTTCCTGAAATCGTCCCTCCAGCATCGACCAATAACGTGGAAGACAAGGCATTTGGGAAATAAAAGCAGAGACGTCCTTCTGATCAGGCCGCCCATTTCCCCTGCTGATCAGGTCTCCCGCATATGCACGACATGTGGCAAGAAGGACATTTTGGGTTTGCTCGGCGGCGTCAAGGAAGGAACGTATGTCGGCCCTCACGTCCGGGTGACTTGCAAGGGCAGTTGGCAATGCAAACCGCTCCATCCTCCAGAAATCAATTTTAGCTTTGGTGTTCGAAAGGCCAAGCACTATGATCCCGGTCGGGAGTCTAGCGACATTGTGTCCTGACAACCGGATGGCATGCTGGATTACAGCTGGGGTCCCACGTTCTTCATCGCCACCAGGCAGGAGAGAATCGAAGTTTCTCCATACCCCCCGGCCATGGAATTGAACAGGAAGCAGACCAAACTTATCGTGGGTCTTGTAGGCGAGCATCGGGTCCCGATGACTTCCCACATCGCAATTCACTCCCGACGCAAACCCCAGTCTTGAAACCCCGGGCATGCCGTCATCCTTGAATCTTATTGCCCGCGATAGCCATGAATAACGGTCGGCAAATCCAGTGATTCCCCGAGGAGCCATTTTTCGTAAACTTGCAACCGTTTCAAGTTTTCTTTCCCATATCGGGAGATCGCCTTCTACCACGTCTTTCGTCTCCGGAACCAGCATGGAGGCGAGGGTCTCCCTCATGGATTTCCCGATCGGAATAACCATCATCGCGCCGGTCGATGGCGCGTCTTTCGTATGAGCAATCTCACTTTTTCCTGAACTGACTGAAAATGTCAGACTTGCCAACAACCACCTTGCCGCAGAAGAATCATCGATACGGCTATCCCCCAAAGTCGAAACATGATCGAACACGATTTTTGCGTTATCCGCGTTGTGTTCAATCGCGATTGCGGACCACATTCGCCAGTTGGTCGGCTCAAACGAAGGAACCTGCCCGAACGGATGCTCCTCGTGAAATAGCCAGAATCGGTCGCTCCACTTTTCCAGATAGGCGGTGATCTTTTCGGCAGGGAACCCGTTATTGAACAAATCCTTCGCTTCGTCGATGTCGGTCGGTCCTTCCAGCGCCCGATAGAGAACCGCGAGCAGAAACCGATACAGCGATGCAACGACGAGAGGCGATCCGTCTTCGATGCCTGCAATTTCATCGGCATGCAGGAGAACGTCCCGAATGCCCAACTCCTCCCTTCTTCCATCGCGGAAGCAAACCGGAATCCATTTTTCATCGATCAGGTTGAATCGGCTCAAGACTCCTCCTTCTTCGTCCCGTATACCAAACCCAATTCTTGGTCGAGGCGGACGTTTTGATCGGATTGCCATTGCCCGATATCGTCGAGAAGCATCGGATAGGCGTTTCGAAGCAATGACGATTTGTTCCAGCCTGCCGGAACCCCTTGATCCTTTAAATTACGAACGATTCCTTTCCTGGAGATGGACACGCCCCGCATGAACCAACGTTTCGCGGTCTCGAAGTCAGGCGTTGAATTTGGATCGAATCCTTCGGGGGGGAAGAGCGGAACAGCCAGGATGGAGGGCTCCCCCAAACGGGTTTGTGCGACAAGGGCTGGGTGGATTCCGGGGTCGTCCTCATCGGCTCGTACCCATCTCCCCGGATCATCCCAGGAAGCGTCATCTGGTCGTCCGATGATCGCTTGATGCGCCTGCTGGCACTGGGCGAACACAATTCCTTCCGCCAGTCGCGCCTTGTCCATTCGTTCCCGCATGGATTCGGGAACGATGATTTCTTCCTCGTAGATGGCGCGAACCATCGGTTCAATCGCGTCAGGCAGGATGATCTCCGTGGTCAAGTGAAGCGCAATCCATGTCGACAGGAGGAGGTCTTCCCGATAGACGCTTCCCCACCATAGCGGGCCTCCAAAACATGGCGGTTCTTCCCCGGCCAATCCCGAGACAACGAGAGCCGGCCTGTTGACCGGACGCCCATCCCTTTGATGACGCCACAATCGTCCCGCGCGTTGGAGCAACAGATCGATGGGAGCCAGATCACTCACGATGACGTCGAAATCCAGATCAAGACTTTGCTCGACTACCTGAGTTGCCACTAGAATTTTCCGGCCGCTACGATCCCCACCATTGCCGAAAGTCCGTACGACGGCCTCTTCCCGATTCTGGCGCTCGTCACCCGGATATCGCGCGTGGAACAGGAATACCGCAGTTCCGTCTTCAAGATACTTTCCGACCTGTTTCCCCGATGCGACAACGATCGGCTCGCCTTCGGGGAAAGACCGGTACAGATCTTGAGATCGCTGGACGGTATTCATCAAGGCGAGCCCATATCCCCCAAATACCAGTCTTTCTTCGAGCGATGCCTTGACGGACAGAAGATCAGGACCGACTCGGGCAACTTCGATTCGGGTGCGTCTGGCTGGGTCCGATTGCAGGGGTATCTGATGAGTTTCACCTTTTCGGAAAACGGAGAGTCGTGGATAGGGGACATCGTCAAACGACATCCCTTTCCCCTCCACAGTCTCGGCAAACTTCTTTCGGATAGAAGACGGAAGCGTCGCAGAAAGCAGAATGACGGAAGAACCAAGCGCCAGTAGCCATCGGACCAAATGAATCAGAAGGGTTCCGGTGTAGGCATCGTACGCATGGATCTCGTCGATGACGACAACCCTGTTTGCGAGGCCCCAAAGGCGGACAAACTGGTGACGGACCGGAAGAATCGTCAGCAACGCTTGATCCACGGTTCCAACACCGTATTCCGACAAGAGCGCCCGCTTCTTTCGCGTGAACCACTCCCCTGCACGAACACCTCCGCCCAACTCCGGATCGTCGATGGCGGCTTCTTTCAGCCCCTGGAATTCCTCATTCAATAAGGTTCCACCATGCAGAAGTTGGAGGTCGAGCCGACGGTCCGAACCAAACGATTTGAGGAAAAGGTGTGTTCTGTGAAACATGGCATTCCCGGTCGCCTTGGTGGGTAGGGCGACATAAAGGCCGCGATGACCAAAGCGTCTCTGCAACTCAATGTATGCATGGAATGCCGCTTCGGTCTTCCCTTCTCCCATCGGGGCTTCGAGAAGAAACAGTGCGGGGCCGGAGACGGCACCCACCGCTTCCACTATGGCCTGTTGCAAAGGCCTTGGAGATAACTCGAAAATCGACTCGAATGATCTTGCTTTGGTGATCAAGGGCGTGCGGGCTGCCCACCCGATGGCATCGAGGGCTTTTCGTGCAGAGTTGCCGCTAGCCGCTAACCAGCGGAGAGGGTCTTCGCAATCTTTCGGGGTGCCATATGAGAACCAGATTTCGTTTGATCCGATCCAGTCGGCAAAACTTGTAAGCCCCGCAAGTAACATGAAATCGGGACCTGACATTTTTTGCTTGATGGGTGGAACGATTGCTCCAAAAAGATCCATCAGTAAATCGAAAATCTCCTGCCTGGCTGCAGACCAATCCCGATCGCCAATTACTCTTGATCCTATCCGCTCAAGCGCGGATGAAGAGGGCCGTATGCCATGATGGGACGTCACTGCATCAGCAATCAGATGCGACATTTCCTCCGGCCAACCACGCTTTGCAAGAAGGTCTGACAGGACAACCTGACCAACGGCTCCATGGTGGACAAATCCCCCCAACGGGGGTGGAAGTCTCCTGAACCCAGCGGAAGAAAGGAACGGCTCTGCACTCTCTCTCTTGAACTGAAATCCAGGAAATGCCTTGCCTATATCGTGATTGGCGATCAAGGTAAGGATCCACGGACGGGCCTGCTCCCAAGACAAACCCAACACGCCTCCCATCCTCTCCCGGGTCGCCGCCGGCTCCCGATCAAGAATTGCATCTGCACAGGCGGCAACCTCGATCAGATGCAGCAGAAGAGGATGGAAGCCATCATCCCTACTTTTCGCCCAAAGCATTGCGAATCCTTTTCTCATATTCCCTTTCATTAACCGATCGTACTCGCCAGCTCGCCGATCAGCATACGCTTTCCTGCCGATCTTTGAACCGGGCGTTCCGGGTCGCATGGGTCGGTCGGCGCGGGGCTCGGTTCATGGGAGGAGTCTCAACCAAAGCTGTCGCAAATGCGGCGACACTCCGTCGAGAAGGCCGGGAATTGTTATTCGACAGGGGTGGACATACAATATAACTTGTATATACAAACCGATGACGAGGTGCCCATGTCTTCCCAGTTGATCGTGCGGATCGATCCGGAACTGAAGGAAAAAGTCAGCCGGCTGGCTTACCGCGAGGGGAAGACGACGAGCCTCCTGGTGCGCGAGCTGCTTGCGGAATACGTGAAGAACCGGGACATCTCGGGATATATCGACGACCTCTGGAACCGGACGGGCGGGAAACTGGCCGACGCGGGCACGACGGAGAAAGACGTGGCGGAGGCGATCCGGAGCGTCCGGGGCCGGGGCGGCCGTTGAAGGTCGTCCTCGACACGAACGTCTTCGTCTCCTCGTTCTACGGCGGCAATCCCAGGAAAGTGATCGACCTGTGGCGGCAAGGCGCCGTGACGCTCTGCCTCTCCGGACCCATCGTCGAGGAATACCTGGAAGTGCTGCGACGGATGGGGCTCGGAAATTCGGGGGAACTTGAGGAACTGGCCCGGCTCTTTGCGGAAGGGTTCAACCTTTTGTTTTTCGCGCAGCCGCCCCGGATACAGGTCGTGCCGGACGATCCGGACGACGACCGGTTCTTCGAATGCGCGGTGGCGCTTTCCGCGGATTTCATCGTCAGCGGGGACAAGCACCTGCTTCGGGTCGGGAACTTTCGGGGGATTCCGGTCTACGGCGTGAAGGAATTTCTGGACCGCTTCCCCGCATCACCGGACAGGCGGACGTAGGCCGTCAGCGGGGGCGGCCGAAGACGGTCGGGCCACCCGCCTTCCGCCAGGCGTAGTCCTCGATAATGCGCGTGCGCTCGTCGACCAGGACCCAGAGCCGGTCGGTGTCGGTCCGGTGGTCGATGTCGATCCAGAAGATGAGGACGATGCAGGCCAGGTCCTCCTTCGACCGGCGGAACAGGTAGATCCGGCGGTGGTCGCCGCCGCCCGGCGTCTTCGGGAAGAGTTCGAAAGCGCTGTCGGTGTCGAAGTCGACCGGTCGCTCCCACGGGGGGGCGGAGAGAGCGCGGCCTTGCTCCGGGAGGATGGAGGCCGTCTCCCCCGGGGCCAGGACCGCCGCCGGGAGGCCGAACCGGTCGAAGATCTCCCCCTTCGTCGTGACGCCTGGGCGGAGCGCCGCGACCGACGCCGCAGGAATCAGCGTTCCGCCTTTCGAGGCGCCTCGCGGGATGTAGCACCCGCTTAGAAGAAGGGCGAGCGCCGCGACAGCGATGGCCCCCCGCGCTAGTGCAGCAATTCGTCCGGCCACGGAACCTCCGACATCGGGATCTTCCGATCCGCCGATCCGACCTCGCGTCGGGTCACTGAGCCGGTCTTTTCGTCGAGGAGAACCCAGAGCGTCCGGGTCGTCAGGACCGGCTCCGTCGGATACGGGATGCAACCGTACTGCCCGCAGAGGAGGAAGATCGTGAAGCGGCTCTCCGCCGCGTCGTACCGGTAGGCGACCGTGCCCGGTCCGACCCCGCCCGGCGGAAGAGGCTGTGAGGCCCCGTCCCGGACGACCCCGTCCGGAGGGCCGAGCCGGTCGAGAAGCTCCCGGCGCGTGGTCTGCCCGGGCAGGATTCCCGCGATCTGGGCGTCGGTGAAGTGCGCGACGGGAACGCGACGGTCGCGGACGACCGCGCACCCCGCCCCGGGCGACGCGGCCGCAAGACAGCCGAAAAGCGCGCAAAGCCGCAGCGCCGTCCCGGCCCGCCGATTCACGGGGCCCTCCGGAAGACGACGTCCTCGACGCGACCCGTCCCCTCGTCGACGAGAAGGAAGAGCCGGTCGACGACCGCTTCCCGCGTCACGCCGCCGCCCCCGATGAGCGGAAAGACGAGGAACTGGTTCGCCGCCTCGACGGGAGCGTCGTAGTAGAAGACGACCTCGGACGGACGGAGGGGCTGCCTCGCCGCGAAGAGGGCGAGGAACGCCTCGGAGGGGACCGACTCCCCGCCCGCACGCCACCCTCCCGGCGGCGGGAACGTCATTTGCGTCCCCGGCCGCGCGACGGCGCGCGGCGGCCCGAACGCCGCCAGGATCTCCAAGCGCGTCGTGACGCCGGGACGAATGGCGGCCACCCGCTCGGGGAGGAGCGGCTCGTCGAAGACCGTCCGCTCCCGCATCGCGAAGCACCCGCCGAGAAGAAGGAACAGGAGCGCCGGGAGCGCGAAGGCCCGCCCGAGCGTCGCCGGCGTCATCGGACGGTATCCCCGGCGTCCGCCGGCGGCGAAGCCGGCGCTGTACGCGGGGGCGGCAGCGGTTTTGCCGCCCCCGCGTACAGCGCCGGAAGCAGGTCGGCAAACGCATGGTCGACGGCGGCGGCCAGACGGGTCTCGAACGGCCCCGGATCGGACGGAACCGTCGGCCAGCGCGTCTCGGAGACGACACGGCCGGTCGCCATATCGAGGAGCGACGCCGAGACCGCCGGCTGTTCGAACGCCGCCGATCGAGGGCCGGGAATCGAAACGGCGCCGAAGAGGACCCCGTCGACCCCGAGTGCGATTCCGACCCGGTGCGCCTCGTTGTCGGAGAAGCCGCCTTCCGGCCGGGGCGACGTCCCCTTCGCTCGAAGCGCCCACTCGGCGGGTGCCGGGTCGACGACGTCGACGATCCCGAGCGGCCGGAGCCGGTGCGCGAACCACTCCGCCGCCGGACGCCGCAGCGACGGATCCCCCCCGAACGGAAGGACGGCAACCGTTCGCCATGGCCGTTTCCCCGGTCCTGCGTTCGAGAAGGTATTGTCGAATTTCAGGAAATGGGCGGGGGATGGGACGCACGCGGCGAGGAAGAACGCCAGCGCCAAGACCGCCGCGGTCGGCAAGGCCGCAGACCCGCGGAAGCTTCGTTCGGTGAGCGACGGGGAACGCGTCTGCATCGGTTCCTCCAGGTCAAGGCATGTTCCCTGGGAATATCGTGTGCCATCCGGGCCCGGAGGTAAACCGGTTTCTGTGCCGGTGAGGGATTCGGGGCTACGGGGTTCGGGGATGGTCCAGCGACCGGTTCACCTCGGCTTCGGAGAGGCGGACGTAGGCCGGCACCAAGACGGCCGGGTCGGGGAGCGGCGTCCCGGCGGCCAGCATCTCGAGGGCGAGGCCGCCGACGGCGGCGGCCGACGGGTAAGGGGCATCGCCGGCAGGAAACCGGGCGCGGGCGCCGAAGGTTCCGGCCAGCAGGTCGCGGTATGGGGGGACGGCGTCGCCGCAGAAAAGAAGGGGGCCGTCGGGCAGCGCCCCGGCGAGGGCATCGGTCGGGACCGCCCGGTCGGGAGACAGGCGGTGAAGCGCCCCACCCTCGTACCGGAAGGTCGCCGCGTAAAGCTCGCCCCGGCGGGCGTCCTGGACCGGGCAGAGCGTGACCCCCTCGCGCCGGAAGCGCCACGCCAGCGCCTGCAGCGTGGGAACGGGAACCAGCGGCACGCCCCAGCCGAAGCAGAATCCTTTCGCGGCCGCCATGCCGACCCGGAGGCCGGTGAACGACCCGGGCCCGGCGGACACGGCGACGTGCGTCACCGGCCGGGCTTCCGCCCCCGGCAGCGTGAGCAGCGCGTCGATCGCCTGGAGGAACGACCGGTCCATCCGGTTGCCGCCCTCGAGGCGATGCTCGCCGATCACCCCCCCGTCGGACACAAGCGCGACGCTGCCGTGCGGGGTGGCGGATTCGATCGCAAGGACGACGCGCGGCGACTGCGGGGACGACCCATCAGCCGGCATGGAACATCCGCATGAGGAATCGGCCGACGGCGTTGAAGACGTCGAGGCGCGCCAGGTCGTTGTAGAACACGAGCACCATCAGCATGAGCAGCAGCGTCAGCCCGACCTGCTGAGCGATGCCGCGCGTCTTCTCGGACAAGGGTTTTCGGCGGATGCCCTCGATGGAGAAGAACAGCAGGTGCCCGCCGTCGAGCACCGGCACCGGCAGCAGGTTGAGGATGCCCAGGTTGACGCTCAAAAGCCCGAGGAAGTTGGCGAACTGGCCGAGTCCCAGCCGCGCCTGGTCGCCCGCCATCTGGGCGATGAGAATCGGGCCGCCGAGCGTCCTGGCGGGAACCGTGCGCGCGATCAGCTTGACGACCACCATCACCGTGAGGACGATCAGCTCCCATACGCGGCGGAAGGCGAGCGCCACCGCCGATAGCGGGCCGGCTTTCCGGAGGATGGTCTCGGGACTGGCTGAGATCCCTACCCGCGGGTCCATCGTCTTCTTTCCCGAGGCATCGACCCCGGGCTCGAGCCGCGGAGTCACGTTGAATGTCATCTCGGTCTTGCCGCGCCGGACCTCGAACCGCATCGGGCGATCGGGGCTACCGGTGTGGACCATCCCGGACAGGACAGACCAGCTCGCGATCGAGACATTGTCGATCCGGAGCACCAGGTCGTCGTTCTGAAGACCGGCCGCCGCCGCCGGAGAGCCCGGAAGCACGGACCCGATGCGCGGCAGGGAGACGGGCGCCACGCCGATGCCCACCCCCTTGACCTTCTCTCCGAAGGGATTCCGGCCATCCTCGGGAACCGTGACGACGGAAAAGGAGAGCAGCGTTCCGTCGCGCCGCACCGACAGCGCGAGCGGCTTGCCCGGCCCCTTCTTGCTCACGGCGCTGTCGACGCCATCGAAGTCGGAAACCGGCGCGTTGTCGACCGCGACGATCAGATCGCCCGACCGGAGCCCGGCCTTCTCGGCCGGCCCGCCCGGATCGACGGAGATGCGGGAGGTCAGGACCGGCGCGCCGAGGACGAAGAACAGCCAGAAAGCGACGATCGCAAACAGGAGGTTGCCCGCAGGCCCCGCCGCGACGACCGCCATCCGGACCCACACCGGCTTGTGGTGGAAGGAACGCGCGCGATCCTCGGCCGGCACGTCGTCGCCGTCGCCCTCGCCGATCATCTTGACGTAGCCGCCGAACGGGATCGCCGAAACCAGGTACTCGGTTTCGCCCCGCGTGAACCCGAACAGCTTCGGGCCGAACCCGAACGAGAACTTGGTCACCCCGATGCCGAGCTTGCGCGCGACGATGAAATGGCCAAACTCGTGGACGAAGATGAGGATGCCCAGGGCGACCAGGAAGGAAAGCGCATAGGTGAGGCCGGGCGGGATCAGGTTAGTCAAGTTGGGTTCTTCCTCTCCGGGTGCGGGACAGGATGCGTCCCGTTTCTTCACGTGCCGCTGCGTCGGCTTCGAGCACGTCTTCGAGCGTCCCGTCGGCCGTTCCGCAACGGGTGGCCTCGATCGCGCGCCGCACGATCCGGACGATGTCGGTGAACCGGATCGCGCCCTCGAGGAACGCGTGGACCGCCACCTCGTTGGCCGCGTTGAGCACCGCCGGCGACGTCCCGCCCGCCTCGGCCGCCGCGTAGGCCATGGATAGCGCGGGGAAGCGGCGCAGGTCGGGCTTGCCGAAGCTCCAGCCGCCGTTGAGATGCGACGCGATTCCCGGCAGTTCCAGCGGAAGCCGGCCGGGCCAGGACAGGGCGTAGCCGATCGGGATGCGCATGTCGGGGGGGCCGAGCTGGGCGATCAGGGAGCCGTCGCGATATTCGACCATCGAGTGGACCACCGACTGTGGGTGGACGACGACGTCGATTTTGGAGGGCGGCAGGCCGAACAGCCAGGTCGCCTCGATCATCTCGAAGCCCTTGTTCATGAGCGTCGCGGAGTCGATCGTGATCTTGGCGCCCATCCGCCAGGTGGGATGCCCCAGCGCGTCGGCCACCGTGGCCTCGCGCATGCGCGCCACGGTCCAGGTGCGGAACGGGCCGCCGGAAGCGGTGAGCAGAATGCGCGCGATGTCTTCGCGCCGGTGCCCCGCAATGGCCTGGAAGATCGCCGAATGCTCGCTGTCGACCGGAAGCAGCTCGCCGCCGGAGCGCCGGGCCGCCTCGACCAGGAACTTGCCCGCCATAACGAGCAGCTCCTTGTTGGCCAGCGCGATCCGCTTGCCCGCCCGCGCCGCGGCGATGACGGGCCGGATCGACGAGACGCCCGAGGCGGCGGCCAGCACGATGTCGGTTCCCTTCGCGGCGACCGCTTCGTGCATGCCTTCCTCGCCGAAGACGACGCGCGTGCGGGACGGGATGCCCTTGAGGCGCGAGGGGGACACCGGTTCGGACAGGCACAGAACCGACGGACGGAAGCGCTGGGCCAGCGCGACGAGCGACTTGACGTTGCGGCCGGCGCACAGCGCCGTGACGCGAAAGCGCCTGGGAAAACGACCGATGACGTCGAGCGCGTTGAGGCCGATCGAGCCGGTCGCGCCGAGGAGGGCGACGCCCTTGACGGGCGGCGCGGTCACAGCCCGCTCCCGGCCATCGGCGCCAGGAGCGCCAGCAGGTAGAGGAGCGGGGAGACGGGAATGATGCTGTCGGCGCGATCGAACATGCCGCCGTGCCCGGGAATGATCGTCCCGCTGTCCTTGACGCCCGCCGCGCGCTTGAGCAGCGACTCGAACAGGTCGCCCGCCATCCCGGCGGCGCCCGCGAGCCCCGAGACGCCGAACGCGTACCACAGTGGGAGCGCAGGCAGGAAGTGGGCCGCGTAGGCCGTGCCGAGCAGGAGGCTGGCCGACATCCCGCCGATCGCTCCCTCGACGGTTTTCTTGGGCGACAGATGGGGCGCCAGCTTGTGCTTCCCGAGGAATCGACCGGTGAAATAGGCGGCCGTGTCGTTGCCCGCGACGACGAGGATGCCGAGCAGAATCCAGTGACGGCCGCCCGGCAGCGCGATCAGCCGCGGAAAGCACGAGAGGAAGCCGCCGATGTAGACCGCGCCCAGCGCGAGCATCGACGCGCGCCGCGCCTTGTCTTCGGGGGGAGTATCGCCGGGGAACACGTGGAAGAGCGCGGCCGTCACGACCAGCAGCATCGAAGGAAGCGCCGCGGACGGCGGCAGGAGCGCGCACCCCAGGAACGCGAGCAGCGTCAGCACCACGGAGGTCGCCCGGTCGCGAAGCCCGGGGAAGAACATGCGGGCGTATTCGAACCCGCACAGGGCGGTAACGACGCCGACGAAAGCGAGGAAGAGCCACCCGCTTCCGTAAAGCGTCACGCCCAGCAGCAGCGGCACCAGCACGGCCGCCGCAAGTACGCGCGTCAACAGCACGGCTACTTCCGGGAGTCCGGCTGCCCGAGCTGCTCGGCAGTCAGGCCGAAACGGCGGCGGCGGCGGGAATATTCATCGAGCGCCAGAAGGAACTCGGCCTTGCCGAAGTCGGGCCAGAGGACGTCGGTGAACACGAATTCGGCGTAGGCGGCCTGCCACAGCAGGAAGTTGCTGATCCGGATCTCGCCGCTGGTGCGGATGAGCAGGTCGGGATCGGGAATCCCGGCCGTGTCGAGCCGGGCCGCAAACGTTTCCTCGTCGATGTCGGCGGGCGAGAGCCTGCCCGCTGCGACATCCTCGGCCAGGCGGCGGGCGGCGCGCACCAGCTCGTTGCGCCCCGCGTAGGACAGGGCGAGCGTCAGGGTCATTTCGGTATTGGAAGCGGTGGCGGACATCGTGTGGCGGAGCGCCTCGCGGACGGCCATGGGAAGCCGCTCGGCCTCGCCGATGACGTTTAGGCGGATCTTCTGGCGGGAGAGCTCGGGGAGTTCCTTGAACAGGAAATCGCGGAGCAGCCCCATGAGGGTGGTGACTTCGATCTCGGGCCTTCCCCAGTTTTCGGCGGAGAAGGCGTAGAGCGTCAGGTGGGAGATGCCCAGTTCCCGCGCGCACTCGACGATGGCGCGGACCGAGCGGATGCCCATCCGGTGCCCCTCGACACGGGGGAGCCCCCGCTGCGTCGCCCAGCGCCCGTTGCCGTCCATGATGACGGCAACGTGGCGCGGGAGCGCAGCGGAACCTTCGGACTCGTTATTCCTGGACGATTGCACCGGTCGGGCAAGCATCGATGCACGCCAGGCACTCTGTGCATGCATCGGTGATGGCGTACTTGGTTTCGCCTTCGGAGATGGCGCCGGTGGGGCAGGTGTCCTGGCAGACGCCGCAGGTGGTGCACTCATCGGTGATCTTGACGGTCATTTGGATAATCCTCCTTGCTTTTAGCGTGATGCGAAAGCCGTGCGGCCCTCGTTATACTTCCATGATCTCCTGTTCCTTTGCCTTGAGGATGTCGTCGATCTTCTTGACGAAGGCGTCGGTCTCTTTCTGGATATTTTCATGACCGCGCTTGACGTCGTCCTCGGAGATCTCTTTCTTCTTTTCCTTGTCCTTCAGCTTCTCGACCCCTTCGCGCCGGATGTTGCGGATGGCGATCCGGGCTTCCTCGGCCTCTTTCTTGAGCACCTTGACCAGCTCCTTGCGGCGCTCTTCGGTCAGTGCCGGGACCGGGACGCGGACCACCTTGCCGTCGTTGGACGGGTTGAGGCCGAGCCCCGCGGACTGGATGGCCTTCTCGATCGGGCCGATCATCTTGGTGTCCCACGGCGTGACCGTGATCAAGCGGCTTTCGGGAACCGACAGCGTGCCCACCTGCTGGATCGGCGTCAGCGTGCCGTAGTAGTCGACCTTGACCCCTTCGAGCAGCGCGAACGACGCCCGCCCGGTGCGGACCTTCCCGAGCTCTTTCTTGAACGCCTCGATGCTCCGGTTCATCCGGTCGTCGACGTCCTTGATGATCGGGTCCATCCTATTTGCCTCCGTGAACCACGGTGCCGATCTTTTCCCCGCCGACCACCCGCACGATGTTGCCCTCGACCGTGGAGTCGAAGACGACGATCGGGAGGCTGTTGTCCATGCAGAGGGAAATGGCCGTGGCATCCATGACCTTGAGATTGCGCTGGAGCGTGTCGAGGTACGTCAGCTCGGAAAACTTCTTCGCGTTCTTGTGGAGCATCGGATCCTTGTCATATACGCCGTCGACCTTGGTGGCCTTGAGGATGACGTCGGCGTTGATTTCCATCGCCCGGAGCGCCGCGGCGGTGTCGGTCGTGAAGTACGGGTTGCCGGTGCCGGCGGCGAAGATGATGACGCGCCCCTTCTCGAGGTGGCGAAGCGCCCGGCGCCGGATGTAGGGCTCGGCGATGGAGCGCATCTCGATGGCGGAGAGGACGCGGGTGACCAGGCCGTCGCGCTCGAGCCGGTCCTGCAGCGCGAGGCTGTTGATGACGGTGGCCAGCATTCCCATGTGGTCGGCCGAAGCCCGCTCGATGCCGTAGGTGCTGGAGGTGCGGATGCCGCGGAAGATGTTGCCCCCGCCGATGACGATGGCGACCTGGACCCCGGACGACGTCACCTCGCGGATCTCGCGCGACAGCCCGGCCAGGATGGCCGGATCGATGCCGTAGTCCTGGACGCCCATGAGCGCCTCGCCCGAGAGCTTGAGCAGGATGCGACGATATGCTGGCTTCTTCTTTACCACCGGACCCCCGGTTTTAAGGACAGGAATCAGCCCTGTCCCATGGTCTTGGCTACTTCGGCCGCGAAATCCTCGGCCTTCTTCTCGATCCCTTCGCCGACCTGGAAACGGGCGACGCGGGAGACCTCGAGCACGCAACCGGACTGCCCGCCGACTTCCTTGACGAGGTCGCGCACCTTCTTGTCGGGGTCCTTGATGAAGCCCTGCTCGACGAGGCAGAAATCGCCGAAGAACTTCTCGAGCTTGCCCTTGGCGATCTTGTCGAGGATGGCCGCCGGCTTGCCCTGCGCCACGGCCTGTTCGTGGTAGATGGCCATTTCGCGCGCGATCACGTCGGCGGGAACTTCCTCGCGCCGGACGGCGGTCGGGTTGGCCGCCGCCACCTGCATCGCCAGGTCGCGGCCCAGCGTCGAGACGGCTTCGGTTCCGGGGGCAGCCCCGGTCAGCTCGACCAGGACGCCGATCTTGCCGCCCATGTGGATGTAGGAGGCGATGGTGCCGCCGGCCGTCTCGAAGCGGACGAAGCGGCGAAACGAGATCTTTTCGCCGATCTTGGCGACTTTCTCGGTGAGCGCATCGGCCAGCGTGCCCGCGCCGAACGGCAGCGCCATCGCCGCATCGAGGTCGGCGGGCGCCTTGTCGCGCACCAGCTCGGCCACGGAATTGACGAAGGAAACGAAGTCTTCGGTCTTGGCGACGAAATCGGTCTCGGAGTTCACCTCGACGAGCGCGCCTTTGGAGCCGGACACGCTGGCCGCCACGAGGCCCTCGGACGCGATGCGCCCCGCCTTCTTGGCCGCCGCCGCGAGGCCCTTGGTGCGCAGGACGTCGAGCGCCTTGTCCATGTCGCCGTCGGCCTCGATGAGCGCCTTCTTGCAATCGAGCATGCCCGCGCCGGTCTTTTCGCGCAGGTCGCGTACCATTTCCGCAGTGATCTGCATCTTGTCTTATCTCCCGAATCGATATTTGTAAGGAAGGGGCGCCTACACCTGGGGCGGCACAGCCGGCGTGGCCGGAGCGGCCGGCGCGACGACTTCTTCGTCGCCCTCGGTGGAGATGAGCGCCATCGTCACTTCGAGGTCCTCGGTGCCCTTGTCGGCCTTGGAGGCGTTCTTCTCGGCGTACATCGCCTTGCCCTCGATGTAGGCGTCGGCCATCTTGGACAGGAACAGCTTGATGGCGCGGATCGCGTCGTCGTTGCCCGGAATGATGTGGTCGATCAGGTCGGGATCGCAGTTGGTGTCGACGATGGCGACGATGGGGATGTTGAGCCGACGGGCCTCGAGCACGGCGATGGTCTCGCGCGACGGATCGACGATGAACAGGGCGTCGGGCAGGCGGCGGAGCTGGGCGATGCCGCCGAGGATCTTCTCGAGCTTGGCGTGCTCCTTGTCCATCAGCAGCACTTCCTTCTTGGGAAGGCGCTCGGCCGTGCCGTCGGTGTGCATGTCGGCCAGCTTCTGGAGCCGGTCGAGGCTCTTGCGGATGGTCTGGAAGTTGGTGAGCATGCCGCCCAGCCAGCGCTGGTTGACGTAGGGAGCCCCGGCGCGGCGGGCTTCTTCCTCGACCGCTTCCTGGGCCTGCTTCTTGGTGCCGACGAAGAGCAGCGTCTTGCCTTCGGAGGCCATGGTGCGGACCGTGTCATAGGCGGCCCGGAACATCTTGACCGTCTGCTGGAGGTCGATGATGTAGATGCCGTTGCGGGCCGTGAAGATGTACTTCTTCATCTTGGGGTTCCACCGCTTGGTCTGGTGACCGAAGTGGACGCCCGCCTCGAGCAATTGCTTCATGGTGATGATGGAGCTCTGGCCGTTGGACATTGCTTTGAATCCTCCCCTGCTGGGTTTTTTCCTCCGGGCGTTCGTCCCCCCTCCCGACCTGTCGGCTGCGAAAGCCGGCAGGCACCCGGGAAAGAGTCCCGACCCGTGGGTAATGGTGAAACGTTTTCTTATACCACCGAAACGCGGTCAGGATCAAGCAAAAGGATTTCAGGGGACATTTGCCTGCATCACAATCCCGTAATCCGCACCTCTCTTTAATTTCAGAACTGTTCTCGATAAGCTGGTGTCAGCCATGCCCCCTGTTTTACCGAATCAGGAATTCAGTGCAATAACGGATGACTACAAGCAGCGGCTCGACCGGACCCATTTTTGGCATGATCGATGCGTAAGACCTCCGTATCCGAAACGTTCGTTAGATTTTGCACGACCCGGCACTCAGGCCATGCTGCGTGAACAAGGCGTTGGGAACCTTCGCGCCCGCCGGGAACCGATACCTTTCCATAGGGGGCAGGAGAACCATGACACAAGGAAACGGAAAACGGCTCTTCGGGATTTTCGCACTGATGATCGGGCTGCTGGCAGTCTCGGGGGGGGCTGCGCACGCATCCCCCGGCTACCTGACCAGTTTCAATACACAATACGGGACCTCGGCGACGAGGCTCAACACCTGCACGCTGTGCCATACGAGCCCGCCGGCGCTCAATCCGTACGGAAGCGCCTTTGCGGCCGCCGGGCATAGTTTCACCGCGATCGAGGCGGCGGATTCCGACGGGGACGGCTACACGAACCTGGTCGAAATCAAGGCGCTCACCTTCCCGGGCGACCCGGCGGACCATCCGGCTGCAACGACCGGAAGCCCTGCGATCTCGCTCTCGCCGGCCTCCGACGCCTTCGGCAGCGTCACCGTGGGCCTTTCTTCCGCCCCGGCGATAACGACCATCACGAACAGCGGCACGGCGAGCCTTTCCGTGACCGGCATGACGCTCTCCGACACGGCGGACTACGCCCTCAACGTCAACGGCGGCACGAACCCGTGCGGCAGCACCGCCAAGGCGCTGGCCGCGGGCGCGAACTGCACCGTGGCCGTCACGTTCAGCCCGAAATCGGCGGGCAGCCTCCCGGGCACCCTCACGATCGCTTCGAACGATGCGGCCAAGCCGTCCGCGGCCGTCTCGCTCACGGGAACCGGCGTGGTCGCGGCGGTCCCCAAGATCTCCGTCACCCCGGCATCCGACGCGTTCGGCAGCGTGACCGTCGGCGGCGCATCCACGCCGGCGATCTCGACCATCGCCAACACCGGAACCGCGGCGCTCGCCGTCAGCGGCATGACTCTTTCCAACGCAACCGACTACACCCTCAATCTCAACGGTGGCGCGGCCCCCTGCGGAACCGCGGCGAAATCGCTGGCCGCCGGCACGTCGTGCACCGTAGCCGTCACCTTCAACCCGAAATCGGCAGGCGCGAAGACCGCGAGCCTCGCGGTCGCCTCGAACGACCCGTCCGCCCCGTCCACAACCGTCGCCCTGACCGGCACCGGCGCGACCGCGGCGGCGCCGAAGATCGCCGTCTCGCCCGCGAGCCTCGCGATCGGAAGCGTGACCGTCGGCGCGTCCTCCGCGCCCCAGACCGTCACCGTCTCCAATAGCGGAAACGCAAACCTCGCGGTCGGCAAGCTCACGCTCGGCGGCGCGAACGCCACCGAGTTCGGCCTGCAGAACGACCGCTGCTCCTCGCAGACGCTGGCTCCGGCCGCGACCTGCACCGTGCAGGTCGTCTTCACTCCGTCCTCGGCCGCGGCGAAGGCTGCGACGCTGGCCATCCCCTCCAATGACGCCGCCACGCCGAACGTCGGCGTCTCCGTCAGCGGCACGGGTGTGACCCAAACCAACACGCCGCCGTCGGTCGTTTCGGTCATGCCGGCCTCCAACGCCGTCAACGTTTCACCGAACGCGTCCGTCAGCGCGGTCTTCAGCGAGACGATGAACGCCTCCAGCATCTCGACCTCGACCTTCACCCTTTCCGCCAACGGCAGTCCCGTGGCCGGGACGGTCGCGTACTCCGGCACCACCGCCACCTTCACCCCCGCGGCCCCTCTGGCCGCCGGGACGGTCCACACGGCGACGGTCACCACCGGCGCGCAGGACCTGGGCGGCGCCGGGATCGCGTCCAACTATGCCTGGAGCTTCACGACCCTCTCCGCGGTCGACAACACCGATACCGACGGCGACGGCATCGTCGACAAGGATGACGATTACCCGAACGACAACCGGAGAGCGACGCCCCACTCGAGCCATGGAACAGGGAAGGTCAAGATCGACGTCTCCTCGATCCTCGGAGCCTACATGACCGAGGTCCAGGCCATGCCGGAAGGCACGCACGGAGGCAATCCGGCCGGCTACCACTTCAACGACGGCCTGTTCTCCTTCAAGATCAACCACGGCTCCGGCGCCGCCACGGTCACGCTGACCTTCGGCGAGGCCGTACCCGCCGGGAGCAAGGTCTTCATGGTCACCTCCTCCGGGTACAAGGAAATCCCGGGCGCCGTCATCTCCGACAACACCGTGACGATCCCCGTCCTGCCCACCACCGTGACGGGCGCTTCGACGACCTCGCTCACGATGGGCGGCACCGGCACGGCCACCGCGAACATCGTCGGCGTGGCCTCCCCGGACGCGGCTGCAACCGCCGCATCGGGCGGCGGCTGCAGCGCGACCGGCACCGCGTCGGGCGTTCCCGACGGCGGCCTGGCCGGCCTGCTGCTCATCGGCGCCGGCCTCCTGGTCCGGCGCAAGATGTCCGTCATCCGCCGGTAACCCGCCCGCCCCGGCGTCAAGGCCGAGGCGTACAATCGACAAAGGGGGAGCCGCCCGCGGGCGGTTCCCCCTTTCCATTTCTGCCCGGCTGCTTGCGGCCGGCCCCCCCGCATCTTCTTTGTCAGCCGGCCCTCACCCTGTCGTCCAGCAGTTCGCCCAGCGTCCGGATCAGTGCGTCGTCCCTGTACGGCTTGGGGACCGCCGCCCGGAAACCGTAATTCCGGTAATCGGCCATGACGGGGTTGTTCGAGTAGCCGCTGGAGACCACCAGGACCGCCTCGGGATCGAACGCCAGGATCCGCTCGGCGACCACCCGGCCGTCAGGGCCTGCCGGTAGCGTCAGATCGAGGATCGCCGCGGAGAACGGCGTCCCGTTCGTCTTCGCCTCCCGGTAGAGGTCGACCGCCGCATCCCCGTGCTCGCAGGCGGTCACGCGATAGCCGAAATACTCCAGCGTCTCCCGGGCGAGAACCCGGATCAATTCCTCGTCGTCGAGAAACAGGATGGAGCGCCCGTTTCCTCTTGCCGGCGACGGCCGCTCCGGATCGGTCGGGTCGTCAGGGAGCACCGATCCGATCGACGGGAGGTGCAACGTGAAGGTCGCCCCGCACCCGACCTCGGATTGGACGGTGATGACCCCGCCGTGCCGCTCGACGATCGACCGGACCGAGGCGAGCCCGAGCCCGCTCCCGACGCCCGCCTTGGTCGTAAAGTAGGGATCGAAGATCTTCTCGCGCATTTCCTCGGGAATGCCGCATCCGGAGTCGGAGATGGCTATTCGCACGTATTCGCCCGGAGGCAGGCTTGGCGGCGACGCGGAAGGACAGACGTTCTCGCAGCGGATGGCGATCTTCCCTCCGTCCGGCATCGCCTGGACCGCATTGATGAGCAGGTTGTTGAAAACCTGCCCCAGCTGCCCCTCGTCCGCTTCGATCCCGCGCAGACCCGGCGGGATCTCGATCGATGCGCCCACGCGCGTTCCCACCAGCGCCAGCGACACCGCATCCTCGAGGACCTTCCCCACGGAAATCGACGCCTTGACCGGCTCCCCGCCCCGCGCAAACGTGAGGAGCTGGGCGGCGATGCCTGCCGCGGCGCGGGAAGCATTCTCGGCCTTGTCCAGCAGTTCCCGCGCCTTGGCGGGGTCGTTCAGCTTCCGGCGTGCGAAGCTGACATATCCCAGGATGGAGGTGAGGGCGTTGTTGAAATTGTGCGCGATCCCGCCTGCGAGGACTCCGAGCGTCTCCATCTTCTGGATCCGGATGATCCGTTCCTGCATCGCCTCTCGCTCGGTGATGTCCAGAAGCGTGACGACGACCCGCTCCTTCCGGACCTGGCTACGGAAGATGATGCGCTTGACGGAGCCGTCCCGGCAGGTGACCTGCCCCTCGTAGGTCGCGACGTCGGCCCCCCGCTTCCGCGCGGCCCCGATTGCCGAATTCTTTGCCGCCAGCGCCTGCCGACGGGCTTCGGGGTCGGGATAAGCGCGGATAAACCAGTCGTCGACGGTGCGGATCTCCCCGTATTCGTATCCGAAGCTCTCGATCGTATACCGGTTCATGAACTGGACGTTTCCGGCCAGGTCGGTCCAGGCGATCCCGGCGGGCATCGCATCGAGGAGCTCCCGGAGCGTCCGCTCTCCTTCGCGCGCCTCCGTTTCCGCCGCGGCGCGCACCCGGATCTCGTCTTCGAGCGCGAGATGCAGCTTCCGGTTCTCCGCGTCCCGCGTCTTCAACGCCGCTGCGAGCTCGTTCACGTTGGCGGCCGCGAGCCCCAGCTCGCTTCCGGAATCGACAGGCAGCGGCCGGTCGTACTCGCCCTCCCGGATCGCGCCGATTCCGCGGAGCAGGCCGTCGAACGACCGCATCGCCCTCCGGAGAACCGGATAGCTGACGGCCGAGACAAGGAGCAGGAACAGGAAGGCGGCCGCGCCGGCGAACAGGGCGGCGTCCCGGGCCTGGCGGGAGAGGCGGACGGTCTCGTATTCGACCCGGATGGCGCCCAACAGCGTCTCGCCGACGCCGCCCTCGCCGGTGAGGACCCGCTCGGGGGACGCCCCGGACGGATTGCGGCGCACCGGGACCGACAGGGGCAGCAGCGTTCCGGACGGGGAAGCGCCCGTCCTCTGGAGGTCGACCAGGACAAGTCCCGTCCCGTCGAGGATCGTCGCCCGGCGGATTCCCGGTCGAGCGATCGCGAAGCGAGCGAGGTTCGCCAGTTCCTCCCGGTTCCCGGAGAACAGGGGTAGCCGGACGCTTTCGGCAAGACTCATCGCGGTCAGGCGCGCCATCGCTTCGTTGTGCCGACGATCCTCGCGGATCTCGGTGAAGATGTAGAGGGAACAGACCAGCAGGGCGACGGCGGATGCAGTCAGCAGGAAGATGGCGACGAGCCGGCCGAGGAAGCTGTTACGGAGCGTTTCGATCTTGGACTGCAGTTTCACGCGTGTTGTCCCGTGGACAGGAATTTCCTGTATTTAACACGACAGGGAATCGAAGTCCAACGAATCCGGAGGCGATTACCTTAATTCGGCGGGGATCTCGAGCCCGAGGTTCCGGGTCACGGTGTCGTTTGCGTGCAGCCGGACCTTGCGGGCGTCGAGCGCCATGGAACGGGCACCCACATGGGCCAGCAACACGGTCGCCAGCTCTCCGGCCTGGCGGCCGAGGTCCGTCCGGTCGATGTCGAGCGACATCGCCGCGCCCTTCGCCAGGTACTGCTCGCTGAAGGTCACCACCGGCACCTTATGCCGGAGGGAGAAGCGGGAGAACGCCTCCAGCGTCTCGGCCGTCACGGCAGTGCCGTCGGGGAGCATCCAGAGCGCATCGACGGCGTCCTGCATCTGTTCCAGGCGAGCGGCCGTTTCCTTCGGGGAGCGCACCTCGCGGACGACCAGCGTGATCCCGGACTGGTGCGCGGCCGCCCGTGCCCGCTTCAGATAATGGCCCGTGCGGGCCGGGTCGTGGACAATCCCCACCCGCCGGACGCCGATGGCCTTGAACAGCTCGAGGTAGCGCTCGGGCGCCGGCAGCACGCCGACGCCGCCGACGGAGCCGGCCGGGCCCTTCGCCAGGTTCAGGCTCAGCGCCAGCAGCCCGACCACCGGTACCCGGTCGACCTTCCGGCTGGCGGCGAGCGCCGCGTCGCCGACGGCCAGTACCAGCCGCGGCTGCTCTTCCTTTACTACCCGCACCACGTCGACCTCGGCGTAGTCGGACAAAACGAGCGTTTGGACGGTCCCCTTGCACGCCGACCGGAAGCCGCGCAGCGACTCTTCATATGCCGCGCTCCGGCTCGACTGCACGACGAGGATGTCGGCGGCCCGGGCAGGCAGCGCACCCAGGACGAGGAGCGCGACGAGATATCTCAGCGCGCGCATCAGAAGTTCCACCGCACGCCGCCCTCGAACCAGCGGGGCGTGTTGACGTACAGCTCGGCATCGGTCGTCTGGACGTTCGAGAAAAGGTTGCGTCCCGAGAAGAACAGCACGGGCGACAGTTCGGCCTGCGGCTTCACCTTCCACGAAAGGTGCAGGTCCCAGACCATGCCCCGGCTGGCCGAGAGGTCTCCTTCCACCGCATTCCAGACGACGTGGCTACCGGTCAGGGCGCCCCGCACCCCGAGGTCGGCCTCGTCGTAAAGGATCCCCATTTTGAGCAGGTGGGAGGGGACCACCTGGCCGTTGGCGGTCTTGACCCGCGTCCCGGAGTCGGCATCCCTCGCGTAGGTGAAGGTGTAGCCGGCGGTCAGCGACAGTCCGAGCCAAGGCGCGGTGCGACCTTCCATCTCGAAGCCCTGCCGGTCCTGGTTGGATAACGTTCCGGGGCCGACCAACTCGATGTCGCGCAGCCGGTTGAAGAAATAGGTGCCCTTGATCCAGAGGAATGGCAACTCTTCGGACTCGAAACCCGCCTGCAGGGTCGAGACGTGCATCAAGTCATGCTTCTGGACGGGGCTCGGCAGACCGTAACCGCGGGCGCCGTAAGCGCGCAGAAGCGTCTTCCCCGTCGCCTGCCAGGTCGCACCCAGAGTAACACTCGTGTAATCGCTGGCGATCCCGGTGTGGTCGAACCGAACGCCCGGGAGAACCGTCACGCGCCCGATGGAAAGCGTGCCGTTCGCGTAAGCCGCCCATCGGTTCCAGTCCCGGTCGAACCAGAGAACGGATGTGGGGGCGATCTGTTCCGATTTGGTCCGGTCGTGTCCGAATTCCGCCCCGGCTACCAGGTTCCGCGAGCTGTCGCCCCACGAGAGCCGCGCGCCGGCGCCCCGGCTCGACTCGTTGACCCGCGTGTATCGGTAGGGGAGGTTCTCGCCCGCAATTCGGTCGTTGAGGTCGGCCTCCCCCATGCGATCGAGGGCATACCCGTCCAGGTCGAGGGTGAGCCGCTCGGCCAGCGGCCTTGTGTAC
The DNA here is from genome assembly GCA_036504035.1 of Candidatus Deferrimicrobiaceae bacterium. Lineage (NCBI taxonomy): Bacteria > Candidatus Deferrimicrobiota > Candidatus Deferrimicrobia > Candidatus Deferrimicrobiales > Candidatus Deferrimicrobiaceae > Candidatus Deferrimicrobiaceae bacterium. The sequence continues at coordinate 183,971 of DASXVV010000002.1, forward strand.
TTTAACGACCCGCTGGCCAGCGACCGGGAAGCATCGTCATGGACCGGCCACCCGCCGGTGGTCCCCTCATCCATCCCGTGGTGGTTGTTGTAGCCGGCTCCCCCGACCGTCAGTACGCCGCCGGCGGAATCGCGCCAGACGACCTTGCCGGACGCGTGGTTCAACTCCGTGCCGTTGTTCGGGCGGAGGCCGTCCGATCGGATGTTGCCGCCGGCGAGGTAGTAGCCGATGGACCCCGCCGCGCCGCTCAGCTCGAGCCGGCTGTCGGCGGTCGCCCGCCGGCCGATCGAGCCGGAAAGGAGCCCGCCGCTCGGCCGTTCCCAGTCCGGCGACTTCGTAACGATGTTGATCACGCCGCCGAGCGCCGACCCCCACGCGGCCGACGCCGCCCCCTTGACGATCTCGATCCGCTCGATCTGCTGCACCGGGATCAGCCCCGGCTCGGCCATGTCGAGCTGGAAATCGTTCTGGCGGACGCCGTCCACGAGGACGAGGACGGTGGTGTTGTGCGTTCCTTGGATGCCGAAGAAAGTGAAGGTGGTCGGTGTGCGCAAGTAGTCGAGCTGGATGCCGGGAATCGTTTGAAGCACGTCCGCCAATGTGTGGGCGTTGAGACGAGCGATGTCGTCGGCGGTGACGACCGTGACGTTTTCGGCGATCTTCGAAGCCGGACGGGGAGATCGCGCGACGGGCGCCGCTTCGGGCGTCTCGTTATCGAGCCCCAGCGCCGATGCGGGGGCGTCGGCGGCATACCCCGGCGCCACGCTGCAAAGCGAACACGCCAGCAGCACGAGGAGCAAAAGATGGGAAAACTTGTGCAGCAGATCTTCTCCCGGGGTGTAACGCATGGTGCGTCGATGCGTAGTAATCCCTGGAATCGGAGGGGGGCAACGACAGAATGAGCCATTATTGATAACAAGTTCCCTTGCGAAAGTCTAGACGAAGATTGCATGCGACGATCCAACACCCGGACGGCAACGCCCGAAAGGAGGCACGGATCATGGAAAACGAAACGCAGGAAACGGATGAATGTGAAGTAGAGGTACTGGTGGAGGGTCAGCTCGAGATCGAGGAAGTGTCAAGCTGCTGCACGGCGGGGACGCAAAGCTCCCGCAACTGAGGCCCCTTAACCCGCTGAATCCGGGGGAAGCAATTGCTTCCCCCTCCCGCCCTGATTCCCATGGAGACTCCGTCGTGCCGCTTTCCCGATATCACGTGTGCTTTTCCGACCCGGACCGCCCCGGATTCTCGCTCCTCTACTCGACGAAAAAAGGATCGCTGGTCCGACTCGCCGACCGGCGAATTGCCGCCATCCGGAACGGTAACCCGACCGACGCCGAGCGCGCCACGCTGGGCCGGCTGGAACTGTGGACCGATGATCCGGACGCCGAGCGGACCGACATGGCCGGCCTCGTCGACCGCACCAATGCCGCAAGCCGCCGTTTCGCCGCGACGGTCGTCCTGACGCTGGACTGCAACCTGGCGTGCCCCTACTGCTTCGAGGGGAATTTTCGCGACGGGGGGACCATGGACGAGGCCACCGCCCGTCTGCTGGTGGAAGTCGTCGTCCGGGAACAGATCGGCCGGGGACGCGACGTGGAGATCCGCTTCTATGGCGGCGAGCCGCTGATGGCGGTCCCCCGCCTGAAGGCGATCGCCCGGCCGTTGCAGGCGGCGGCCGCTTCGCACGGAACGCAATTTTCCATGAGCCTGGTCACCAACGGCACGCTGCTGACCCGCCCGCGGGTCGAGGAACTGCTTCCGCTGGGACTGGCCGGCGCCCAGGTCACGCTGGACGGCTCTGCGGCGATCCACGACCGGCAGCGCCCGTACGCCTCCGGCCACGGGAGCTACCGGGATATCCTGGCCAACGTCGCCGCGGTCCACGATCTCGTGCCGCTCAAGCTCGGCGGCAATTTCAACCCCGACAATTACCGCGATTTTCCACGGATGCTGGACGACCTGCTGGCTGCCGGGGTCGCCCCCGCCCGGCTCGGCCCGGTCCAGTTCGCCCCGATCCTGCCCAGGTCGGGACGCCCGGCGGTCGGTGACGTCTGCGGGTGCGTTTCGGCCGGAGACGACCCGTGGCGAATCGATGCGGCGCTGTTCCTGCGGGAGGAGACGCTGAAGCGGGGCTTCGCGGTGGACAAGCCGGCGATGGGAATCTGCATGGTCGAGCTGGAAAACCGCTGGGTGGTCGACCGGAACGGGGCGCTGTACAAGTGCCCCGCATTCATGGGGTGGCCGGAAATGGCCGTGGGTACCTTGGCGGAGGGGATCGGCGATTTCCGCGACTCCCACCGCCTCGGATTCTGGCAGGAAGACCGATGCCTCGACTGCCGCTACCTGCCGCTTTGCTTCGGCGGCTGCCGGCTCCTTCCCATGCTTCGCGAGGGAGCCATCGACGAACCCGATTGCCGGAAGGCGTATTACGACGCCGCCCTGGAGAAGATCGTCCGGATGGACCAACGGTACCGAATTCAGGCCCGGTGATCTCCCGATCGCCCCTGCCACGCGCCGGAGCGATGCCCTTCCGGGTTACGGCAGGCGGCCGGCCTTTCGGAGCGTGTCGAGGATCTCGCGGATTTTGGGCAGCGCCGCCGTGGCGGCCTTCTCGCCCTCGAAAATGGCGTCGTTGCGCCTCGTGAAATCGCCCGAGGCGATGTGGCCGACCTTGGGACGGATGACGACGTCGGCCTTCTCGAGCTGCCGCTCGGACAGGCGGGCGTACATGATGTTGACGGAGGTGAGGATGGCGTCGATCGTGCCGGTGGGGTCGGGGTTGTCCTTGCCGCCGCCGGAGATGTCGACGGCGATGACGACGTCGGCGCCCATGCGCCGGGCCGCGTCGACCGCGACCGGGCTGACGACCCCGCCGTCGATGTAGAGCGCGTCGCCGATCCGGACCGGGCGAAAAACGCCGGGCACCGAACAGGATGCGCGGACCGCCTGCCCCGTGTTGCCCCGGCCGAAGACCGTCTCCTGACCCTTGTGCAGGTCGGTCGCCACCGCGTAGAACGGGATCTTGAGCTTCTCGATCGGGACGTTGTTCACCGCCTTGTTGACGAACGCCTCGAGCTTCTCGCCCTTGACGAAGCCGACGTCGGGGATGCCCAGATCGGCCACGTCGTCGCGCTCAATGGCGAGCGCCATCTTCTGGAGCGTGAAGGCATCGTACCCCGAGGCGTAGAGCGCCCCGACGAAGCTGCCGGCGCTCGTGCCCACGACCATGTCGATCGGAATTTTCTGGGACTCGAGCACCTTGAGCACGCCGATGTGGGCGAATCCCTTGGCGGCGCCGGAGCCGAGCGCCACGGCGATGCGGGCCGGCCGCGGGGGCGGCGCGACGACCACCGGCGGGGTGGGCGTGTGGGCGCAGGCGGACAGGAACGCGCCCGCCGCCAGGATGAAGGAACGGAACCTGCTCTTCATGTCGTCGATGACGGGCATGGCGGCGCCCCCTCCGGGATGGCGGTCAACTGCGGTACCCCGCGTTGCAGTCGATATAAGCGTGCGTCAGGTCTGAAAAATAAACGTAGTGGCTGCCTGGACCGGGTCCGAGGTCGACGCGGATCTCGTAGGCCTCTTTCCGGATCTTGGGCGCGGCGCGCCGTTCGGCCGCGGTATCGATGACCATGCCCGGCTTGAGCACGGTCTCGCCCGCGAACGAGACCGAGGCGCGGTCCTGGTCCATCGGGATGCCGGCCCTCCCCACGGCCGCGATGACGCGCCCCCAGTTGGCGTCGGCGCCGGCGACCATCGTCTTGACCAGCGGGGAGGTCGCGACCGCCCGCGTCGCCTTCTCGGCGTCGGCGTCGTTGCGCGCCCCCGTGACGGCGATGCGCACCACGCGCGTCGCTCCCTCGCCGTCGCGCACGATCATGAGCGCGAGGTCGAGCAGCAGGTCGTGGACCGCCGCGGCGAACGCCGCCAGGTCGTCGCCGGAAAGCGGCGGCAGCCCGCACGCCCCGTTGGCGAAGATGGCGGCGGTGTCGTTGGTGCTCGTGTCGCCGTCGACCACGATACGGTTGAAGGAGCGGTCGACCGAGTCGCGGAAGAGGCGCTTGAGGTCTGCGACCGCGACGGCGGCGTCGGTGAACAGGTAGGCGAGCATGGTGCCCATGTTGGGGGCGATCATTCCGGCGCCCTTCGCGATGCCGCCGACCGTGACCGTGCCGCCGGACAGCTTGACCTTCCGGATGCCGCGCTTGGGGAAGGCGTCGGTGGTCATGATCGCGTCGGCCGCCTGCAGGATGCCGTCGACGGCAAGCGACCCGACCAGGTCGGGCATCGCGTCGACGATCTTGTCGACCGGGAGCTGGACGCCGATGACGCCGGTGGACGAGACGAGGAGCGAATCCTTCGGCAGCGCCAGCGCCGCGCACGCCGCCGCGGCCGTGTCGCGCACGGCCGCAAGACCGTCGGCGCCCGTGCAGGCGTTGGCGTTTCCGCTGTTGGCCACGATGCCGCGCAAGGCCGCCGTGCGCCCTTTAAGCGCCTTGCCCCAGGCGACGGGCGCGGCGAACACCTTGTTCTTCGTGAACACGACGTCGGACACGCACGGCCGGTCGGAAACGACCAGCGCCAGGTCGGGCTTGCCCGACTTCTTGAGGCCGCACGCCATGCCGGCCCCGCGGAAGCCCGGAACACGCAGCGTTTTAACCGGTTTCATCGGAAACCCTCCTACATGCCCTGCCCGTGGCATTTCTTGTATTTCTTGCCGGAGCCGCACGGGCACGGATCGTTGCGCCCGATCTTGTCCTGGGAGTGCACCTGCGTCTTGTTGCCCGCCTTCGCGATCTCGCCGTGGGACATGTTGACCCGCTTGGGCTGGACGGGCGCCTTGATCGGCGCCACCGGCTGGTCGCTCTCGCGCTGGACCTGGACACGGTAAAGGCGCCGCAGCGACTCTTCCTTCATCCGGCCGACGAGGTCGGCGAACAGCTCGAAGCCCTGCTTCTGGTATTCCTTCAGCGGATCCTTCTGCGCGTAGCCCTGCAGCCCGATCCCTTCCTTGAGGTGGTCCATCGAGAGCAGGTGGTCTTTCCATTGCTGGTCGAGCGTGGAAAGGATGAACATGCGCTCCATATACCGCATGAGCTCGGGGCCGTTCTCGGCCTCCTTCTGCTTGTAGAATTCGGCCGCGGCCTCGTTCACCGACTCGACCAGGGCGGGCACCTTGAGCGTCGGGACGGCCTCCTTAAGGATCTCGGGACGGATGCCGAACTGGGCGTTGACCGCCTCGCGCAGCCCGACGAGGTCCCACGACTCGGGATAGCTCTTCTCGTCGCAGAAGCGGTGGACGATTTCGTCGAGGACCTCCTCGGTCATCTCCGAGATCATGCCGGACAGATCTTCGCCCGAGAGCACTTCCTTGCGCATGTCGTAGATGACGGTGCGCTGCCGGTTCATGACGTCGTCGTATTCGAGCAGGTGCTTGCGGATCTCGAAGTTGTGCCCCTCGACCTTCTTCTGGGCGTTCTCGACCGCGCGGTTGATGAGCCCGTGCTCGATCGGCTCGCCTTCCTCCATGCCCAGCTTTTCCATGAGCGGGCTGATCCGCTCGCCCCCGAAGATGCGGAGCAGGTCGTCCTCGAGAGACAGGAAGAAGCGGGACGAGCCCGGGTCGCCCTGGCGCCCCGCGCGGCCGCGAAGCTGGTTGTCGACGCGGCGGGACTCGTGCCGCTCGGTGCCGATGATGTGCAGGCCGCCCTTGTCGACGACCCCTTCGCCCAGCTTGATGTCGACGCCGCGGCCCGCCATGTTGGTGGCGATGGTGACCTTGCCCGCTTGACCCGCCTCGGCGATGATCGCCGCTTCCTTCTCGTGGTGCTTGGCGTTGAGGACGTTGTGGGGGATGCCGTTGCGGCTGAGCAGCCCCGAGACGCGCTCGGACTTCTCGATCGAGACGGTGCCGACGAGGACCGGCTGCCCCTTCTCGTACCTTTCCTTGACGTCGAGCAGCACCGCGTTGAACTTCTCTTTTTCGGTGCGGTAGACCTGGTCGCCCAGGTCCTGCCGGATCATCGGCTGGTTGGTCGGCACGACGTTGACTTCGAGCTTGTAGATCTGGGCGAACTCGGCCGCCTCGGTGTCGGCGGTGCCGGTCATGCCCGCGAGCTTGTTGTACATGCGGAAATAGTTCTGGAAGGTGATGGTCGCGAGCGTTTGGTTCTCGTTCTCGATGTCGACCCCTTCCTTCGCCTCGACGGCCTGATGCAGGCCGTCGGACCAGCGGCGGCCCGGCATGAGCCGGCCGGTGAACTCGTCGACGATGACGACCTCGCCGTCCTTGACCATGTAGTCGACGTCGCGCTTGTAGAGGACGTGCGCCTTGAGCGCCTGGTCGACGTGGTGGAGCAGCTCGATGTTCTGCGGGTCGTAGAGGTTCTCGATGCCCAGCAGCCGCTCAACCTTGGGGATGCCCTCTTCCTCGGTGAGCATCACCTGCCGCGCCTTCTCGTCGACCTTGTAGTCTTCTTCCTTCTTGAGGAACGTGATGATGCCGTTGACGCGCCCGTAGACCGAGGTGGCCTCTTCGGCCGCCCCGGAGATGATGAGCGGCGTGCGCGCCTCGTCGATGAGGATCGAGTCGACCTCGTCCACGATGCAGAAGGCATGTCCGCGCTGGACCATGTGCTCGCGGCGCATGGTCATGTTGTCGCGCAGATAGTCGAAGCCGAACTCCGAGTTGGTGCCGTAGGTGACGTCGGCGTTGTACTGCGCGCGGCGTTCCTCTGGGGTCATGTTGGCCTGGATGACGCCGACCTCCAGGCCCAGGAAGCGGTACACCTGGCCCATCCACTCGGCGTCGCGTTTGGCCAGGTAGTCGTTCACGGTGACCAGGTGGGCGCCGTGGCCGGAGAGTCCGTTGAGGTACATCGGCATCGTCGCGACGAGTGTCTTGCCCTCGCCGGTCTTCATCTCGGCGATATCGCCGTCGTGGAGGACGATACCGCCCAGCACCTGGACGTCGAAGGGGCGCATGCCGAGCGCACGCTTGCCGGCCTCGCGGGCGACGGCGAACGCCTCGAACAGCAGATCGTCGAGCATCTCGCCGTTGTCGTGACGCTGTCGGAACTCGGCCGTCTTGGCGCGCAACTGCTCGTCGCTCAGGGCGGCGACGTCCGGCTCCAGGGCGGTGACCCTCTGGGTCTGCTCCTGGAGTGTCTTGAGGCGCCGGCCTTCACCGGCGTGCAGCAGTTTGTCGACGATCTTGATCACTGGGGCACTGCTCCCGGATTATCGGAGAAAAGGTCTACGCCCATTGTCGCACAGCGCGCGGGGCCGAGTCGCACGGCGCGCGCCCGGCGCCCACAACGGCCGCCGGGCGCGCAGCCAGACCCGCTAATTTTCCGCCGGCTCGATCAGCCCGTAGTGGCCGTCGTTGCGGCGGTACACCACGTTGGTCCGGTTGGACTCGGCGTTCGTGAAGACGAAGAAGTCGTGGC
>DASXVV010000003.1 GCA_036504035.1 Candidatus Deferrimicrobiaceae bacterium
GGAATGATGTTGCGAATCTCTCGTCGAATTCTGATTCATGGCACATGGATTTCTGTCTTACAGTACCGATCAGGCGTTTCTTCTTCCTCCCGATCCTCGGGACTGGCTCTCTGCCGACCACCTTGCGTATCAGGTGATCGATATCGTTGGGGAGCTTGACACGTCGCGATACTTCGCCTCGTACGGCAAGGACGGTCGCGGAGCTGCGCCGTATTCGCCTTTGATGATGGTCGGTCTTCTCTTGTACGCGTGGACACGCAAATTGTATAGCTCCCGCAAGATCGCAGCGCTTTGCCGCGACGATTTGGGCGGGAGAGTGGTCTGCGGCGGCTGTTTTCCGGACCACCGTACGGTCAACTCGTTTCGGATGCGGCACCAGGGGGCGCTCAACGCCCTGTTCAAGCAGAGCGTGGACCTTTGCAGGGAGGCCGGGATGGTCGGCCTGGTCGAGGCCGCTCTGGACGGAACCAAGATCGAGGCGAGCGCCAGCAGGCGCAAGGCGATGAGCTACTCGCGCATGGTCGACGAGGAAGCTCGAGTTCAAGCCGAGATTGACGGATACTTCAAGCGCGCCGCCGAGGAAGACGCCGCAGAGGACGCGCTGTTCGGACCGGACGGCAGCGGCCTGCCCGCCTCGGGAGAGATTGAGCGCCGCCAGAACCGCCTGGCCAAGATACGGGCCGCGAAGGCGGCCATTGAGGCCGAGGCGAAAGCCGCTGCAGATACTCGGCGGCGGGAACGGGCCGAGACGGAGGCGGCGTACGAGGCTAAGGGCAGGAAGCCTTGCGGCCCACCGCCCAAGATCGACGAAACACCGAAACCGACTGCCCAGCGCAGCTTCACCGATCCGGAATGCAGGATTATGAAGGCCGCGAACGGATCCTATATCCAGGCTTACAACGCTCAGGCAGTGGTCGACGGCAAATTCCAGGTGATTGTCGCCTGTAGCCTGAGCTGGCAGGCGGCGGACGTGCCGCACCTTCCGGAGATGCTGGACCAGACGATCACAAACGTCGGGGTGCCAAACAGGATATTGGCCGACCCTGGGTATTTCAGCGAGGAGAACTACGCGGTTGCGGAGGCGCGCGGCGTCCAGGCGCTGATCCCGCCGGATCGCCAGCGTCATGGAACGCCGAACTCGCCCTGCTCGCCGGCGACGCCGGAGGAAGAGGCCGACATGGACTTCACGGAGCGAATGCGCCGCCGGATTTCGACCGCCGAGGGCCGGACTGCCTATGCCAAGCGAAAGGGCATCGTCGAGCCCGTGTTCGGACAGACCAAAGGATGTGCCGGACATCCCGGCTATCTCGGCTTCCTGAGACGGGGCTTTGAGAAATGCTCCGCCGAATGGCTGTGGGTATGCGCCAGTCATAATATTCTCAAGTACATCCGTTACAAGACGGCTAAAGCAGGCGGTACGCTTGTGGTGGCACCGAAACGGGCAAATCGCAACGAATGCTCGGCAAATCGAATCCAATTCGCCCTCGAAGGCGTCTAATACGGGCGTGAAAAGCCCAGATTTG
>DASXVV010000004.1 GCA_036504035.1 Candidatus Deferrimicrobiaceae bacterium
GTGGGCCTGCGCCTGCCTCAAGGATCCGGCCGTCCTCAAGGACGGCAAGGCCACCCTGTCCCTCGACGCGATCGACGGCGAGACCCCCGAGGGCAAGGAGGTCCTGGCCTCCGCCCGCGAGATCCTGCGCCACCTCGGCAAGAAGGACGCCGCCGAGATCACGCTCGAGGACACCGCCGACACCAACAAGGTCTTCGTCGAGACGCGCTTCAACGGCGACGGCATCGTCATCCCCGAGGCCGCCGAGGACGAGGCGGTCAAGCAGGTGGTGCTGGACATCATGGCCTGCTGCGGCGAGAAGACCGACCGCAGCGGCAAGCCGGGCCTCGACCAGGCAGCCGTGGACACGTTCTTCGTCGCCGCCCAGGCCTACGCGGACTGGTGGAAGGAGGGCGAGGCCGCGCCGGCGATCCTGCCGCTCGGCGACGCGACCGTCGCCGCCGGCGACGCCGTCAGGGCGGTCAAGGCCAAGGTGGACGACTACTTCGCCCGCTGCCGCCTGGCCGCGTTCGACGCCCGCGCGATGCAGGCCCTCAACCGCGAGGAGAAGGACTACCTCGCGTTCACGGCCAAGGACCTCACCATCACGCACGACGAGATCGCGGCCCTGCCGCTGTCGCACATCGAGGCGGACCGGCCGCTGCCCTTCTTCGACGGCCCGAACCCCGCCTGGGCGGCGCGCCTGGCCCAGCTCCACGCCGCCGCCGTCGTCCCGCTGCTCGGCCCGCGCGACCGGCTCACCGAGGCCGACTGGCAGGCGCTGGGCGAGCGCCTCGCCGCGCACGAGGAGTGGCGCGGGCGCAAGGCCGGCGCCGAGGTGGAGAAGCTCGGCAAGGAGCGGGTCCGCGCGATGCTCGGCGGCCCGGCCAAGGACCAGGTCACCGCGCTCGTCGACCAGGACCAGGCGCTCGAGCCCGAGTACAAGGCCATCGCGAACGTCGAGAAGCTGATCCGCCTGCACCGCGATCTCTACCAGCTCCTCGTCAACTTCGTCTCCTTCCGCGACTTCTACCGCGGCAAGGGCAAGGCCATCTTCCAGAGCGGCACCCTCTACCTCGACCAGCGGAGCTGCGATCTGTGCGTGAAGGTCGAGGACATGGCGCGCCACGGCCTGCTCGCGCACCTGTCGCGCACGTTCCTCGCGTACGTCGAGTGCGTGCGCAAGGCGACGAACGAGAAGATGACGGTCGCGGCCTCGTTCACCGCCGGCGATGCCGACAACCTCATGGTCGGCCGCAACGGCGTCTTCTACGACCGCAAGGGGCAGGACTGGGACGCCACGATCGTGAAGATCGTCGAGCACCCGATCAGCATCCGCCAGGCGTTCTGGGCGCCGTACACCCGGACCATCCGCTGGATCGAGGAGCAGGTGGCGAAGCGCGCCGGCGCCGCCGACACCGCGATCCACGCCGGGGTCACCACCCACGGCGAGCACGTGGTCGGGCACGTCCACCCGGGCGCGCCCCCCGCCCCCGTCCCCGCCAAGCCGGGCGTCGGGGCCGCGCCCGCGGCCGCGCCGGTCAAGCCGAAGTTCGACGTCGGCGTCGTGGCCGCGCTCGGCGTCGCGGTCGGCGGCATCACCGCCGCCCTCGGCGCGCTGCTGTCGTCGTTCTTCGGCCTCGGCCTGTGGATGCCGCTCGGCCTCGTCGGCCTGATGCTGCTCATCTCGCTGCCGTCGATGATCATCGCCGCGCTCAAGCTGCGCCAGCGCAACCTCGGGCCGATCCTCGACGCCAACGGCTGGGCGGTGAACGCGAAGGCCAAGATCAACATCCCGTTCGGCACCTCGCTGACCGGGACGGCCAAGCTGCCCAAGGGCTCCCGGCGGGACCTCTTCGACCCCTACGCCGAGCACCACAGCCAGCGCAACGCCGTCATCGCGGCGGCGATCATGGTCCTCCTCGCGGGCCTGTGGACCTGGGGCAAGCTCGACCGCGTGCTGCCGCAGAGGATGCGCGCCGCCGTCGTCCTGCACCGCGAGGAGCCGAAGCCGGAGGTCGCCAAGAAGACGCCCCCGGCCCCGGCCAAGGCGCCCGCCCCCGCGGCCAAGGCGCCGCCCGCCCCGGTGAAGACGGCCGCTGCGCCCGCGCCGGCCACGCCGCTACCGCCGGCCGCGTGCGCGCCGCTCGCCGCGGCGGCGGCCGCCGCCTGTGCCGTCCCCGCCACGCCCGCCGCGGCCGCCGCCGGCGCCGCGCCCCCCGCCACGCCCCCGCCCGCGGGCGTGACCGCGGCCAAGAAGTAGCCCGCCGCCGCCGGCCACTCGACTCGCGTTGTGGCGCTGGACTCCATTTCACCATCGCTGTATCTTTAGGCCGTCCCATGGTCGCCACCGAGCCCAGCCGGGTCCTCCTCGTCGAGGACAACCCGGACCACACCTACCTCGCCTCGCTCGTGATGGGCGGCGCGAGCGTCGCCCACGAGGTCGTCTGCGCGGCCGACGGTCAGGACGCCATCGACCGGCTGCGCGGCGGCGGGCCGCACGCGGGCCACCCGCTCCGTCCCGACCTGGTGCTCCTGGACATCAAGCTGCCCCGTCTCGACGGGTTCGCCGTGCTGCGGATCATCCGCGAGGATCCGGGGCTCATGGCGATCCCGGTCGTGCTGCTGACCACCTCCGGCAACCCCAGCGACATCGAGCGCGCGATCGCGCTCGGCGCCAGCGACTACATCATCAAGCCCATCGGCCTCAACGAGTTCGAGCGCAAGCTGCACGCCGTCCTGAGCTACTGGCTCAGCGTCAGTGACCTCGGGCGCGGGCGCCGCCCGCCGCAGTAACGAAGTGCCAGGCGGCGCCGGGGGGCGCCGTCGCGGGGATAGGTCTCGGGGGATGAAGACCGCCGACATCGAGATCACGAAGCTGCTGCGGTTCGAGCCCGCCGCGGGGCGCATCTCCCTGGGCGGACGGCGGCTGCTGCTCTTCGACGCCGCGGCCACCGGGGCCATGCGCGAGCAGCTCATCAAGACGCTCGGCGAGGCGGTCGCGCGCGGCATCCTCATGCGCTGGGGTTACCAGACGGGGCTGCAGGACGCCCGCAGCCTGGGCGAGCAGTTCGCCTGGGACTCGGAGCGCGAGTGGATGCTCTCGGGCCCGCTGATGCACGAGTGGGAGGGCATCTGCGCCGTCGAGACGACGGAGCTGCGCTTCGACCGCGCGCAGGGCGCGCTCTCGATGACCGGGGTGTGGCGCAACTCCTACGAGGCCGAGCAGCACGTCAAGAGCTTCGGCCACGCCGAGGATCCGGTGTGCTGGACGCTGACCGGCTACGCCGCGGGCTGGACCACCGGGGTCATGGGCGCGCCCATGATCGCCGTCGAGACCGCCTGCGTCGGCCGCGGCGATCCGGCCTGCGGCTTCGCCATCCGGCCACGGGGCGAGTGGGGCGAGGAGGCGGCCGCCGCCATCGCCGCGCTCGCCGAGGAGCAGCCGATCCAGCGGCTCGAGGACCGCGTCGACGCGGCGCGCCGCGCCCTGAAGGAGAAGAACGTCCAGCTCGAGCGGGTGGCGAGCGAGCTGGCCGAGTCGAACCAGCGGCTGCGCGAGCTCGACCGGCTCAAGACCGAGTTCTTCGCCAACATCTCGCACGAGTTCCGCACCCCGCTCACGCTCAACCTCGGCCCGCTCGAGGAGATGCTGGCCGAGCCGCGCCCGCCCAAGGACCAGGCGCGGCTCGACCTCATGCACCGCAACGCGCTGCGCCTGCTGCGCCTCGTCAACAACCTCCTCGACTTCGCGCAGATCGAGGCCGGCAAGATGCGCGCGGTGTACCGGCGCGTGAACCTGCGGGCGACCACGAAGGACCTGTGCGCCTCGTTCGAGTCGTCGTTCATCGCGCGCGGCCTGACGCTCACGTTCGCGGACGGGGCCGACGACGTGGTCGGCTACGTCGACCTCGAGATGTGGGAGAAGATCGTCTCGAACCTGCTCGCGAACGCGCTCAAGTTCACGGCCAAGGGCGGCGTCACCCTGCAGCTCGCGACGGCGCCCGGGCGCCTCGTCCTCGAGGTCGCCGACACCGGGCCCGGCATCGCGTCCGAGGAGTTGCCGCACATCTTCACGCGCTTCCACCGCGCCGAGCAGATCGGCGGCCGCAGCCACGAGGGCGTGGGGCTCGGGCTGCCGCTCGTGAGCGAGCTGTGCAAGCTGCACGGCGGCGAGGTCACCGTCGACAGCCGCCTGGGCGCGGGCGCCACCTTCCGCGTCGCGCTCCCGGCGGGCCGGGACCACCTGCCGGCCGACCGCGTGCTCGAGGAGCCGGTCGCCGCGGACGCGCTCCTCTCGCCGCAGCCGCTCGACGCCGCCGCGGCCGCGGCGAGCGCGGTGCCGACCCCGGTGCGGCAGGCCCCCACCTCGCCGCGGGAGCGCATCCTCATCGTCGAGGACAACGCCGACCTGCGCGCCTACCTCGCCGGCCTCCTCGGCGCGCGCTTCGAGGTCGAGGTCGCCGGCGACGGCGCCGAGGCGCTCGCGTGCGCCCGCGCGAACCCGCCTTCGCTCGTGCTCACCGACGTGATGATGCCGGGCCTCGACGGCTTCGGCCTGCTCGAGCGGCTCAAGTTCGACCCGCTCACGGCCTCGGTCGCGGTGGTGATGCTGACGGCGCGCGCGGAGCTCGGCGAGAAGCTGCGCGGCCTCGAGATCGGCGCCGACGACTACGTGCTCAAGCCCTTCAACCCGCGCGAGCTCCTCGCGCGGATCACGGCCCAGGTGAGCCTGCGGCGGGCCCAGCGCCAGCTCGAGCACTACGCGACCGAGCTCGAGCGCCTGGTCGAGGAGCAGGTGGGCGAGATCCGCCGCCAGAACCGCACCCTCGAGGACGCGCAGCACGAGATGGAGGACTTCCTCTTCATCGCGTCGCACGACCTGCAGGCGCCGCTCGTCACGATCGCCGGCTACGCCCACCTGCTGCAGACGCGGCTGCAGAGCCACCTCGGCGCCGTCGAGGTGCGCGCCGCCGAGCGCATCCAGCTCGCGGTCAAGGCGATGCAGGCGCTCATCGACAGCCTCCTCGCGCTCGCCCGGGTGCGCCACCGCGAGCCCGAGCGCCGCCGCGTCGATCTGCGCGAGCTCCTCGCCACGGTGATCGTTCAGCTCGGCGCCAAGATCGACGAGACCGGCGCCAAGCTCGAGGTGCAACGCGTGCCCCACGTCGCCCACGGCGACGCCACGCAGCTGAGCCAGATCCTGCGCAACCTCGTCGAGAACGCCATCAAGTACCGCGACGAGGCGCGGCCGCTGAAGATCGACATCGGCGCCGCGGACGAGGAGGGCGCCCTGACGCTGTGGGTGCGCGACAACGGCGTCGGCATCGCGCCCGAGCACCACCACCTCATCTTCCGCCCCCTCGCGCGCCTCGAGCAGGTGCGCCAGGTCGGCGGCACCGGCATGGGCCTCTACATCGTGCGCAAGATCGCCGAGGCCCAGGGCGGCAAGGCCTGGGTCGAGAGCCAGCTCGGCCTGGGCTCGACGTTCTACGTGCGCCTGCCCCGAGTGCCGGAGCGGACCACGCGGTAGGGCGCGGCTCTCAGGACAACAGGGAGACGGGGAGGCGGGGAGAACGGCTAGGGTTTGAGGCGCAGACGCCGGAGGCCGTGCTTGAGCACGGGGACGCGGAAGTTGACCAGCAGTGCGACCTCGAGCCCGGTGAGACGCAGGTACGTGAGGGCCTGGGCTTCGTGGATGGGCGCGAGAGCCTCGACGGCCTTGATCTCGACGATCACGCGATCCGCAACAACGAGGTCGAGGCGGTAGCCGCATTCGAGCGCGAGGCCCTTGTACGTGAGGGGGACGGCGCGTTGCCGCTCAAATGACATCCCGCGCAGCGACAACTCGTGGCAGAGGCAGGCCTCGTACGCGGATTCGAGAAGACCGGGGCCGAGGTGTCGATGCACCTCGATGCACGCCCCGATCACGGGCTCCGACAAATCCCAGAGAGGTCTCCCCGTCTCCTCGTCTCCCTGTTTCATGTCCGGACTATCGGCCGCCCCTCCTCGCGGTTGCGCCGGGAGCCCTGGCGCGACCGCGCATCTGCGCTACCCTTCAGTGTCCGCGCGGCGCTCCCCCGGTGAGCGCCAAAGAGTTTGCGGCGTCCCGCGGACGGACGCAGAATCCGAGCCGATGTCTTCCAAGAACAGCGAGAGCAAGCGCGCGGCGGGGCGGGTCGTTCCCCTGTTGCCCCTGCGCGACATCATCGTCTTCCCCAACCAGGTCGTCCCGCTCTTCGTCGGGCGCGAGAAGTCCATCGGCGCGCTCGACCAGGCGATGGCGCACGAGGGCAAGGAGATCCTGCTCGCCGCGCAGAAGAAGGCGCGCACGAACGAGCCGGGCCCCGAGGACATCTTCGCCTTCGGCACCCTCGGCACCATCATCCAGCTGCTGCGCCTGCCCGACGGCACCGTCAAGGTGCTCGTCGAGGGCAAGGGCCGCGCCACCATCGAGCGCTTCCTCCCCGAAGAGGCCTACTTCGCGGTCGAGGCGCGCGAGGTGGTCGAGCCGGTCGAGAAGGGCGTCGAGCTCGAGGCCCTGGTCCGGTCGGTGAACGGCGTCTTCGAGACCTACGCCAAGCTCTCCAAGCGGGTGCCCCCCGAGATGCTCCTCTCGATCCAGACGATCGACGAGGCGGGGAAGCTGTCCGACCAGATCGCCGCCCAGCTCCAGCTCAAGCTCCAGGACAAGCAGATCCTCCTCGAGACCACCTCCGCGACCAAGCGCCTCGAGAAGCTCTACGAGCTGATGCAGGGCGAGATCGAGATCATGCAGGTCGAGCGGAAGATCCGCACCCGGGTCAAGAAGCAGATGGAGAAGACCCAGAAGGAGTACTACCTGAATGAGCAGATGCAGGCCATTCAGAAGGAGCTCGGGGAGCGGGACGAGTTCAAGAACGAGATCCAGGAGCTCGAGGAGAAGGCCAAGGCCAAGAAGCTGTCGAAGGAGGCCCAGGCCAAGATCAAGAAGGAGCTGAAGAAGCTCAAGATGATGTCGCCGATGTCGGCCGAGGCGACCGTCGTCCGCAACTACATCGACTGGGTCCTGTCGCTGCCCTGGGACGAGTACACCCAGGACAAGCTCGACGTGAAGGAGGCCGAGAAGATCCTCGACACGGATCACTACGGCCTGCAGAAGGTGAAGGAGCGCATCCTCGAGTACCTGGCCGTCCAGGCGCTCGTGAAGAAGATGAAGGGCCCGATCCTCTGCCTCGTGGGCCCGCCCGGCGTCGGCAAGACCTCGCTCGCCAAGTCCGTCGCGCGCGCGACCGGCCGCACCTTCGTGCGCCTCTCGCTCGGCGGCGTGCGCGACGAGGCCGAGATCCGTGGTCACCGGCGCACCTACATCGGCGCGCTGCCGGGCAAGATCATCCAGAGCCTGCGCAAGGCGGGCTCGGGCAACCCGGTCTTCCTGCTCGACGAGGTCGACAAGATGTCGACCGACTTCCGCGGCGACCCGTCGGCGGCGCTGCTCGAGGTCCTCGACCCCGAGCAGAACAGCCTCTTCAACGACCACTACCTCGACCTCGACTACGACCTGTCGAACGTGATGTTCATCACCACGGCGAACAGCCTCCACTCGATCCCGCTGCCGCTGCAGGACCGCATGGAGATCATCCAGCTCCCCGGCTACACCGAGTGGGAGAAGCTCGCCATCGCGCAGCAGTACCTGGTGCCGAAGCAGAAGGCGCTCAACGGCATCGCCGACGTCGAGTGCGACTTCACCGAGGACGGCCTGCGCGGCATCATGCACGGCTACACCAAGGAGGCCGGCGTCCGCAGCCTCGAGCGCGAGGTCTCCTCGGTGTGCCGCAAGGTCGCCAAGGACGTGGTCGAGAAGGGCAAGGAGACGCGCTTCAAGATCACCGGCCGCAACCTGGTGAAGCTCCTCGGCGAGCCGCGCTTCCACGCCAACCGCACCGAGGAGAAGGACGAGATCGGCCTGACGAACGGCCTCGCCGTGACGATGATGGGCGGGGACCTGCTCGCGACCGAGGTCACGGTCATGCCCGGCAAGGGCAAGCTCGTGCTCACCGGCAAGCTCGGCGAGGTCATGCAGGAGTCGGCGCAGGCGGCCATGAGCTACGTCCGCTCGCGCGCCATCAGCCTCGGGCTCGACCGCGACTTCAACCAGCGCGCCGACATCCACGTCCACTTCCCCGAGGGCGCCATCCCCAAGGACGGCCCGTCGGCGGGCGTCACCATGGCGACCTCCATCGTCTCGGCGCTCCTGCGCATCCCGGTGCGCCGGGACGTCGCGATGACCGGCGAGATCACGCTGCGCGGCCGGGTGCTGCCGATCGGCGGCTTGAAGGAGAAAGCGCTCGCGGCACTGCGCGCGGGCATCACGAAGCTGATCGTGCCCGAGCAGAACCGGAAGGACATCGAGGACATCCCGAAGCACGAGGCGAAGCGGTTCGATTTCAGCTTCGTCAAGACCATGGACGACGTCGTCGGGCTGGCGCTCAAGCGGAACCCGCTGCGCCCTGCCGACAAGCCCGGGAAACCCGCGAAGGCCGCGAGGAAACCCGCGAAGGCAGCCGGGAAGCCGGCGAAGACGACCGGCAAGCCGCCGAAGGCCGCGGGGAAGCCCGCCGCGAAGTCTGCGGAGAAGCCGGCGAAGTCCGGGCCGAAAAAGGCCGCTGCCCCCGGAGCGCAAAAAAGGAAGTGAGCGGGAGCCCTCGTTCCCGGCGCACGCTCCGAGACGCCGGGGAATTCGGATTCATCGACGCGATCCGCCGCGCGTACGGAGGGGCCGAGCGGCCCGGCGAGCTGGGCATCGGCGACGACGCCGCGCTGCTGCCGGTGCATGGGCGCATGGTGCTTTCCACCGACATGCTCGTCGAGGGGACCCACTTTTCCCTCGGCTATTTCCGGCCCGGCGAGATCGGCGTCCGGGCGCTCTCGTCCAACCTTTCCGACCTGGCAGCCATGGGCGCCAGGCCCGTCGCTTATCTCGTGGCGATCGCCGCGCCGCCCGACACGCCGCTCGATTTCCTCCGTTCTCTTTACCGCGGCATGGCGCTGGCCGCCGCGCCGGCCGGCATGCGGCTCGTCGGCGGCGACACCGTGCGCGGCGACCGGCTCACGCTGTCGGTCACGGTCGTGGGCGAGACCGCGCCGGGCAAGGCGCTGCTCCGGACCGGCGCCCGCCCGGGCGACCTCGTCGTCGTCACGGGCGAGCCCGGCTGGTCGCGCCTCGGGCTGGCGCTTTTGTTTCGCGGCCGTCCCGCCCGAGCGGGCGGATGGCGACGCGAGGCGATGCGGCGGCACCTGACCCCCGAGGCGCGTTGGCGGGAAGGAATCGCCGCTGCGGGCTCCGGCGCGGTCTCCGCCATGATCGACGTCAGCGACGGCGTGCTGGCCGACCTCGGGCACCTGGCCGAAACCGGACCGATCGGCGCGCAGCTCGACGCCGCGGCGTTCCCGATGTCGATGCGCTTCCTTCTCGCAGCCGAGACGCTGGGGGAGGACCCGATGGCGGCGTTCCTTTCCGGCGGCGAGGATTACGAATTGCTGATGGCAGTGCCCCCCAAGAAGCTCGACCGGCTGCGCCGGGCGCTCGCGCCCTTCCGCTGCGGGCTGGCCCCGATCGGCCGCTTCACCGAGGCGCCCGGTGTCGTCGTTGTCACGCCCGACGGAAGCCGGCTCTCCGGAACGGCGCTTCCGACCGGTTTCCGACACTTCGAGCCGCGCTGAAACGGCTGTCATGGAATTCGTCCTCATTCCGCTGCTCCTGATCGTCTCCGCCTTCTTCGCCGCGTCCGAGACCGCCTTCTTCGCGCTGCGCCGCGTCGACCTGCTCCGCTGGAAGGAAGAGGGAAATCGCGTCGGCGGGCTCATCGAGAAGATGCTCGCGGCCCCGAGCTCCCTCATCACCACCATCTTCATCGGGAACGAGATCGCCAACGTCTCGATCTCCTCGCTGATCACGGGGCTGGTCCTCCCGCTCTACCCGCGGTACGGCAAGCTCATCGCGACCGCCGTGGGGATGCTGCTCATTCTGGTCGTGGGCGACATCGGGCCCAAGTCGATCGTCTGGCCCCGCGCCGGCGCCTTCTCCCTGGTCGCCGTGCGCCCGTTCCGCGCGTTCGCCCGGGTCGTGGCGCCCGTCCGCTTCGTGCTCGAAGGGCTGGCCAGGGGCATCCTTGCGCTGCTCGGCGGCGGGACGCTCTCGTCGACCTGGGGCGTGTTGTCCGAGCGCGAGTTCCGGGCGCTGGTCGACGTGGGCGAGGAGGAAGGGACGCTCGAGCCCGGCGAGAAGACGCTCATCCACAACATCTTCGAGCTGACCGAGCAGCGCGCGGGAGAGGTCATGACGCCGCTGGCCGACGTGTTCATGGTGCCCGCGGGGATGCCCTACGCCGAGCTTCTGGCGCAGGTCAACCGCTACCGCCGGTCGCGCATCCCTGTTTACGAGGGGGATCGGCAGAACGTGGTCGGGATCCTCTACGTCAAGGAGCTGCTCCCCGCCGTCGCCGAAGGGGCGCCCGACGTCGACTGGAGACCGCTCGCGACCCCGCCCTTCGTCGTCCCGGCCTCGAAGAAGCTGCCGCTCCTGCTGCGGCAGTTCCAGCAACGCAAGATCCACATGGCGCTGGTCGTCGACGAGTTCGGCGAGATCGTCGGCATCATCACGCTTGAAGACGTCCTCGAGGAGCTGTTCGGCGAGATCATGGAGGAACACGACCGCGAGGAGCGCGAGGTGACGCCGGGGCCCGGGGGATCCCACCGGGTGCTGGGCAAGATGCCGATCCACCGGTTCAACGCGCGGTTCGGCACCGGCCTTCCCGACGAAGAGTGGGACACGGTCGCCGGGCTGCTCCTCCACGCCTTTGGGCGGGTGCCTTCGCGCGGCGACGCGATCGTCCTGGGGGGCTTGCGCTTCGGCATCGAACGGCTCAAGGGCATCCGGATCGTCGAAGTGTCGGTCACGCCAGTGACCGGGGGAAAGGAGTAAACGGTGGAGCTCGCGCTGGCCATCATGGCCTGCCTCCTGATGGAGGGGATCTTCACCGGGGCCGAGATGGTGCTCATCTCGGCCGACCGGAACAAGCTGATGGAGCGCGCCCGCCGCGGCGACGGCGGCGCCGTCATCGCGCTCGAGCTGCTCGGCCGCCCCGACAAGGCGATCGCGACCACGCTGACCGGCACCAACATCTTCGTCGTCCTCAGCACGGTCCTGACCACTTCCCGGCTCCTTCCCGCGTTGGGCCCGCGCGCCTCGCTCGCCGCGATCGCCATCGTCACGCCGCTCGTCATCCTGCTGGGCGAGATCGTCCCGAAAAGCTTCGCCGTGCCCCGGGCCGACCGGCTGGCGGGAAGCGCGGCCCGCTTCATCCGGGTCGCCGGATATCCCCTCTACCCGATCGTGGCCGTCGTCTCGTTCCTGGGCCGCCTGTTCGCGAAGCCGTTCGGGGGGACCGAGCCGATCCACGGCGCGGTCACGCGGGAGGACCTCCGGCTGATCCTCAAGATGAGCCGCGCGGGCTCCGACGTCGAGCCGCACGAGCGGACGATGGTGCGCCGCGTGTTCCACTTCGGAGAGCTGATCGTGGGGGACATCCACCGGGCGCTTCCCCAGGTCGCCGCGCTTCCCGAGACTGCGACCTGCCGCGACGCCGCGCTGCTGGCGGCGCGAAGCGGCTATTCCCGCTATCCCGTCTACCGGGATCGACTCGACCATATCGTCGGGTTCCTGCACGTGCTCGACACCGTGGGAAAGAACCCGGGCGAGCCCGTGCAGCCTCTCCTGCGCAAGGCGCTCTTCGTCCCCGAGCTGATGCACGTCGACGATCTGATGGCGGCGTTCCGCAAGGCGGCCACCTCGTTCGCCGTCGTGGTCGACGAGTTCGGCGGCGTGACCGGGATCGTCACTGCCGAGGACGTGGTCGAGGAAGTGGTCGGCGAGATCGAGGACGAGTACGACCGCGGGCGCGAGACGCCGCGCAAGGTGGGCGAGGGTTCCTTCCTCGTCTCGGCCCGGACCGAGCTTGCGCGTCTCGAGGAGTCGGTCGGCATCCGTCCGCCTCACGGCGATTACACGACGCTGGGCGGATTGTTGATAGACCTGGCCGGGAAGATCCCCGCGGCGGGCGAATCGTACCGGATTCCCGGCGCGGTTCTCACCGTGGTCCGCGCTTCCGACCGGGCGGTGACGCAGGTGCGCATCAGGATCGAAACGACGAAGGAGGATTCGCGATGACCCCGGAAAAACTCAAGACGCTTCTCAAGGACGTGGCCGCGGGCAAGAAGAGCCCCGACGACGCCTACGAGAACCTGAGCACGATGCACTACGAAAGCCTCGGCGACGCGCACGTCGACCACCATAGGGCGATCCGGCAGGGGATGCCGGAAACGATCTTCGGCGAGGGCAAATCGTCGGCGCAGATCCTCTCCATCGCGCGGGCGATGCGCAAGGCCGGCTCCGACGTGCTGATCACCCGGATCGACGAGGCGAACGGGAAGGTGATCCGCAAGCATTTCCGCGAGGCCGTGATCCACCCGAAGGCGCGCTGCGCGGTGATCCGCTCGAAAGAGCCGGAAATGGTGGGCAAGGGGACCGTGCTTGTCATCACCGCAGGCACCTCCGACGTGCCGGTCGCCGAGGAGGCGGCGCTTACCGCCGAGTTCATGGGCAACAAGGTCGAGCGGCTCTTCGATGTCGGGGTCGCCGGCATCCACCGGCTGCTGATGCAGAAGAAGGCGCTGACCGGGGCGCGCGTCATCGTCGTCGTCGCGGGCATGGAAGGCGCGCTGGCCTCGGTCGTCGGCGGCCTGACCGACAAGCCGGTCATCGCGGTGCCGACCAGCATCGGATACGGCGCGTCGTTCGGCGGCATCGCCGCGCTGCTCGGCATGCTCAACTCGTGTTCGCCGACCGTCTCGGTCGTCAACATCGACAACGGCTTCGGCGCCGGCGTCTACGCGTCGGTCATCAACCGGCTTTAGGAGGCGAGGGAGCCATGTCCGGCAACATCCTTTATTTCGACTGCTTCACCGGCATCGCGGGCGACATGACGTGCGCCGCGCTGCTGTCGCTCACCGGCGCCGAGAAGGAGCTGCGCAAGGGCTTGAAGGGGCTGCCTGTTTCCGGCTATGCGCTCAAGGTCGACCGGGCATCGTCGTGCGGGATCGCCGGGCTGCGCGTCGACGTCAACGTGTCGGCCAAGAAGGCGCACGCGCGGCACCTGCCAGAGATCGTCGACCTGCTCCGGAAGTCGGCGCTGCCTCCGGGGGCGAAGGCGCGGGCCGAACGCGCATTCGACCTGTTGGGCACGGCCGAGGCCGCGGTGCACGGCACGACGAAGGACAAGGTGCATTTCCACGAGGTCGGCGCGGTCGACGCGATCGTCGACATCGCCTCGGGCTGCTTCCTGTTCGACCTTCTCGGCAATCCGCGGGCGTTCTGCTCGGCGCTGCCCGGCGGGTCGGGCGAGGCGTGGTCCGAGCACGGCAAGATCCCGGTGCCGGGGCCCGCGACGCTGGCGCTCCTGACCGGCGCGAAGTGGCGCCTCGGCGAGGGCGAGGGCGAGCTGGTGACGCCGACCGGCGCGGCGCTGCTGCGCGCCTTCGAGGCGTCGTTCGAAAAGCCGCCCGAGATGACGGTGCGGCGCGTGGGCACCGGCCTCGGCCACAAGGAATTCCCCGGCCGGCCCAACTGCCTGCGGGTGGTCGAAGGCGAGACGACCGGCGCGGGGCCGGGGCGCGACCGGGTGCTCGAGATCGAGGCGAACATCGACGACATGAATCCGCAGCGCTTCGAGCTGCTGATGGCGCGCGCTTTCGAGGCGGGCGCGCTCGATGTGGCCATCCTGCCCGCGACGATGAAAAAGGGGCGGCCGGGCTGGCTGTTGCGCATCCTGTGCCCCGAGGAGGATCTCGAGATCGTCTCTGCGGCGGTCTTCTCGCTGTCCACCTCGATCGGGCTGCGCTACCACGCCTGCGACCGGCTGACGCTGTCGCGGACGGTCGTGATGGTCGAGACGGCCTATGGCCCCCTCCGGGTCAAGGAGATCGCGCTGCCGGACGGGACACGTCGCGGGGCGCCCGAGTACGACGACGTGAAAAAGATCGTGCAGTCGGGCAAGGCGTCTTTCGAGGAGGCGGCCCGGGCCGCGGAAGAGGGCTGGCGGAAGCTTCGACGGTAGCGTCGCCGCAGCTTCGCACGTCGACTCCCAAGGTGGATTGGGAATAATATTTCCCGAGTTCGGTTGTTAATTACCGTATGCCGCACCTTCCTCCCGTTCGGCGCAAGGCCTCCTTCTGCGCCAAGTCGTTTGATTCCCGGTTACTTGCGACCCCGCCCCTTTCCTGCCATATCCCCCGGCGCATAAATTGCTTGCGCTCCAAAGAATCAGCCGTTCTTGCCCGGCCGGTCCGGGGGGAGGTCGCTGCATGGAATAGCGATGCCAGACGCGCGCAGACCTTATCTCTGAAATCATCGATCGATCGTAAGGAAAGAGAGGTTCCTCGATGTCCATTGGCCAGGAACTGTCGTCCATCGATTTCCAGTCCATGATCGGCGGCCCGCTCAACGCCGTCATCAAGGCGCAGGCGCAATCGGCCCAGACCTCGGTCGACTTCATCAAGAGCGTCGGGTTCAACGCGGCCGATGCCGCGACCGACCCGGGCAAGCCGACGATGGTCACCTTCACGTACGACAAGCCCATCGAGACGAAGGACGCCGCCGGCGTCATCACGGTCACGCCCACCCCCTTCCGGCTGACCGTGCCCATTCTCACGATGCTGCCCATCCCCTACATCCGGGTCGAAGAGGTCACGATCGACTTCAACGCGAAGATCAATTCCGTCGTCGAGTCGACGACCACCTCCTCCTCCGAGCTCAATGCCTCGCTGGCGGTCAAGGGCGGGTGGGGCCCGGTCTCCGCGGAATTGAAATGCAGCTACAGCACCAAGAAATCGACCTCGGCGACCGACAAGACCGAGCGTACCTACAGCCTGATCATCCACGTCCGCGCCGTCCAGGACGAGCTGCCGGCGGGCCTTGAGAAGCTGCTGGGCGTCCTCGAGAACAGCATCAAGGAAGTCAAGGCGGCCTGATCGCCGATTGACCGGCGGGCAAGGGCGATCCTCCGAACGATCGCCCTTGCCTGCAAGCAGAATCGAAAAGGAGGCAACGCGTGGCGGATCTCGGGGAGCTGATGGGGGCGATGATGGCCGGATTGATCCGCGCGCGTCGGGTTGCCGACGAGCAGACGGCGTCGCTGGCGGAATACTACAAGGACAATCCGCTGCTCGAGGGGCTGTCGATCCCGCGCATCCGGATTCCCGAGATGACGATCGACCTGCCGCTGCTGATCGAGGATTCCACGTCGGCCCAGGCCGGAGAGATGGAAGCGCCCGCCAAGATCGCGGCCGCGGTCGAGGCCCAGATGAAGGCAACGCTGGCGAAGAACAACATCCGCATCGCCCCGGCGTTCAACAAGCCGTTCCTCGAGGCCGTCAAGGGCCGGCTGGCGTCGCTGAAGGATGCGGGCGGGCCGGTCACGAAGGAATCGGTGGTGCGCGGCGTCCAGGAGGCGTTCGCCGATACGCTGGCCGGCACGGGCACGACGCTCGGCACGCCCGAGAAGGAGGCCATCGCGAAGGAGCTCCGGCTCCGCGTCGCGGCCATAAGCCTGGTCAAGGAGCCGGTGATGCCGGGCATCCAGGCCAACATCCGGACGGCCGACGTCAAGGAGCGCGCCTCTGCCCAGAACGTGGTCCGTCTCAAGATCACCCTCAAGGAAGAGGGGCTCGAATGGGCGACCCAAGCGAGCGACACGGGCGGCGTGATCCGCACGCTCCAGCCCGAATAGCGCCCCTTCCCCTGAAAAAGGAGGCCGGCCGATGCAATGCATTCTGCGGGAAAAGCTGGTGGCGCAGGCGGTGCTCCTGTCGGCCGTCAGCCAGGTCTACCGCACCGAGAGCAACCGCTTCGTCGAGGCCTACCTCGCCTGGCTGGAGGCGGCCGAGAAGGATCTGGCCGGCCTGCGTGCGCCGATCGGCATCCTGCTGCAGTCCGAGAAAAGCGCGCTGATCTCGGTGCTCGACGGCTACGTGCCGGGACACGTCCAGCCCGGGCGGAACCTCCGGAAAATAATGAAGGCCGCGGCCGCCCAGTCGCTCGAACGGATCTCCCGCGAGATCTTTTCGAAGGTCGAGCACATCGACCAGGAGCTCGGGCAGCAAAGCGAAAAGATGTGCCACGCCGTCGCGGTCCTGTTGTCCAAGTCGCCCGAGATCGTCCCGCTGCTCGATCCGGCCCAGCCGGGGATCGACAAGGTCTGGCATCTGCTCGGCGCGACGCCCGAGACCGCGTCGATGTATCACTACTTCAGCGCGAAGCTCGCCGTATCCGACCGGAACTACCTCCTCGGCGACATCCTCCAGAAGATCGTCGCCAACCGGGTCCCTGCCTGAGCCGAAGTCCGATGCTCGGGCGGTCTAATTATTTACTGAATAATTCGATTATTTGAGGAAACGAATGGCCAGGCACGGACCCCGATCGGGGATAAAGTGTCAATCCGCTGGATTTCCGGAGGGTTTTTCAGGGCATTCGTGAGGCATGACGGTTGCAAAGATTCTGTATCCGATCAGGCTGCCCAAGGAGGACGCGATGAATCCACGCATGGCATCACGAATGGCCGCGCTCTTGACCACGATGGCTTTCCTGTTTTCAGGGTGTGTGGAGGACACCGTTCCGATCGACACGTCGCACGCGGTCGTCGCCTGGAACGACCTGGGCATGCATTGCATGGACAACGACTATTCCGTGTTCGCCATCCTGCCCCCCTACAACAACCTGCACGCCCAGGTCGTCAACCGGTCGACCGGCAAGGAGGTCACCTCCGGGATCTCGGTCACCTACCAGGCCACAAAGGATACGCGGAGTTCCATCAACACCACCAGCGTGGGCAAGACCAACTTCTGGAGCTACGTCGGCGACCTGTTCGGGGTGACGCTGCCGCCGGATACGGGCCTGGCAGGCAACCGGACTCCGAGCCGCTCCCCGGCCGCGATGGCCTACGACAACGTGAAGGGGTTCTGGAAGGCCGACGGAATCCCCATCGTGTGCACCGATGACGCGGGCCAGACGGACTACTACCCGATGGTGAAAGTGGTTGTGAAAAACGGGCGGGGCGAGACCATCGCAACGACGAAAACCGTGCTCCCGGTCAGCAACGAGATGACGTGCAAGGGGTGCCACTCCTCCAACGTGGGCGGCGCCGTGGATGCCCTTCCGGCGGCGGGATGGGCCTTCGACCCCAACCTCGAAAAAGACTGGAAGCTGAATATCCTCCGGATCCACGACGACCGGAATTTCGCCGATCCCGCCCGCGCGGCCGTATACGCGGGTGTGCTTTCGGCGAATGGATTCGACGGGACGGGGCTCGAGAACACCGTCAGGCTATCCGGGAAGCCGGTCCTTTGCGCACAATGCCATCGCTCGAATGCCCTGGGAACAGCCGGAGCCGTAGGCGTCAAGCCGCTGACTGCGGCGATGCACACCCACCACGCGCCCGTGATGCAGGACTCCACGGGCATGCCGCTCGACGACGGGACCGACCGTACGGCGTGCTACTGCTGCCACCCCGGTTCCATCACGCAATGTCTGCGCGGGACGATGGGAAATGCCGTGGACGCCTCGGGGAACCCGTTGATCCAGTGCCAGAGTTGCCACGGGAACATGTCCGCCGTCGGGGCGTCCACGCGGCAAGGTTGGCTCGACATGCCCGACTGCCGGTACTGCCACTACCAGTCGTCCGCCAAGGGAAGCTACGTGCGCGACAACACGGTCTTCGACGCGGCCGGAGGATACCGGCAAGCGACGGGAATCTTCGGAAGCCCCGGGCTTTATAAGGTTTCCGCCGGGCACGGCCGGATCCAGTGCGAGGGATGCCACGGCCCCACGCACGCCGAGTATGCGTGCTCCGAGGCGAACGATAATGTCCAGAGCACCGCGCTTCAGGGATATGCCGGAAAGATCACGGAATGCGAGGTCTGCCACGTCCGAGTTCCACTCACGAAGAACGGCGGTCCCCACGGCGTTCACACCCTGGGAGAGAGCTGGGTCGCGCTGCACGGTCCTTTCGTGAAGAGCGATCCCGCATACTGCGCGACTTGTCATGGCGCCGATTTCCGGGGAACGTTCCTTTCGAAGGTTCCGGTCGGGAGATTCTTCAACCAAGGGCCATTGGGGCGAATCACCCTCGCGCGGGGGCATTTGGTGAGCTGCTTCGATTGCCACTCCCGGCGGACCTGGTAACGGCGTCGCCGTACCGGGCGCATTGACCCGTCCGCGGAGAAAGTGATGTAATCGCCTATCCCCTCCGGAAACGAGGTCTCTTGGCCAAGGCAAAGACAGAGTACGCCTGCACGCAGTGCGGCACCGTTTCGCCCAAGTGGGTGGGGCAGTGCCCGGGGTGCGGGCAGTGGAGCACGATGGTCGAGGAAACCGTCGCGGCGGCGCCGAAATACACCGGGCGCTCGTTCGAGGATTTCCCCGTCTCGAAGCCGGTAAAGCTGTCCGAGGTGTCCGAGAGCGCGTCGGCGCGCACCGGTAGCGGCATCGTCGAGTTCGACCGAGTGATGGGGGGCGGCGTGGTCCCCGCGTCGGCGACGCTGATCGGCGGCGATCCCGGCATCGGGAAGTCGACGCTCCTGCTGCAGGTCGCGAAGGGGCTGGCGTCCGCGGGCAAGCCGATCCTCTACGCGTCGGGCGAGGAGTCCGAGGCGCAGATCAAGATGCGGGCGGCGCGGATGGGGATCGACGGCGGGTCGATCTACCTGATGGCCGAGACGTCGCTCGAGCGGATCGTGCAGGCGACGGGCGACCTCGCTCCCGCGGCGCTGGTCGTCGACTCGATCCAGACCGTCTTCACGGGCGAGCTGCCGGGGGCGCCCGGCTCGGTCGGTCAGGTGCGCGAGTGCGCGGGGCGGCTGGTGTTCTTCGGCAAGAAGGCGGGCATCTCGGTCTTCCTCGTCGGGCACGTGACGAAGGAAGGGGCGATCGCGGGGCCGCGGGTGCTCGAGCACCTCGTCGACACGGTGCTCTACTTCGAGGGGGAAAAAGGCCACCCGTACCGGATCCTCAAGGCGGTGAAGAATCGCTTCGGCTCGACCAACGAGATCGGCGTCTTCGAGATGCGGACGACCGGCCTCTCGGAGGTCGCCGACCCGTCGGGCATGTTTCTCTCCGAGCGCAACGGCGACACGTCGGGCACCACCGTCTTCCCGGCCATCGAAGGGACGCGGCCGCTGCTGGTCGAGGTGCAGGCGCTCGCCTCCCAAAGCTACCTCGCGATGCCGCGCCGCACGGTGCTCGGCGCCGACACCAACCGGGTGATCCTTTTGTGCGCGATCCTCGAGAAGAAGGCGGGGCTGGCGCTTTACAACCAGGATATTTTCGTCAACGTCGCGGGCGGCATCAAGATCGACGAGCCGGCGGCGGATCTCGCGCTGCTGTGCGCCGTCGCGGCCTCCTTCCGGGACCAGACGATCCCCGCGGGCACGGCGATCTTCGGCGAGGTGGGGCTGGGCGGCGAGGTGCGGGCGGTGTCGCAGGCCGAGAGCCGGCTGAACGAGGCGTCGAAGATGGGATTCACCCGGGCGATCCTGCCGGCGAGCAACGCCGAGCGGCTGGGCACGAAGTTTCCGCTGACGCTTGCGCCAGTCCACGACATCCGCGAGGCGCTGGCGGCGGCCTGGAAGAAGTAGCCTCAAGACCAGAACGACAACAAGGGAGCAGACGATGATGCCACGCTCGTCGCACCGGCTCGCCCTCGCGCTTTTCCTCCTCATGATCGTCGCATCCCGGGGTGTTCTTGCCGGCGGAACTTCCCCCTTGTCCCCGGCGGAGTGGCAGGACGGGAAGAAGGCGCTGTACGTCGCCCTTCTCAAAGGGAAAATAAACGATGTCCTGATCGTTCCCTTCCAGCCGGAGGAGAACGGGATCGACCTGCCGGGCCGGGCGCTCATGACGAGATACCTGGACGACCGGCTGCGACGGACGACCGGCTTCCGGATCCCCGACCCGACGCTGGTGGCTAGGGCGCTTGGCGAAAACGCCAGGACGTTTCCCGACGTGGAGGTTTACAGGCTCGCAAACGATCTGGGCATCCGGTTCCTCATTCGGGGCTTCGTCGGGCACAATCTCAAGGAGACAATGTCGGTCAAGCTACTCGTCCAGGAACGGAAGGCGGGAACGCCACTGGCTCCGGAGACGCCGGTCGCTCGCCTCGAGTGGACCGGGCTTTCCTTCTCGGATGAACGGCCGCCGGAGGAGGCATTCCTCGGGCTGATCGACAACGTCGTCGCGAAGTTTCCGATCACGCAGACCCGGAAGTCGGAAACGAAACGGTTCGGGATGGTGGGGCCGATCGCGCTACCCTCGACGATCCCGGAACTGGCGGAAGCGAAGTCCGTTTCTCCCGCAGAGAACGCGTGGCGTCTCCAGGCGCTCGCCCTGCTGTTCCCCGAGGATGCCCCCGAACGGGAACAGCTGTTCGAGCGGTCGCTCGTGGCCCTTGTGTCGGTTGCGCCTGAATCGCCGGATTACCGTCTCCTGAAAAGCCGCGCCCTGTTTTACCTTGCCCGCAGGCCGGCGGCTGTCGCGGCGCTCGGCTTCCCTGAAACCGCGGATGAAACGTATTTTTCCGCCTATCTCGACGCGGACCTCCCGACGGCACGGAAAGCGATGGAAAGAATCGGTTCACCGCTGGCAAGGGTCATGGCGGAGATCGAGGTGAACGACCTCGACTGGGCATTCGACCAAAATCTTCCCGAACGAGCTCGATACCCGGCGCTCACGAAGGAGATTCCGGCCTGGGAAATGGTCATGACCTGCCGCCTCCTGGAAAGGGACGGATGGACGGTGCCGTCGAACCTGCTCGTGAAGGACCGGATGGACCAGGAGTTTCCCGCACCCGGCGCGAAGGCGAAGGAGCTTGCGGCCGGGATGCTGATCCTCGCCGAATCTCCGGGCAAGGGGGAGGACGTGCTGCTGTCCGCCCATCGTCATTACCGGAAAGTCATGGAACTGGAAGGAAAGCAGCTGTATTCCGGGGACGATTCGGCGAGTCCTTCCCGGCGCGACGCCCTTGAACTGCTGACGGCGATCGGGGAGCGGAACGTCGTCAAAGAGATCAATCTGCGGGGGAATATTCAGGCTCTGCCCGAGAAGGCAATCGAGGAACTCGATTTCGTGGACGGCGTGTACAACGGGTATCCGGAGCTTTTGCTGCTTCGGGCGCAATCGGAGAAGCGGATCTCCGAGACACGGCAGCAGGACGGACGATCAAGCCTGCTAGCGGCCGCGAGGGAACATGCCGCCGAGGCGTTTTATCGCTCCGCGGGGCAAACCGGCGTCGCGAGGAGGTCCCAGGAATTTCTCGAGGAGCAGAAAGCGGACATGACCCTTTTGGCAGGCTATGATCGCGATTATCCCAGGCGATGGGACTGGAACTACTCCGGGCCCGGCGACCGCCTTGCACTCCGCAAGGAGGCGTTGACGGGACGCAATGCGTCGTCGCTGCCTGACGGCTCCTACCCGGCGCTGAAGAACGGGGAACTCGGGCTGCTGTACACCCACGCCGGGTTTTCCTGGTTCACCTGGCTCGTCGAGAATCTGCCTGCGAACCCCGCGAGCCGGAGCGCGGTCGACGCGTTCGTCGCGGCGAACGGCCGCCGGTTTGCCGGCCATCGGGGCCAGGCTTCTTTCCGGGCGAAACGGGACCTGGGGAAGGGCGAGCCGCAGGCTGCCGTCCGGATCTACAAGGAGGCGATCGATGCGTCTCCGAGGGTCTGGCAACCCTATGCCGACTTCGGGAAAATGCTGATGGCGGGAGGGGAGGTCGACAACGCCTTCGAACTGTACCGGTCGTATCCGCTATTCGGAGACACTGGGAACGATCCCGGGCCAAACAAGGTCGGGCTTTCCAACCAGGCCTGCGAAGTGGGTCAGGAATTCTTCTGGGCCGGATACCCCGACAAGGCGATCCCGTTCTTCAAGGCCTCGGCCGGCTACAAGACCGGCTCGGGCGCCGGCATGGTTGCGGCCGCCCGGGTTGCCACCATCGAAATGGATTTTCCGCGGGCGGCGGCTTACGCCCTCGAGTCCTTCAAGCGATACAACAACGCGTATTCGTTGCGTGACTACCTGGGACTGCTCCACCTGTTCGGATACGGGAAACAGGTCTGGCCTCTGTTCGATACGGTCGTATCCAAGGGGTTGAATCCGCCGGTCTGGTACTCCGCATTCATCGGCCACCGGCTCGATGGGAGTCGCGACGACGAAATCCTGACTTGGTACGGTCGGCCCGAAATCCGCAACGTCGAGGGAAACGGGATCGGATCCCCCATGATGCTCGAACTGTTCGTCGACCGTCCGGTCGACGAACAACTTGTCGCGAAGATTCGCGAGGCGGAAGTGAATCGTCCCGCCACCGGGGTGGAAGATCGCTACGTCGCCGAGGCTCCGGGCCGCGTCTCGGACCTGGCCGGAATCTACTGGCGTGTGAAGAGCGGCAACGTGGGCGACGTGATGCCCGCCGCGCGATCGATCGAATTCATGCAGCGGCAACCCGACCTGATCGGGCCCATCCTGCCTTATATGGTGTGGGGCAGCGTGAAGAGCGGGATCGGCCCGTCGTATGCCCAGTTCGCCGAGAGGTACCGGGAAAAGTCGCCCTTCGACTACGAGCTGGCAAAAGCCGCGATCGCGGCCGGAACCGGAAACCACGATGAGGCAGTGCGTCGCCTGAAGGCGGCCAGCTTCCGTATTCCCCGGGAGGCGCAGCCGATCCCTCCCTGGTACCGTCTCGTCGAGTGGGCGGAATGGTTCTATGCCGACAGCAAGCGGCCCGAGTATCGGGAACTCGCACTCGACTGGGCGAAGCGGCACCAGCGGATCCAGCCGATGTATGCGTGGGCCTACGCCGTGGAGGCCCGGTATGCGGAGGAAGGGCCCGCTCGCACGAGGGCGCTGGCGATGGCGTTGCACCTGGATCGGCGATCGGAGCGGATCACGGCCATTCCGGAAGCCGAGAAGGAGAAGGCGCGGGAGTGGCTAAAGGCGAACAACCCCTTCAAGATGCCTTCCGCGAAGTCGGGGCAGGGGCTATAGGGGGCGGTATCCCTTGAACCCCTTCCCTATCAGGTAGAGCTCGAACGATTCCTTGCGGGTGGCCTCTGGGCGGATGCGGCGCACCTTGTCGAAGTGGGGTTGCAGCTCCTTGAAGACGAGGTCGGACTCGTTGCCCGTGAAGATCTTGGCAAGGAAGGCGCCGCCCGGCTTGAGCGTCTCCCTGGCGAATCCGAAGATGATGCGGACGAGGTCGGCCGAGCGCGCCTGGTCGGTGAAGGCGCTTCCGGTCGTGTTGGGCGCGGCGTCGGAGAGCACGAGGTCGGCCTTGCGGCCCAGGAACCCGATCA
Source organism: Candidatus Deferrimicrobiaceae bacterium (assembly GCA_036504035.1). NCBI lineage: Bacteria > Candidatus Deferrimicrobiota > Candidatus Deferrimicrobia > Candidatus Deferrimicrobiales > Candidatus Deferrimicrobiaceae > Candidatus Deferrimicrobiaceae bacterium. Next base: position 23,419 of record DASXVV010000004.1, read on the forward strand.
CCTCGGCGGGGAGGGCGGGCTCCTCGAGCGACTGGTGGTAGAAGCGGAAGTTGTCGCCGCCCAGCGGGTCCATCGCCAGAATGTCGACCGCCGCGACCTTGCCCTTGGCGCCGACCATCTGCAGCAGGAGCTGGCTCCAGCCGCCGGGCGCCGCCCCCGCGTCGACGACGAGGTCGCCGGGCTTCACGATCTTTTCGGCCACGACGATCTGCTGCAGCTTGTAGGCCGCCCGCGACCGGTACCCTTCCTGCTTGGCCTTGAGGTAGTAGCTGTCCTTGCGCTTGTACATGGTCGTCATGATAACGCAACCGGGGCGCGAAGTTGACAGCCGGAGGCCTAAGACGCTAGATTCAAATTACCCATGGCGCGCGCAATCACCGATATCGACGACGTTTTCCATCACATCAGCGCCGACCTCAAGAAGGTCGAGAAGGCGCTCGTCGCCTTCCTGAAGTCTCCCGTCCCCATCATCCCGGTCGTCGGGAAGCACATCACGCTGTCCGGCGGTAAGCGTTTCCGGCCGGCGTCGCTGCTGCTGGTGGCGGAGGCGTGCGGCTACAAGGGGCCCCGGCGCACCGTCCTGTCGGTCGTCACCGAGTACATGCACACCGCAACGCTGCTGCACGACGACGTCGTCGACGGCGGCACCGTCCGGCGCGGGAAGCCGTCGGCCAACGTGGTATACGGCAATTCCGTCAGCGTCCTCGTGGGCGACTTCCTCTTCGCCCGCGCCTCGCAGCTCATGACCGAGGACGGCGACCTCGACGTTCTCGGCATCTACGCCCGCACGCTGGTGTCGCTCACCGAGGGCGAGGTGCTCCAGCTCATGAAATCGAAAGATCCCGCCATCTCCGAGAAAGACTACCTGCGCGTCGTCTTCCACAAGACGGCCTCGCTCATCGCCGCCGCTACCGAGACGGGCGCCGTGCTCGCGGGCGCCGACGCCGCGCTTCGCCGGAAGATGTTCGAGTACGGCTCATCGGTCGGCATCGCCTTCCAGCTCATGGACGACATCCTCGACTACACCGGCACCGAGAAGGATCTTGGCAAGAGGCCGTACGCCGACCTGCGCGAAGGGAAGGTCACGCTGCCGCTGATCCAGGCGCTTCGCGTGGCGTCCGACAGCGATCGCGCGCATGCGGCTGCAATCTTGTCGGGCCGGTCGGTGGGCGAAGGGGACATCCGCTCCCTGGCCGACCTGGTCGCCGCGAACGGCGGCATCGAATACACCGAAAAGTTGGCGCGCCAGTACGTCGCGCGCGGTAAGCGTCAGCTCGCCGGCCTCCCCGACTCGCCCGCCCGCACCGCACTCGAAGTCCTCTCCGACTACATCGTCTCCCGCACGAATTAATCTGCTCGGGGCATAGGCCCCCGTCCGTGGACGCTCCGGGGCCGCTACGCGCCGGGGGGCGAAACCGCGCGCGGATGATGGAAACGCGCGACGAATAAGCCATAATGGCGGTATGAACAACGGGAACGGGCATGCCCGCGGGGGCGCGACGTGGACGGTGCCGGCGGATGTCGCGCCGGGCGCGACGCTGCTCGACGCGCTGCGCGACGAGGGAATCGTCGTGCCCGCCGATTGCGGCGGGGTCGGCACGTGCGGGCTCTGTGCGGTCCGGGTAGTCCCCGCGTCGGAGCCGTCGGCTGCCGACTTGGACCATATCGATTCGCCCCGGATCGCGCAGGGGTGGCGATTGGCATGCGGCGTGGCCGCGCGGCCCGGGATGGTTGCGCATCTGCCGGAGGATGCGACCCGGGTCCCGGCTTCCGCCCGCGAAAAGAAGGGGCGTCGTTCCTCCGGCGAAAGGGCCGATTCCCCGGCGGCGGCCCCTCCCGCCCCGAAGAGGAGCGGCATCGCCCTCGCCGTCGACCTGGGTACGACGACGGTCGCCGCGGCGCTCGTGTCGCTTCCGGGCGGCGAGATTCTGGCGGAAGCCTCCGCACCCAATACGCAAAGGCCATACGGCGGCGACGTCGTCTCCCGGATCGAATACGGGTCGCGCGGGCCGGCCGAGCTTGGCCGACTGCGCGACGCCGCGGTCGAAAGCCTCCGCGCCGCGGCCGCGGCCGCCTGCCGCGCGGCCGGCGTGCGGCAGACGCAGATCGACGGCGGCGCGATCGCCTGCAATCCCACGATGGCGCACCTGCTCCTGGGAGCGAACCCTGCGCCGCTTGGCCGCGCGCCGTTCCGGCTGGCCGTCGAGGGGACGCTCATCCTCGCCGGTAAGCGGATCGGTTTCCCCGGCGCCCCCGACGCGCTCGTGACGCTCCTGCCCGCGGTCTCCGCGACGCTGGGCGGAGACGCCGTCGGCGGCGCCGTCGCGCTCGGATTCGACCGGGTGGGCCACGACCCTCGCCTGCTCGTCGACGTCGGCACCAACACCGAGATCGTGCTGGCGATCCCGGGGCGAAAGCGGGTCCTTGCCGCTTCGGCCGCGTCGGGTGGCGCCTTCGAGGGCGCCGCGATCGCCTGCGGCATGCGGGCCGAGGCCGGTGCGGTGACTGCCGCCGGCTGGTCGGGCGACGACCTGACATTGACGGTCGTTGGCGGCGGTGCGGCGCGCGGGATTTCCGGCTCCGGACTGCTCGACCTGGTCGCCCTGCTGCTCCGGTTCGGGATCGTCGACCCGTCGGGCCGCCTGCTCGGCCGCGACGCGCTGTTCGGCTCGGCGCCGCCCGCGCTCCTGGGCCGCCTTCTTCCCGGGCGGGACGGCGACATCCGGTTCCTCGTGTCGCGTGCACCCGGCCGCACGGTCACCCTCTCGTCCGCCGACCTCCGGCAGCTCCAGCTCGCGAAGGGGGCGGTCCGCGCGGCGCTCGACCTTATGCTGGAAGAAGCGGGAATTTCCCCGCGCGACGTCGCCGAGGTCGCGGTCGCGGGAGCCTTCGGCGCGGGCATCGCGGAGGAGAGCGCGGTCGCGACGGGGCTGTTCCCGGAAGATTTTCGGGGGAAGTTTACGCAAGGCGGGAACGCCTCGCTCCGGGCCGCGGTCGAGACGCTGCGCGACGGGCGGTTCGCCGGACGCGTCGACGCCTTCGCCCGACGGATCCGTCCGCTGTCGCTGCCCGACCTGCCGGAATTTCCCGCCCGTTTCCTGGCCGCGATGGAATTTGCGCGCGATTCTCAAGTTTTTCCGCCCTTCCGCCGATAAGTCCCTTGTTCTGATGTATCATTCGTCGCAGTACGCCCAAGGAGGAAAGACTAGATGAAGAAGGGTAACAACAGCGGTTTCACTTTGGTCGAAGTCGTGGTCGTCGTCGCGGTCATCGCCATCCTGGCCGCGGTCCTCACGCCGTACATCACGAAATACATCGACGATTCCAAGATCGCCAAGGCCAAGAACGAGGTGCAGGTCATCTCGGCTTCGCTCGCCAACCTCTACAAGGATACGGGTCGATGGCCGACCTCGCAGGCGGCGCCGAATGCGGCCTACCTCGCCTGGACCACGACCGCGCCGACCACCTTCCCTGGCATGCTGACGGGTGCCTGGGCCACCGCCGCCAACACCGGAAATCTCGCGAATCACCTGGTGACGAACGGCCCCCCGGTGAACTACCCGGCAACCGGCGACATGATGTGGAGGGGACCTTACGCCACGACCATTCCCCTCGACCCGTGGGGCCATCCTTACCTCGTTTATGTACCGGCGGCGGGTGCCGTCAATCCTCCGCCCCCGATCTGGGTGCTTTCCGCAGGTCCCAACGGCATCGTCAACAATGCAGCCAACGCCCCGGCGCTGGTCAATGCCGCGAACAACGACGACATCGGGATCCGAATCCGATAAGGACCTGCAGTTGATCTTTGCGAAACCCGAAATAGCCGGAGACGCAGCCCGCGCCTTCGGCTATTTCCATTTCATGCCTTCCGGAGGCGTCCGTGGCTGATCCCGCCCCGGCCGCCAAGCCGTCCGGCGGGGCCGCGCCCCGCAAGTTCCTCGGCGAGCGGCTCATCGACGCGGGCCTGCTCACGCAGGACCAGCTCGAGCTGGGGCTGCGCGAGCAGAAGCGCACCGGCGACCGGATCGGCGAGATCCTCATCAACCTGGGGTTCGTCACCCAGGAGCTGATCTCGTCGGTGCTCGCCTCCGAGGCGGGCGTCACCTTCGTTGCGCTCGACAACTACCTCATCGAGCCCAAGGCGCTCAAGTGCGTGCCCGAGGCGATGGCGCGCCGCTTCAAGATCGTCCCCATCCTGCTCGAGCCGCCCAAGCTGACGATCGCCATGGCCAACGTCTTCGACGTCCTCGCGATCGACGAGGTGCAGCGCGCGACCGGATTCGTGGTCGACGTCGTGTCCACGACCGAGTCGAACATCCTTTCCGCCATCGAGCAGTACTACGTCGGCGGGGGCTCGCTCGAAGAGATCATCCAGAAGTCGGTCCGGCAGGTCGAGGCGGGCCGCGTCTCCGAGTCCGACCTGGCCGCGGGCGCCCCGATCATCCGGCTGGTCGACCAGCTCTTCCTCACCGCGGTGCAGGAAGGCGGCACCGACATCCATTTCGAGCCCGAGGAGCGCGTCTTCCGCATCCGCTTCCGCGTCGACGGCAAGCTGCGCCCGGGTCCCTCGCTTCCCAAGGAGTTGCAGCCCGCGGTCACGGCGCGCGTGAAGATCCTTTCCGGACTCAACATCGCCGAGACGCGGCTCCCGCAGGACGGCAAGATCAACTTCTACGTCGGCAAGCGCAAGATCGACCTGCGCGTCTCGACGCTGCCGACCGTCCACGGCGAGAACATGGTGCTGCGCGTCCTCGACAAGAGCAAGGTCGTCATCGGCCTCGAGTCGCTCGGCTTCTCCGAGCGCAACAACGCCGTCTTCCGCACGGCGCTCGACAGCCGCAACGGCATCATCCTGGTATGCGGACCCACCGGCTCGGGCAAGACGACGACGCTTTACTCGGCGCTCTCCTACATCAACGGTCTCGACCGCAGCATCATCACGCTCGAGGACCCGGTCGAGTACGAGCTGCCGATCATCCGCCAGTGCCAGATCAACCTGAAGGCGGGGCTCACCTTTGCGGCGGGGCTGCGCTCGATCCTGCGGCATGACCCCGACGTCATCCTGGTCGGCGAGATGCGCGACGGCGAGACGGCCGAGCTGGCGATCCGCTCTGCGCTGACCGGCCACCTCGTGTTTTCGACGCTGCACACCAACGACGCCTCGGGCGCCATCCCGCGCCTCGTCAACATGGGCCAGGAACCGTTCCTCGTCGCTTCGTCGCTGCGCGCGGTCATCGGGCAGCTGCTGATGCGGACCACCTGCTCGCAGTGCCGCGTCCCCTATGTCCCGACGGCCGAGGCGATCGAGCGGGCGCAGCTTTCCTCCGAGGAGCTCGCCTCCGCTGCATTCCTCACCGGCGAGGGGTGCGAGGTGTGCGGGAAGACGGGCTACAAGGGGCGCGTGGGCATCCACGAGATCCTCGAGATCTCGCCCGAGATTACGCGGATCGTCATGCAGCGGTGCAACAGCGCCGAGATCCAGGACATCGCCGTGGCCGAGGGAATGATCACCATGCGGCGCGACGCCGTCGCGAAGGCGCTCGCCGGCAAGACCACGCTCGAAGAAGCGTTGAGGACGTCGTAGGCCATGCCGAGATACGCATACGAGGCGGTCGACGACTACGGCAAGCGGGTGCAGGGCGCGCTCATGGCGGCCGACGAGAATGCGCTCCGGAACGCGCTCGCAGGGATGTCCCTTTACCTCGTCAAGGCGACCGAGCGGGCGGGCGGGGGCGCGTCGAGCCTGTTCCGGAAAAAGATCAAGCGCGACGACCTCATCCAGTTCACCTTCCACTTCAAGACGCTGATCGGCGCGGGCATCCCGCTGGTCTCGGCGCTGGGCGACCTCGCCGAGCAGACCGAGAACCCCGAGCTTCGCGACGTGCTCCAGGACATCCGGCGCAACCTGCAGTCGGGCGCCACACTGTCCGACTCGTTCGCGCTCCATCCCAATGTGTTTCCCGAGATCTTCGGCAACATCCTCCGGGCGGGCGAGACGACCGGGAACCTCGACTCGGTGCTCGACGACCTCACCAAGTTCCTCACCTGGCAGGAGGAGCTCTCGGGCACGATCAAGCAGGCGACCTATTACCCGGCCACGCTTCTTTCCGCCGTCGGGATGCTCATCTTCGTCCTCTTCTCGTTCGTCTTCCCGCGCTTCCTGATGATCTTCAAGGGGGCCAACATCGAGCTGCCCGCGCCCACCCGGGTCGTCATCGCGATCAGCGTCTTCTTCCGCGACTACGGCGTCTTCCTGGTCGTGGGCGTCGTCGCCGTCATCTTCGCCTACCGCTTCTACCGGAAGACCGAGAAGGGGCGTCTCGTCACCGATCGATGGAAGCTCAAGATGCCGCTGATGGGGCACGTGATCCGCGCCATCGAGATCAGCCAGTTCTGCCATTACCTCGCGTCGCTCTTCCGCGCGGGCGTCGAGATGACGCATGCCCTCTGGATCGTCGAGAAGCTGGTCGGCAACAAGGTCATCGCCCAGGTCATCCACGAAGCGCGCGAAGATCTCATGGCGGGCGGCAGCCTCTCGGCCTCGCTGCGCAAGTCGGGCGAGTTCCCGCCGATGGTGCTTCGCATGGTGTCCGCCGGGGAGAGCACGGGAAACCTCGACGGCTGCCTCGAGAACGTCTCCGAGTTCTACGACCGCGAAGTGCCCAAGCTGCTCAAGAAGACGTTCGCGGTGATGGAGCCGCTCATCATCCTCGTGCTGGCCGTCGTCGTCCTGGGCGCCGCCCTCGCCTTTTTCCTGGCGCTCTACAAGATGGTCGGGTCGCTGTCGAAATGACGATGCGGGAAGGGACCGCCATGAGCAAATCCCGGGCGGGATTCACGCTCGTCGAGATCGTCGTCGTGATCGCGGTCATCTCGATCCTGGCCTCGATGGCGGTGCCGTTCGCGGCGAAGATGATCGATTCCGCGCGGGAGGAGAGCACGAGGAAGCGGATGCTCGACATCGACAAGGCGATCCTGGGAGACCCCGCGACGGGGACGTTCGGTTTCGTCGGCGATATGGGCCGGCTGCCCAACGGCGCCAACCCCGTCCAACAGCTCGGTTCGGGGACGGGGATGCCCGGCACTTCGAACGGCCAGCTCGGCGTCCGGTACGGCTACAACGGGCCCTACATCAACTCGGGCTTCAGCGCGGCGAGCTACTACACCGACGCCTGGGGCCGGAACTTCGACTACAACTTCCCGAACGTCGGCCAGATCCGCAGCCGCGGGGCCGATGGCGTGGCGGGAACCGCGCCGAACTTCGGCGACGACATCATCTACCCCCCCAACCAGGTCAACATCAACGGCCGCCTGACGGTCAACGTCTACGTCTGGGACAACACGCAGTTCGTCCCCAACCCGACGCTCACGACCTATCCGGGCACGACGGGGTGGGTCCGCGTCTATTTCTCCAACAACGGCGTACAGTCCGCGATGCCGCTCTCGCTCTCGCCCACGCTCGCCGCGCCCCCGTTCGTGTTCACCGTCCCGGCGGGCGCCCACGCGGTCCTGGGAAGCATCACCCTCCCGGCGAAACCTGCGGCCACCGGACAGGCGGTCGCGGCCGTGCCGTCCAACAACCAGCAGACCGTGCTGAACCTCTACCTGCGGTGACCCGATGATCCCGACGATAATCCCGACCAAGGGACGCATGCTGTCGATCGAGTTCGGCGCCCGGGAGATCCGGGTGGTCGAGTTCGTCCCCAACACCCGGCCGGTCCAGGTGACCAACGTCGCGGCCACCGAAAGGCCCAGCGGCGAACCTAACGTCATCGGGAAGTTCCTCAAGGAATTCCTCGAGTCGAAGGGCTTCGTCGCGAAGCGGGTGCTCATCAGCTATTCCGGTCCCGTCATCGAGCACCGCATCTACGCGATCCCCCCGGTGGCTCCCGAGAGCCGCGAGGAGCTGCTGCGCGGGAAGGTGGCCCAGGAGGTCAGCACGCCGGTCGGCGAGCTTCGCGTTGCCGGCGAATTCCTCGGCAAGGTGGTCGAGCAGGGCGTCGAGCGGCACGAGATCCTGACCGCCTTCGTCCCCGAGTTCGAGGTCAAGCGGCTGATCTACATGCTGGTCGAGGCGGGCGTCTCGCCGGCCCGCGTGGCGACCGTCCCGCTCGCGCTCGCGGCGCTGCATCCCTCCGAGGCGAAGGACAACCTCGCCGGGTTCCTGCACGCCGAGAGCAACCATTGCACCATCGGCGTCTCCAACGCGGGAAAGCTGCGCTTCGCGCGCGAGTTCCCCGTCGAGATGCCGACCGGGGGGGGGAGCGCGCCGCCTCCTCCCGAGATGCCCGAATACGGAAACCTCGACCTCGGGGGCGATTCCCCCGTGGCGGCGACCCCCTCGATCCAGGAGGTGCCCACCCTTGCCGAGACGCCCGAGGACGAGGCGATCGCCGAGCGACTCGTCACCGAACTGACCCGGTCGCTGCTCTATTACCGCCAGCTCTCGCGCGGCGGCGCGATCACGAAACTCTACTGGAGCGGCATCCCGCCCACGCCGACGATCGAGCGGCTGATCGGCGAGCGGCTCAAGTTCAAGATCGAGCCGCACCCGGCCGGGAACGCCTCGACCGGCCTCGACCGGTTCGAGGCCTCGCCCGCCGAGTTCGGCGTTCCCGTCGGCCTGGCGGTCGCCATGCAGTCGGCCGAGCAGATCAACCTGCTGCCCGAGGAATACCTGCGCCGGCGGAAGCGGCGCAAGAGTTACGCGGCGCTCGTGGTGGCCGGGGTGCTGTTCCTCGCCGCCAACGTGGGCCTCTTCATGGGGTTCCGCAACGCGCAGAACCGATACCGGGCCATCCTCTCCGATTCCGATGCGGGCCAGGCGCGCAATGCCGGGATGGAAGCGGACTATATCCGCTGGTCCGCGCTGCGCGGGACGATCCACGAGATCGCGAAGGCCGAGAAAACGCTTGCGACGCCGTTCACCCGCTGGAACGGGCTGTTTGCGTCGCTCGGCGCGGCCGCCCCGAAAGAGGTGACCTTCACGCAGATGTCGCTCGACCGGTTCGAGGGCGGATACAAGGGGACGCTGCACGGGCTCTCGCGCGGGAAGGATCCGGCCCAGGTCCAGGAGCGGCTCGGCGTGTTTCTCCACGGTCTGGAAGGGCGTGCCCCGATGCTCGGGATGACGTACGCGCCGGTCGAGATCCGGCCGGTCCGCAAGGAAGAGGGGCGGGGGTACGAGCAGGAATTTCTCGTCACCTTCACGCTCGTGCGAGAGGATTAGGGCGATGAAGCTGCTCGACGGGCTGAAGAAAAAGGAGATCGGCTACCTGCTGTTGGGGCTGGCGGCGGCCTGCATCATCGCCTGGGTCCTCGTGTACGCGCCCGCGATCCGGGAACTCAAGCGGCTAAAGGCCGAGGTGGCCGTCCGGCAGGATGCGATGGCCGAGTCGATGCGGCAATGGTCCGACATGCGCCGCTCGAAGGGGGGCGAGACGCAAGGGTGGGAAGCGTCCGTCCGGCGCTGGGACGAGCGGGTACCCGGCACCCCGATGGCCGACGCGCTGATGGCCGAGATCAGCGCGCAGGCGGTGCGGCACGGGCTGACCGTGTTCCGGCTGACGCTGCCGGCCGAGGGCGCGGAAGAGAACGCCATGGCCGGCGTGCCGGCGGGCGGCGACCCGGCGCAGGACAACGTCGACCGGCCGGTCGAGCAGAAATACGAGATCGTTTTCCGCTCCTCCTACCGGGATCTCGCCGGTTTCCTGGACGAGCTGCCCCACCTTCGGCGGCTGATCACGCTTCGCGCGCTCCAGGTCCGGGAGGACGAAGGGGCGATGGAATCGAAGTTGTCGATCTCGGCCTGGCATCGAGGCAAACCTTGAAGCCGATCCGGGAGCTGATGCAGGACAAGCGGGTGGCCGCCGGGCTAGCGGGCCTCGCGCTCCTGTTCGTGGCTTATCGGTTCTCGACGACGGGGAAGCGCCCGGCCGTGCCCGCCGTGGCCGACAACGGGGCGACCGCCGCCGCGGCCTCCCCCGCTCCCGGGGACAACGCGGCCAGTCCGAACGGCGCCTATGCTCCGCCCACTGCCGACAACACGGCGGCATCCGTCCCTCGGGGCGACGTGGCCTGGAACTGGGAGCGGAACCCGTTCATCGGCCCTCCGAAAAAAGGGAGCGGCGCCGGCCCCGAGGCGTTCCCGACAATCGTGATCCCGGGCTTCGGGAAGAATGCACATCCCATCTCCCCCCCGCCGGCCGCGGACCCGGCCATCGCGACACGCACGGAACCCGGGATCGGGAACGCCGAAGGGACGATGCCGGAACTGCGCGGCACCGTGCTCTCCGGGGATCGGAAGATGGCCGTCTTCGGCACGCACCTCGTGCCCGCAGGCGAGCAGGTCGACGGGTGGACGGTCGACCGGGTGACGGCCTACGACGTATCGATCCGCAAGGGGGGCGAGCGTCGCACGCTCGCAGTGTTCAAGCCGGCAAGCGCCAGGGAAGAGGGAGGAAAACCGTGAAGATTCTGCCGATCGCCGGCATCTTGATCGCTTTGGGGGTGGCCGGCTGCGCGAAGCCGCAGACGGTGCGCCGGGAGCCCCCGCCCCGCGTGACGGTCGCGCGGGAGGCCGCGCCCGAGGCGCGCGTCGAGGTTCCCCTTCCCGAGTCGCCGGTGGAAGCGGTCGAATCCGAGAAGGAAGGCCCATCCGATTTCCGCAAGGCATCGCGCCGCTACACGCTGGTGCTCAACGGCACCGAGGCGCGCGAGCTGTTCCTGTCGCTGGCGAAGGAGAACGACCTCAACATCGTCTTGTCGCCCGAGGTGACGGGGACGGTGACGCTCGACATCAAGGAGGCGACCGCCCCCGAAATCATCGAGGAGGCGTGCCTGATACTTGGCTGCCGCGCCGAATTCTCCGGGAAGACCGTCCGCATCCTTCCCGAGAAACGGGTCACGCGGCTGTTCCGGCTCGATTACGTCCTCACCTCCCGCGTGGGCACCGGAATGATCTCGGCGTCGACCTCGACGGGAAGCAGCAGCGGCGGCAGCAGCGGGGGAAGCAGCTCTTCCGGCGGCAGCGGGGGAGGCGGCGGCGAAAGCCAGAGCACGAACAGCATCCAGACCGAAGAGAAGGTCGACTTCTGGGGCGGCCTATCTGAGGAGCTGACGACGCTCCTGTCGGGCGGCGATGCGAAGGTCGTCGTGAACCGCGCGGCCGGCACCGTGATGGTGAGCGACTTTCCGGCCAACATAGAACGGATCGGGAGCTACCTCAACGTGCTCGAGTCGCGTTCCCGCACGGGAGTCATGATCGAGGCGAAAATCCTCGAGGTGACGCTCGACGACAAGACGCAGTACGGCATCGACTGGTCGGCGGCGCCCGGGCTCGACCGCGTAAACCTCGCAGGCTCGCTGGGCGGCGGGAACGTGTTCAGCCAGTCGCTATCGACGCTCGCGTCCGGAACCCAGCCCACCTTCCAGTTCGGGATCGCGGGGAGCCGCTTCACGGCCATGCTCAACGCGATGGCGTCATCGGGGCAGCTCAACGTGCTGTCGACGCCGAAGATCTCGACGCTCAACAACCAGAAGGCGATCATCCGGATCGGCCGCCAGGACGTCTTCTTCCGTGCGACCGTCACGCCGGCGACCACGACGTCGGCTGCGGTCATCACCTACAATCCCGATACGATCACCGAGGGAATCATCCTCAGCGTGACGCCGCAGATCGGCCGGGGCGGCAACGTGATGCTCTCGATCCACCCGTCGATCACGGCCAAGGTGGGCGAGGCGAAGGCGCCCGACGGCAACACGGCGCCCGTCGTCGACGTGCGCGAGACCAACACCCTGGTCAACGTGGCCGACGGCCAGAGCGTCTTCATCGGGGGGCTGATGCAGGAGACGACGCAGGAGGTCGTCACCTCGGTCCCGCTGCTGGGCGACATCCCGTGGATGGGCGCGCTTTTCCGGAACACGAGCCACAGCAAGAAGAAGACGGAGCTGGTCATCCTGATCACGCCGCACGTGGTCCCGCCGGCCGATATGGCCGCCACCGGCCGGAAGGAGCTCGAGTCGATCCGGCACCACGATCGCGGGTACCACGTCGGGGGCAAGCCCTGGATCTACGGGACCGGGGGCGAGCTGCTCGGAATCTCCCCCTGGGAAGAGTAGGCCGAATCCGATGTACGAGAGCGCGTTCGGGCTGACCGAAAAACCGTTTTCCCTGACGCCCGACCCGGACTACCTGTTCCTGTCCGAGAGCCACCAGCAGGCGCTCGACCACCTGCTGTTCGGGCTCGAAAGCGGCGACGGCTTCATCGTGGTCACGGGCGAGGTGGGCGTCGGAAAGACGACCGTCTGCCGGGCGCTGCTCCGGCGGCTGTCCGACCGGTACGTCACGTCGATCGTCCTCAACCCGATGCTGACCGAGAAGGAGCTGATCCGCGGCATCCTCGAGGATTTCGGGGCCGAATGCGGCGGCGGGGGGACGAAGAAAGACCATCTCGACGCGCTCGACCGGTTCCTGCTGGCGTCGGCCGAGGCGGGAAAGCGGCCGGTGCTGATCATCGACGAGGCGCAGGACTTGACGCCCTCGCTGCTCGAGCAGGTGCGGCTCCTTTCCAACCTCGAGACCGAAAAGCGGAAGCTGATCCAGATCGTCCTCATCGGGCAGCGGGAGCTGAAGGAGAAGCTGGCGATGGACGCGTTGAGGCAGCTCGACCAGCGGGTGACCGTCCGGGCGCAGATCCGGCCGCTCGACCGGAAGGCGATGCGGCGCTACGTCGACCACCGGCTTTCCGTGGCGGGCGCCGGCGGGCGGCAGCTGGTGACGGATGGCGCCGAAGGGGCGCTCTTCCGCTGCTCGGGCGGCGTGCCGCGCGTGGTCAACATGCTGTGCGACCGCGCCTTCCTGTCGGCGAGTCTTCGCAACGGGGCGGCGATCGACGCCGCGGACGTGCGCCGCGCCGCCGACTCGGTCTTCGATCGCGGATGGCGGATGCGCCGGATGCTCCGGATGTTCCCGAAGGCGGCGGCCGTGCTGGCCGCGCTTGCCGTCGCCGCGAAGACGGGGAGGGGGGCATGAGCCTCCTCCAGGACGCCCTCCGGAAGCTTCAGAAAGAGGAACGGATCCAGCGCGCGCCCGAGCTTCCGCCGCCGACGCCGCTCGACCCGGCCCCTTCGGCGCTCCCCGCCCCGCCCGCCCTGTCGGGCCGCCGAACGCTTTGGCTCGTGCTCGGCGCCCTGGGCTTGACGCTCGCGGCCGCCAGCGCCGTGCTGGTCGTCGCCCTTCCGTCGAAGAGCACGCTCAAGCCCATGGCACGACGCGAGGCGCCCGTTGTCGTCCCCGCGGCGTCCGCGGTTCCCGCTTCACCTGTCGACAATGCGGCGGCGGCGGCGCAGACGTCCGCCCCGCCCGCTTCCCGGGCGGACAACGTCCCCGTCGCGCCGTTGCCCGAGTCGCCGGCAGCTGCGCCCGAGCCCGAGCCGAAGACGATGGCGAAGGTCCGATCCGCGCGCAATCCGGCCCCGCATCGGGCGGTCCGCGTATCCCCTTCCGGAAAGGGCGCCCGCGGGGAAGCCGCCGCGCCCGCCGCGATGCCCCCCGTCGCGTCAGCTCCGGCCGTGACCGCGAAGGCCCAGGCGGTCCCGTTCGCATCGCCGGCGACCGCGGCCCCTGTCGCGCCGGATGCCGCACCCGCGGCGGCGGTTCGGGAGCGCGTCTCGCCGGCCCCGTCCGTACAGGATCGCGCCTGGACGGTGGCGCGTTTCAACGAAGGGATCGCTGCCCAGCGGCGCGGCGACTGGGCCGGGGCCGAGGCCGCATTTGCCGAAGTCGCGGCGCGCGAGCCGTCGCTGGTCGAGGCCTGGAACGGCACCGGGGTGGCGCGGATGCGCCAGAAGAAGACGGAAGGGGCGAAATCGGCGTTCGCGCGTGCGATTGCACTCGATCCGGCGTATGCGCCCGCCCTGGTCAACGCAGGCCTCCTGTCGATGCAGGCCGAGGGGAAGACCGAGGAGGCCGCGCGCTATTTCTCCCGTGCCGCGGTTGCCGACCCGGCGTCTCCGGCGCCGCGGGTCAACCTGGCGATCGCGCAGATGCGGCTCGGGCAGTTGCCCGAGGCGGCGGAGACGCTTGCCGCGGCCCGACGCCGCTTCCCCGGGAACCCCGACTTGCTCTACAATCTGGGCGCCGTCTACGAGCGGTCGGGCGACCGGCCCCGCGCCGTCGCCGCCTGGAAAGCGTTCCTCAAGGCAGCGGGCGGGCATAGCCCCGCCCTGGAAACGGCGGTCCGGGGACGCCTGGCCGATTGGAACGAACCATCGCACTAGGGCGGCCCGATCGCAGGGGCAGCCAATTTCGGAGAGAGGCATCATGTCGACAAGAGACGAAGCGACTGCAACCATTCTGAACGCGCTGGCAACCGGCCCGATCCCGTCGGCGGTCCCGGCGGATTGCGATTACGCCGAGGAGCTGTCCCGGCTCGTCGCCGCCATTTCCGGGACCCGGCGTGTCATCCTGGCGCTCGGCAGCGGCGATTTTTCCACCCCGGTCGACGGGACCGGGCCGCTCGCCGAGGCGCTGGCTTCCCTCCGGACGTCCATGCTTCGCGTCCTCAGGCAGACGAAGCAGGCCGCGGCCGGCGATTACAGCCAACAGGTCGAGGCCATGGGGGAGTTCTCCCACGTCTTCAACGGGGTGGTCCAGCGGCTCAAGGAAGTGAACGACGAGCTGGTCCACGTCGGGAACCACGATAGCCTGACCGGGCTCTACAACCGGACCTTCTTCGACGCCGAGTACGACCGGATGTCGCGCGGCCGGACGTTCCCTATCAGCTTCATCGTGGCAGACATCAACGGCCTCAAGCTGGCAAACGACCGGCGGGGGAACGCGGTCGGCGACGAGCTGATCACCCGGGCCGGCGAGCTGCTCCGCCGGCAGGTCCGGGCCGACGACGTTCTCGCACGGGTCGGCGGCGACGAGTTCGTCATGCTCCTGCCCCATGCCGACGCGGCGGCGGCCGAGATGATTCTCAATCGGATCCGCACGGCCATGGCAAAGGAGGAGGCGGCCGGCGAGGACCTTCCCGTCTCGCTCTCGCTGGGATCGGGGACCGCGCCGAAGCCCGAGCGGATGGCCGACGCCCTCAAGGAAGCCGACGACCGGATGACGCTCGACAAGGCCGCCCATTACCTGAAATAGAGGGGCGCCCCTCCCGGCCGGGCTTGACGTGCGGGGGGCGTCCGGTCAGAATGGTGGGACGGAAGTTCCCGTCGGGTGGTTGCCGCGTGCCGAAATCGGTCGGCCCGGGCGCCACTGGGAAGATGGTGAGAATCCATCGCTGCCCCGCAACTGTAACCGGCGACGAAATCCACACCGCTCCGCATCGAAGATTTTCACGAGGAGCGAGCCACCGGGCGCCATGCCGCTCCGGGAAGGCGTGGAAAGTAGGCCGCGACCCTGCAATCTTTGCGGGGCCGCCGAAACCGGAAGCCAGGAGACCGGCCCGACGCGGAGTTTTCCCGAGCTACCTTTCGTGGGAGAAGGGTCGGGAAACGCAGGGCGCGTCGCCATCGTTCGCATCGCCTGCTTTGTGATCCCCCCTCCTTTTCCCCGTCGGGAACCAGGGCGGGGGTTTTTCGTTTGAAGGCATCGTCAATCCATCGCGGAAGCAGGGACCGGATCCGGCGCACGGTGCTCGCGCTCCGGTTACCGCTGGTTCTCCTGCCGCTGCTCCTCGCGCTGTTCTCCCTGCAATCGGACGCGTTCTATCCCGTCCGTTCCCGCACCGACCCGTTTCCCCTGGCCATGAAAGACGCCCGGGGCGCTGTTGTCCGCCTCCCGGCCGCGCCGCGCCGCGTCGTGTCGATCGCGCCCAGCTTGACCGAGATCGTCTTCCTGCTCGGGAAATCGTCGTCGTTGGTCGGCACGACCCGCTACTGCAACTTCCCGCCCGCCGCGGCGAAACTGCCGAAGGTGGGCGGCATCTCCGACCCCGACGTGGAGCGGATCGTGGCCGCATCTCCGGATCTCGTGCTTTGCACCACGGACGGCAACCCGAAAGACAAGGTCGAAGCGATAGAGGGTTTGCACATCCCGGCCTACTGCGTCGCCCCGCAGAACCTCGAAGGGATCTTCGACACGGTCGAGCGCGTCGGCGCGCTGCTGGGCGTTCCCGCGGAAGGAAAGCGGCAGGCGACGCTCCTGCGCCGCCGCGCCGGGCGGGCGAGCCGCCCGGGATCGAGGACGTCGCCGCGAGTGCTGTTCGTGGTCTCCACCAGCCCCGTCATCGCGGCCGGCGGCGGCACGTTCATGGACGAGCTGATCCGCGTCTCGGGGGGCGTCAACGCGGCGGGCGGTTTCGCGACCCGGTACCCGCGCCTATCGACGGAAGACCTGCTTTCCGCCGCGCCCGACCTGATCCTCGTCGCGTCGATGGTCGGCGTCGATCGCTTTTCGCCCGAGGTGACGCGCTGGAAGCAGGTGCCCGCGTTCCGGGACGGGGCGGTCGACTACGTCGACGGCGATATCGTCACGCGGCCGGGCCCGCGGATGGTCGACGCGCTCGAGACGGTCTCGCGCCGCCTCGACCGCTGGCGGGCCGCGCATACGCCCGGGAGGAGGCGCTGATG
The DNA here is from genome assembly GCA_036504035.1 of Candidatus Deferrimicrobiaceae bacterium. Classification (NCBI taxonomy): domain Bacteria; phylum Candidatus Deferrimicrobiota; class Candidatus Deferrimicrobia; order Candidatus Deferrimicrobiales; family Candidatus Deferrimicrobiaceae; species Candidatus Deferrimicrobiaceae bacterium. The sequence goes on from DASXVV010000004.1 coordinate 40,000, forward strand.
CGGCCGGTCGTCGTCTACCCGCTGCTGGGCGCGGCGTTCGCCGGCGCGATGGCGCTGTCGGTCGCGACCGGCTCGACCCATATCGCGCCCGCCGACGTCCTCGGGGCGCTGGCCGGAGGCGGCGCCGACACCGCCGCGCGGGTCGTGCGCGAGCTGCGGCTCCCGCGGGCGCTTCTGGGCGCCATGGTGGGGGGCGCGCTCTCCGTCTCCGGCGTCGCGTTCCAGGCGTTGCTGCGCAACCCGCTGGCCGACCCGTACATTCTGGGCGTCTCGGGCGGCGCCGCGGTCGGGGCGCTGCTCGCCTCGCTGTTCGTCACATCGGCGTTCCTGCCGCTGCCCGCCTGCGCCTTTCTGGGGGCGGCGCTCGCCGCGACGGCGGTCTTCCTGCTGGCGCGCCGCGGTGGCGGCGTATCGCGCGAGCGGCTCGTCCTCATGGGCGTCGTGGTCGGCGCCTTCCTCAACGCGCTCATCATGATGATGGTGACGATGGCGCCGCCGGGCCGGATCCCCGGGGCGATCTACTGGCTGATGGGCGACCTTGGGCAGGGGACGCTCTCGCGTGTCGGCCTGCTCGCGCCTTACGTCGCGGTTGGCCTTATCGTGCTGCTGCTGCTTTCGCGCGGTCTTGACCTGCTGCTGCTTGGCGACGAGGCCGCGTTCCAGGCAGGGCTGCCCGTCGAGCGGATCAAGACGGTGCTCTACCTCACTGCATCGCTTTTGGCGGGCTCCGTCGTCGCGGTCTCGGGGCTGATCGGTTTCATCGGCCTGATCGTCCCGCACGGGGCGCGGGCGCTGGTCGGCTCGTCGCACCGGCGGCTCCTGCCTGCCGCGCTGCTGCTGGGCGCCGCATTCCTGCTGGTCGCCGACGTCGCCGCGCGCACGCTGTCGCCCTCGGGGGAGCTGCCGGTGGGGGCGGTCACCGCGCTGGTCGGCGCCCCGTTCTTCCTTGTGCTGCTGCGACGGAAGGGGACCGGCGCATGAGCGGGCCGGCGCTGTCGGCGCGCGCCGTGTCGTTTCGATACGGCGGCCGGGCGGTACTGTCGGATGTCTCCTTCGCGATGACGGCGGGAGAGGTCGTCATCCTGCTCGGCCCCAACGGGGCGGGGAAAAGCACGCTGCTGCGGCTGCTCTCCGGGACGCTGTCGCCCGCCTCGGGCGAGATCGCGCTGTTCGGGCGCGCGCCGGCCGATTACTCCCGTCGGGAGATGGCGCGGCGCCTGTCGGTCGTCGGCCAGGACCCGCCGGTCGATTTCCCGATGTCGGTCGCGGAATACGTGGCGCTCGGCCGTTACCCGCATCTCGGCCTGTTCGGCGGCGAGGGCGTCGGCGACCGGGAAAAGGTTTCGCAGGCGCTTTCGGCCTCCGGATTGTCCGACCTCGCAGGGCGGCCCCTGTCGGCGCTGTCGGCGGGCGAGCGGCAACGCGCCGCAGTCGCCCGGGCGATCGCGCAGGACGCCCGGGTCATGCTGTTCGACGAGCCGACCGCGTTCCTCGACATCCGCCACCGGGTGCTGTTCCACGAGATCGTCGAGCGGCTCGCGGGCGAAGGCGGTATCGGTGCGCTGGTCGCATCGCACGACCTCTCGCTTTCGGCCGAGTACGGCGACCGGATCGTGCTTTTGGCCGGGGGCGCCGTGATGGCCGACGGCAGGCCCGAGGACGTGCTGACGCCCGAAAACGTTTACGCGGCGTACGGCGTCGAGGTCGTGTGCGACCGGAACCCGGCGACGGGCGCAGTCCGCATCACGCCGGTCCGGCGCAGCCGGGCAAGGCAGGACGGGTAGGAACAGGAAGCAGGCAGGAAGGAAGCACCACGAGGGCGGAAGCCGGGGAAGGCCGTGAGAGGCGGCCGCTGCCCCCGCAACCGTAACGGGAACGAACACCGCGGCAGGCCCGCCACGCGCAGGCCGAAACCACTGGGAGGAGAGCTCCCGGGAAGGCGCGGCAAGTAGGCAAGGAAACGATGCCCGGAGCCGGTAGATCCGGACCGCCCCATTACATTCCCCTTTCGAGGGCGAGGAGGAGCAATGAATCACGGAATCGGAAACAGGGCGCCGGGCATCCTGCGGTGGGCGGCGGCAAGCGGCGTGGCCGTCGCGATGCTGCTGGCGGGCACGGGTCCGGCCGCATGGGCTGACGACGAAACGGTGACGACGATCGACCCGGTCCAGGTGACGGCGACGCGCATCCCGAAGAAGGTGAGCGAGCAGGCGTCGTCGGTCAGCGTGGTGACGCGCGAGGAGATCGAGCTGGGCAACCAGCCGCTGGTCGGCGATGCCATGCAGGGCCTTCCCGGCGTCGAGGTACGGCGGAAGGGGACGCCCGGCAACCAGGAAGACATCAAGATCCGCGGCGGTTCGGGCAAGAATACGCTCGTCCTGATCGACGGCTTCCCGGTCAACAGCCCGACGTTCGGTGCCTTCGATATCGGCTCGCTGCCGGCGGACGCCTTCGAACGGGTCGAGGTGATGCGGGGGGCGCAGGGCGCGCTGTACGGGTCCAGCGCCATGAGCGGCGTCGTGAATTTCGTTCCCCGGAAGGGGGACGAGGGGCGCGAGGGGGGCGGGGGGATTTCCGGCGGCAGCTACAACTCCCTCAAATGGAACGGTTACGGGCAGGGGGGCGACGCCGACCGGAACTTTCATCTCGGTCTTTCCGGCTTCAACAGCGACGGGCAGTTCCGGAACGACGACGTCCGGTCGGTGTCGTTCCTTGGCACCGGCGAGACCACGGTCGGCCAACGGAACCGGCTGCACGCCATCGTTCTCTCGACCGACACGAACAAGGGGATCGCGATCGACGGGACGCAGCCGCTCGACATCAACCACCTCCAGGACCGCCGCAGCTTCCTGGCCGGGTTGCGCTGGGAGACGCAGCTGTCGAAGGTCCTCTCGATCACCGCGTACGGAAGCCAGTTCGACGAGTTCTTCCACGAGAAGGACCCGGTCGACCCCGGGGAGGTGTCGCCCTGGGGTGGTCCCCCCTTCGCCTTCGAAGAGACCACCAAGACCCGGAAGCAGTCCGGCGGGCTGACGGGGCACCTGGCGGCGGGACCGTATTCCGACACCTTCCTCGGCGCCGAATATGCCAAGGACCGCGCGGGCGATTCCACCTTTTCCAATTTCGGCGACAGCGTGAAGGGCGACGCGACGATCAACCGGTCCGTCTACCTGCAGGAGGAGCTCCACTTCGCGAAGCGGGCCGGGCTGAGCGCAGGCGCACGGCTCGACAAGAACAGCGAGGCGGGCACCCAGTTCAACCCGAAGGCGGCGGCGTACTGCAACCTCGACGCGATCGGCACCCGGCTTCGGGCCGGCGTGGGGCGGGGATTCCGCACGCCCGGTTTCATGGACAAGGACGTGACGTTCGGTGGAAACCCGGATCTCAAGCCGGAGACGACGGTCTCGCATGAGGCGGGGATCGACGTCCGCCTTCCGGGAAGGCTCGGCCAGCTCTCGGCGACCTGGTTCTACCAGAACTTCCACGGTCGGTTCCAGACCGGGCCGGCCTCGGCCGCGCACCCGTTCGGGCAGCTCGAGAACATCGGCCGGTCGTATGCGCGGGGGATCGAGACGTCGGTCGCATTGCGCCCGATGAAGGAGATCGAGGCGACGCTCGGCTATACGCTCACCGATTCGTGGGACTCGACCAACCAGGTCCGGCTGCAGGGGATTCCAAGGCATCGCGGGACCGCTTCGCTGCTCCTGCGCCCGATCGACCCGTGGGAGACCCGGATCGACTGGCAGGCCGAGAGCAACATGCTCGACTTCGGGCCGGCCGACCTGGTTCCCACGGTGCGCGGCGGCTATGCCCGGGTCGACCTTTCCACCCGTTACACCTGGACCGTGGCGAACGCGGCGATCCGGGAAGTGGCGCTGACGGGGGAGGTGCGCGACCTGACGAACCGGCAGTTCGAGGAGCGGCGGAACTACCCGGTGACCGGGACCACCTTCATGGTGGGGACCCAGATCCGGATGTAGGGAAAAACCCGGGGGTGGCGCACCGCCGCCCCCGGGGAATCATCCAAAACAGATCGGCGACGAAAAGGAAACGATCGGGGCATGGACAGCGGGAACACAGGGGTTATCGGTCGGACCGGGGCGTTTCCCTCGGCCGGGGCGAAGGCGGGGGGGCAAAAGGCGCTTGCGGCGTCACCGATTCGGCGCGCCCTGGGGTTATCGGCCTTGGCGCACCTGCTGGCCGTCGGCGGGTTTCTCGTCGTCGCCGCTGCGGGTCCTCGCGCGCCCGCGTTCGTCGAGGTGTCGCTGGTCGCGCCGCCCCGGGAGACCCTGCTGCCGGCGGCCGTTTCCGGGGGCGCCGGCAACCGGTCGCCGCACGCGGCATCCGCCCGACCGGCACCCCGCCCCGCCACGGATCCGGGTCGGGCACAGGGCCGATTGCAAGGGAGGGCGTTGCCGGCGTCTGGTCTGCCTGCCCAAATCTCGCCGGCAGCCGCACCCGTTCAATCGCCCGCGCCGCCGCTGACGGCGCCCTCGCGGCCGACGACATCCGGCGCGGCCGCACACCCGGCATTGCCGTCCGTCGCCGGAGGCATCCCGGGGGGCATCGGCATCCCGGACGGCGGTGTACGCCTGTCCGGTCCTGCGCCGACGGGGTCCGCATCGGGCGCCGGCCGCGAAGGCGCCGGCTTCGCTTCACCGGGCTACGCCGGCCGCAGCGGGTCCGGCGTTTCGGGCTCCGGCGCCCTTTCCGGGGACGGGACGGGTCATGTCCCGCCCGCCCCACGCGCCCTGCGCGACCGGATCCAGTCGCGCGTCGCTTACCCGGCTGAGTCGATCCGCCGGGAGGAGGAGGGCGAAGTGCTGCTGCGCGTGCTCGTCGGGCGCGAAGGCGATCCCCGAGAGATCCGTGTCGTCCGGAGCAGCGGCGTCCGTCGTCTCGACGAGGCCGCAAGGCGGGGCGTCGGCGGCGCTGCCCCGTTGCCCTCATCGCCCGGCTGGTACGAAGTCCCCGTCCGCTTCTCCCTGCGCATCGACTGATCCCACCCTGACGGGCTATAATCCGTTCACTATGCGAAGACAGTACATCGAAGTCCCCGTATCCATCCGTTGTCGCGGCCTGTCCGCCAAGTACATGCGCCTCAAGGGGAACATCCTGGGGCCGCTCTACTGGCTCGCGGCGCTCCTGGCCGGCGGCCCGGGACTCGCGTTCCACCTGAAGTGCTCCTGGCTGGGGCTCGTCGCGTTCGTCACCCGGTGCATGAAGCGCGGCAGCTACAACCTGATGTTCTTCCCGATGGATTCGACGCGCTATTTCGAGTTCGACGAGGGGTGGAAACGACTCGGCCGCCTGCCGTTCAGGCGATATCTCGATGTTTCCTCCCCCCGCCTCCTGCCCTTCATGCTCCTGCGGGCAAACCGGCAGGCCACGGCCGAGTTCATCAATCCCGATCCGAACGACATCCGCGATACGGAGAAGTTCTTCAACGAATTCGGCATCGCCGGGCGCTGCAGATTCAACGGCTGCACGATCGCCCAGGCCGACTTCGAGCCTGCCTCGTTCGATCTGGTCACGTGCATCTCGGTCCTCGAGCACATCCCCTCCGACCGCGAGGCGGTCGAGCAGATGTGGTCGCTTCTCGCGCCCGGGGGAAGGCTCGTCCTGACCGTGCCGTGCATGAAGCTGCCGCTCGAGCAATACATCAGCCACAACCAGTACGGCGTCCTGGGCGCCGACAGCGAAGGGTACACCTTCTGGCAGCGCTTCTACGACGGCGAACTGCTCGAGAAGAACGTCTTCTCGGTCACCGGCCGGCCGGAGCACGCCGTCTTCTTCGGGGAGAAGAGCTACGGGCTCTTCTTCCGGAACGCGACGATGAAACGGTTGTTCGGCGCCCGGTACCCGTTCTGGCGGGAACCCTGGATGATGGCGACCGAATACCGTTATTTCCAGACCATCGGGGAGATGCCCGGCGAAGGCGTCGCCTATCTCGAGTTCGTCAAGAAATGACCGCGCCGCGCCTTTCGATCTGCATCGCGACCTATAACCGGGCCGCGTTCATCGGGGAGACGCTCGACAGCATCCTCTGCCAGATCACCGACGAAGTGGAAATCGTCGTCGTCGACGGCGCCTCGACCGACGACACCCGGGAGGTCGTCGAGCGCCATGGCGCCGGCTATCCCGGCCTGCGCTACATCCGTCTTCCTCAAAAGGGGGGGGTCGACCAGGATTTCTGCAAGGCCGTCGAGCTGGCCCGCGGCGAATACTGCTGGCTGTTCTCCGACGACGATCTGTTCAAGACGGGCGCGCTGGCGCGGGTGCTGGCGGAGCTTGCGGGCGATCCCAGCCTCCTGATCGTCAACGCCGACGTCATGAACCGCGACTTCACCTTCGACATCCAGCCGTCCATGCTCGAAAACGCGGTCGACGAGCGTTATCCGCCCGGCGATCTCGAAGGGCTGTTTTCCAGGATCGTCCCCAGCATCTCGTTCATCGGGTGCGTCGTGATCCGACGTTCGGTCTGGATGGCGCGCGAGCATGCCCGTTACTTCGGCACCGAATTCATCCATGTCGGCGTCATCTTCCAGGAGCCGCTTCCCGGGACGGCGCGCGTCCTCGCGAAGCCTCTGGTCACGATCCGTTACGGGAACGCCCAGTGGTCGACCCGCTCGTTCGAGATCTGGATGCAGAAATGGCCGCGCGTGATCTGGTCGCTCGAGCGGATCTCCGACGCGGCCAAGCGGAAGCGCGTGAAGCCCGAGCCGTGGCGGCGGCTTTCGACGCTCCGCCTCTACCGGGCGCTGGGCTCCTACTCGCCCGAGGCGTACGAAAGGATCATCGCGCCCAGCGGCGCGTCCCGCCTCTGGAAATTGGCGGCCTATGCGATCGCCCGCCTGCCGCAGCCCGCCTGGAACGCCTGCATGCTCTGGTACCTGAAGACGTTCAAGAACAAGCCCAGCAAGAAGATGACGATCTACGACCTCTCGCTCAGCCGGGAAAGCCTCCTCCGGAAGTAGCCGGGGCTTGTTGCTTTACAGCCGGTTGACCGCCACGTTCTTCGGCAGGAGCCGCCCGCGGGCGCCCCGGGTCCGGATGTACTCTTCCTCGAGCTGTGCCCGGGTCATCGTCACGCCGTTCCCGCGCACCGCGGGCAGCATCACTTCCTTCGAATACGCGACCAGCCGGAGCATCTCCTCGCCCGGCTTGAGCGCGATCAGCTTGCACCCCTGCCCCTTCGGGTATTCGAGCACCTCGGCGAGCGGGAAGACAAGGGCGTTGCCCGCGCTCGACGCCGCGAACACCCGGTCTTCCTTCGGGCCCAGCAACACCGGCGGCAGCATCTCGCCGTCCTTCACGGTGACGATCGCCTTGCCCGCCTTGACCCGACCCGTCAAGTTCCCGATCTCGGTGACGAACCCGTAGCCGATCGTGCTCGACAGCAGCACCCGGTCCTTCTCGTGGGCCAGGAAGGCGGCGATGATCCGGGCGCCCGGATACAGGTCGATCAATGAGGCGACCGGGACGCCGTCGCCCCGCCCGCCGGGGACCGCGCCGGCCGAGATCGTGTAAGCGCGTCCCTGGCTGTCCATGAGCACGATCGAATTCGCGGTGCTGGTCTCGAGCGTCGTGTGCAGCCCGTCGCCGTCCTTGAAGCCCATGCCGGACACCTCGAGGCCGTGTCCCTGGCGCGACCGGAGCCACCCCTTCTGCGAAAGTACGATGGTGACGGGGTCGTCGCTCACCGTCTCCTCGAAGACCGCCGGGGCCGCCTCCTCGATCACCGTGCGCCGCGGAGAGCCGAACTTCGCCGCGTCCGCCGCGAGTTCCGCGCCGATCCGCTTGAGGAGCGTCTTGCGGTCGGCGAGCATCTTCGCCAGATCCTTGCGCTCGTCGCGCAGCGTCCCCAGCTCCTTGTCGATCGCGATCGAATCGAGCCGGGTGAGCTGCCGCAGCCGCATGTCCAGAACCTTGTCGGCCTGGATCTCCGAGAGCGTCCAGCGGTTCATCAGCCGCTGCTTCGCCTCGACGTCGGAGTCGGAGGCCCGGATCATCCGGATCACCTCGTCGATGTCGAGCAAAATCTTCGCGAACCCCTCGAGGATGTGGATCCGGGCGTCGACTTTCTCTAGCCGCGACTTCGTACGGCGGATCACCGTGTCGGTGCGGTAGGCACACCAGTCGCGCAGGATCTCGAGAAGCCCCATCTGGCGCGGGAAGCCGTCGAGGGAGACCACGCACTGGTTGACCTTCACGCGCGACTCGAGGCTGGTCACGCTGCACAGGTAGCCCATCAGCTCGTGGGGATCCTGCCGGCGCGACTTCGGGCAGATCTCGATCTGGACCGGCGGCGTTCCCTGCCCCGCGGAGTTGTTGACCGCGGAAACGCGCCCGAGCATCTCGGCCTTCGCGGCCTTCTGCTCGGGGGAGAGCTGGTTGTCTCCCGGCTTCTTCCCCTTCTTCGGCGTCGGGTTCGACAGCTCCTCGAACTCGCCGAGCACCTTGTCCGGCGAGATCTTCGGCGGCAGCTCGAAGACGACGATCCGCCACCCGTCGTGATCCTTCTTCACCTCCCACCGGCAGCGCACGGTGAGCATCCCGCGGCCGGTGCGGTAGATCTCCTCGATCTCGGACCGCGGCGTGATGACCTGGCCGCCGGTCGCGAAGTCGGGCCCCGGGATGTGCTTCAGAAGATCCGGAAGCGTCGCATCGGAATTCTGGAGCAGCGCCCCGGCGGCGGCGCACACCTCGGCGAGATTGTGCCCCGGGATGTCGGACGCCATTCCGACGGCGATGCCCATCTGGTCGTTCATCAGGATCGTGGGGACGCGCGAGGGCATGCTGACCGGCTCGCTGTCGTTGCCGTCGTAGTTGGGGCGGAAGTCGACCGTTCCCATCTCCAGCTCGGAGAGGAGCAGTTGGGCGATATCGGTGAGGCGGCACTCGGTGTAGCGCATCGCGGCCGCGGGGTCGCCGTCGATCGAGCCCCAGTTTCCCTGCCCGTCGACCAGCGGGTGGCGCATGTTGAAGTTCTGCGACAGGAGCACCATCGCCTCGTAGACGCTCGCGTCGCCGTGCGGGTGGTACTTGCCGATGACGTCGCCGACCACGCGCGCCGCCTTCTTGTGCGGCCCCTTGGGGCCCAGGTTCAGCTGATGCATCGCGTAGAGGATGCGCCGGTGGACCGGCTTGAGGCCGTCGCGCACGTCGGGGATCGCCCGCATCATCAGGGTGGAGACCGCGTAGCTCATGTACCAGCGCGACATCCCCTCGTCGGCGGGGATGAAGTCGCGCCAGGGCAGAAGCTGCGCGGGGGCGTTCGTGTCGGCGCTCATTTAGATATCGGCCTCCGTTCCGAGATTGCCTTCGCTTTCGATCCAGCTGCGCCGGTCGGAGGCGCGCTTCGAGGACAGGCACTTGTCGATCGTCGAGTACGTCTCGTCCTCGCGCCCCTGCATGATCTTGATCGGCAGCAGCCGGCGGGTGTCCGGGTTCATCGTGGTCTCCCAGAGCTGCTCGGGGTTCATCTCTCCCAACCCCTTGAAGCGCTGGATCTTGACCTTCTCGAGATCGATCCCCTCTTCGTCGGCCTGCGCTTTCGCCGCCTCGAGCTCTTCCTCGTCGAGGCAGTAGAGAATGCGCCGGGCCTTGTTCTTGCCGTGCGCCGGGAGGTCGACCCGGTAGAGCGGCGCCTCGGCGACGAAGATATGCCCGTGCTCGACCAGCGCGGGCAGGTGGCGCACGAAGAACCCTTCCAGCAGGCTGCGGATGTGGGCGCCGTCGACGTCGGCGTCGGTCATGATGATGATCTTGCCGTAGCGCAGGCTCGACAGGTCGGGCTTGTCGCCCCGCTTGTGCGGGTCGATGCCGACGGAGACGATGATGTTGTGGATCGCCTCGCAGGCGAGCACTTCGTTCGTGGTCACCTCCCACGTGTTGAGCACCTTGCCCCGCAGCGGCAAAATCGCCTGGCAGTCGCGGTCGCGCGCCATCTTTGCGGAGCCGCCGGCCGAATCGCCCTCGACGATGAACAGCTCGGTGCGCTCGGGATCGTCCTCCTTGCAGTCGGCGAGCTTGCCCGGCAGCGTCCCCAGCGTTCCCTGCTTCTTCTTCTCGACCTTCTTCGCCTGGCGCATCCGGGTATTGGCCGCGTCGACGGCGAGCGCAGCGATCACCTTGCCGTGTTCCGGATGATCGTTCAGCCACAGCTGGAAACGGTCGCGGAAGACCGACGAGATCATGGCGGGCGCCCCGCGGGACGAGAGCCGCTCCTTGGTCTGCCCGTCGAACTGCGGGTTCTTGATGCGGGCGGAGAAGATGTAGCAGCACTTCCCCCAGACGTCGTCCGGCACGATCTTGACGTTGCGCGGCAGCATGTCGTGGTGCTCGGCGAAGGCGCGGATCGATTCGCAGACGGCCGACCTCAGCCCGTTGACGTGGGTGCCTCCCTGGACCGTCGGGATCAGGTTGACGAAGCTCTCTCCGAGCCCGGCTCCGTCGTTGATCCAGCAAAGCGCCCAGTCGGCGCCTTCGCCGACCGCGTGCTCCTCGCTGTCGCGCTCGGTCCAGTGGCGGCTGCCGACGAAGATCGGGGCGGCCATCTCGTGGTCGCCGACCAGTTCCCGCAGGTAGTCGGTCATTCCCTCGACGTACTTCCACGACTTCTCGTCGGCGAAGAGTCCGCCCTCGACCCGCAGCGTGGTCGTGATGCCGGGCAGCAGCATCGCCTTGGTGCGCAGCAGGTGCTCGAGCGAGGGGACGTGGATCTCGGGGCTGTCGAAATATTTGCCGTTGGGGCGGAACCGGACGATCGTGCCCGTCTTCCCCTTCGGGACGGGGGTGTCCGTCGTGTACAGCTTCTTCACGAGTTCGCCGTCCTCGAACATGATCCGGTATTCGGCGCCGTCCCGGTGGACGGTGGCTTCCAGCCGCGTGGAAAGGGCGTTGGTCACCGAGACGCCGACGCCGTGGAGGCCGCCCGAGAAGCCGTAGTTGCGCTTGTCGAACTTGCCGCCCGCGTGCAGCACCGAGAAGACGAGCTGGATGCCGGGCACCTTCTTGACCGGGTGGATGTCGACGGGGATGCCGCGGCCGTCGTCGGAGACCGTGATCGTCCCGTCGGCGAGCAAGGTCACCGCGATGGTCTTCGCGAAGCCGGCGAGGCACTCGTCGGCGGCGTTGTCGATCACTTCCTGGAGGATGTGGTTCGGGGTATTGGTCCGGGTATACATCCCGGGGTGGCGTCGGACCGGTTCGAGCCCCTCGAGGGTCTGGATCGACTCGGCGTCATAGGTCTGGGGCGTGCGCGACAAGCGGGTACCTCCGTTCTGGATGCTTCCGTAACCGTTGCAGGGGAAGGGAACGAGACCCTTATGTTACCCGACCTCGCGCCGCGATGCACGCCCGGGGCCCTCCGCCTTTACTCGGCGGTGGGTTTGGGGGTATTTTATAGGGCAGAGTCTTGTCACGGGGGCAGCAGCGAGCATGGAGCAGAGCGTGATCGAGAAGTGCCGGGAAGCGTTGCAGCGGCAGATGAGCGAACTGATGGAGGATGCGGGCAAGACCGTCTCCGACATGACGCTGGGGCCGGAAGACAACTTCCCCGACCCGACCGACCGCGCCGCCCTCGAGTCCGACCGCAACTTCACGCTTCGGCTGCGCGACCGGGAGCGCAAACTGGTCGCCAAGATCAAGGAGGCGATCAAGCGGATCGAGAACGGCACCTTCGGCATCTGCGAGACCTGCGGCGGCGAGATCGAGGTGAAGCGCATGCTCGCCCGCCCGGTCACCACCGAGTGCATCGACTGCAAGACCGCCGCCGAGGAAGAAGAAGTCCGGTAGCCCCGCCCGTCTGATTCCCCGGAGGTCTCATGACCGAACTTCGAAAAGACCCGATCGTGGGACGCTGGGTCATCATCTCGACGGAACGCGCCAACCGCCCCCACGACATCTCCGAGCAACCGTCCCTCAAGCGTGACGGGGTCTGCCCCCTTTGCCCGGGCAGCGAGCGGATGACGCCGCCCGAGATCCTCGCATTCCGCCCCAACGGGGCTCCCAACGACTCCAACTGGACCGTCCGCGTCGTTCCCAACAAGTTCCCCGCGCTGCGCATCGAAGGCGACCTGGGCAAGGCGGCCGACGGGCTCTACGACCGGATGAACGGCGTGGGCGCCCACGAGGTCGTGATCGAGAGCGAGCGGCACGACGTCGACCTCTACGACCTGCCGCCCCGGCAGTTCGAAGATGTTCTCTGGGCCTACCGGGAGCGGCTGATCGACCTCAAGAAAGACAAGCGTTTCAAGTCGGTCATCATCTTCAAGAACCACGGCTCCGCGGCCGGGGCGTCGCTGGCCCACAGCCACTCGCAGCTCATCGCCCTGCCGATCGTCCCCAAGCGGGTCATCGAGGAGATGACCGGCTGCAAGAACTACTTCAAGTTCCGCGACCGGTGCATCTTCTGCGACATCACGATGCAGGAGATGGACCAGAAAAGCCGCATCGTCGAGGAGAACGGCGAGTTCGTCGCCTACGCGCCCTACGCCCCCCGCTTCCCGTTCGAGACCTGGATCGTTCCCAAGCGCCACCAGTGCGCCTTCGAGATGATCGAGTCCGACCAGATCCGATCGCTGGCCGCGATCTTCCGCCGGACGCTGCGCCGCCTCAACCTCGCCCTCGAGAACCCGCCCTTCAACTACATCGTCCACAGCGCCGCTTTCCAGGAGGGCGCCGCCGATTATTACCACTGGCATATCGAGATCATGCCCAAGCTGACCAAGGTCGCCGGCTTCGAGTGGGGATCGGGATTCTATATCAACCCGACGCCGCCCGAAGAAGCGGCCAAGTTCCTGCGCGAATTGCCCGAGTAGGGGGGTCATGAAGGTCCTGATCGTATCCTCCGAGGCTGTCCCGTTCGCCAAGACCGGCGGCCTGGCCGACGTCTGCGGCGCGCTCCCGCGGGCGCTGCGCCGGATCGGCATCGAGGCCGATCTCGCGCTGCCGTTCTACGGATGCATCGACCCGGCCCGCTTCGGGACCCGGCCCGCGGGGCCGTCGTTCCCCGTTCCGCTCGCCCAGCACGACGAAAACGGCTCCGTCTCGGAAGTCGACGGGGGCGAGGGGGTTCGCGTCTTCCTGGTCCGGAACGACCGATTCTTCGACCGGGAGTTCCTTTACGGCACCAAGGACGGCGACTACGTCGACAACTGCGAGCGGTTCACCTTCTTCTGCCGCGCCCTGATGGAATGGATGCGCCGCACCGGCCGCCATTACGACGTCATCCACAGCAACGACTGGCAGGCCGCCCTCATCCCCGCCTACCTCAAGACGCGCTATGCCGGCGACCCGGCGTTCCGCGGCACCGGATCGCTCTTCACCATCCACAACCTCGGCTACCAGGGTATCTTCTGGAATCACGCGCTGCCGGTGACGGGGCTCGGATGGGATCTGTTCACGCCGCAGGGCGTCGAGTTCTACGGCAATCTCAACTTGATGAAGGCCGGGCTCAACTTCGCCGACCTGCTCTCCACCGTCAGCCCGACCTATGCGCGTGAAGTTCAGACGGTCGAATACGGCTACGGGCTCGAAGGGGTGCTCCACGAACGGCGCGAATCGCTCGTCGGCATCCTCAACGGCGTCGACTACGACGAATGGAACCCTTCGACCGACCGCTTCATCGGCGCGCCCTTTTCGGCCGCCGACCTGTCCGGCAAGCGCGTCTGCCGCGCCGAGCTCCTCCGCGAGTTCGGCATGCCCATCGACGTCGAGGAGCCGGTGGCCGGCTTCGTGGGGCGGCTCAACGAGCAAAAAGGGGTCGACCTCATCGAGCAGGCGGGCGAGTGGATCGCCAACAGCCCCATGCGGCTCGTCGTGCTCGGCGCGGGCGAACGACGGTATGAAGATTCGCTGACCGACCTGGCCAACCGCTTCCCGGGCCGGATCGCGGTCCGGCTCGCCTACGACAACCGGCTGGCGCACATGATCGAGGCGGGCTCCGACCTCTACCTCATGCCCTCCCGCTACGAGCCGTGCGGGCTCAACCAGATCTACAGCCTCCGCTACGGGACCATCCCGATCGTCCGCGTCACCGGCGGGCTGGCCGACACGGTCGTCGACGCCGACGCGTTCCCCGACGCCGGGACCGGCTTCTCCTTCTCCGGTTACGCGGCGGCCGAGCTCATCGGGGCGATCCGGCGCGCGCTCGACGCGTTCCGGGATCCCGTCCGGCGCGAGTCCATCATCCGCCGCGGCATGGGGCTCGACTTCTCCTGGGACGCGTCCGCCCGCGCCTATGCCGTTCTTTACGAAAGGGTGGCGGCCCTGGCCGCCCCGAAGTGAAGACCGGAAGCGAGCGCCCCGCCTTCCTGCTCTCCCGCGTGATCGAGATCTGCAACTCGAACGTGCAGATCGAAAACCGCCTCAAGCACGTCTGCGACTTCCTCTGCAAGGAGACGTTCGCCGACTGCGTCTGCATCTACGGGCGCGAACAGCGCACCGGCCTCCTCTATCCCTGGGTTTCCTCCTGCATGCAGGTCAACGAATGCAGCCGGATTCCATTTCGCCTGCGTCCGGGGGAAGGGGTCGCGGGCAAGGCGGCGCAGAAGCGGGCGCCGATCTTCTTCCAGGACGTCCGGAAGATTCCCCCGTCGCTGGCCGACCCGCGCGAGCTGCGCGATTTCACCTCGATCCTCTCGATCCCCGTGACGGACGACGTTTACCTCTACGGCGTGATGAACCTCTCGTCCGCCGTCCCGGCGCAATATTCCGAGGAAGAAGCGTCGCTCATGCGCACCGTGGCCGTCGAGGTGGCGGGCGCGATCCGCAACAGCCGGCTCTACCACGACGCCCGCAAGCGCGTGTCAGAGCTGGTCACGCTCAACGAGATCGGGCGGGCGATCACCTCCACCTTCCAGGTGCGCGACCTGCTGGGATACATCGCCAAGACCACGTCCCGCCTGCTCCAGGCCGACGGCTGCACCATCCGGCTGGCCGACCCCGGCGCGAAGGGACATCTCAAGGTGATGGTCGACGAGGGTTACATGCGCTCGGGCATCCGGAAGGAGCTGCGGGAGCAGGGGCGGCGGCTCGCCGATCACATCGCCCGCGACCTCAAGCCGATCCTTATCAACGGCCCCGAGGATTCCCCTGCGTGGGGGACGCTTTCCCGGGAGGGGATCTCCTCGTACCTGGGGCTGCCGATCCTTTCCAAGGGGAAGGCGCTCGGCGTCATCAGCTATTACTCCTATTCGGCGACGCTCACCTTCGACATGGAAGTGGTCAACCTGATGCAGACCGTCTGCAGTCAGCTCGCCAACATGATCGAGAACGCGACCATGTACCGGGAGGCGCAGCAGCTCGCCCAGGCGAACCAGGACAAGGTGCAGCGGCTGTCCACGCTTTACGACGTGGCGCGGGCGCTCATGTCCACCGTCAAGACCGAGCCGCTGCTTCAGGTCATGCTCTACGCCCTCACCTCGCCGACTGGGCTCAACTTCAGCCGCGCCATCCTCTTCCTGCTGTCCGAGGACGGCGAGCAGCTCGACGGGCGGATGGGGATGGGACCGCGCGACCGGCGCGAGGCGCGCCGGCTGGCGAAGATCCACGCCTCGCTTCCGGCCGGCGTCGAGGGCCCCGGGGAGGAGACGCTCCGAAAGATGCTGTGGCCCGACATCGGGCAGATCCGCATCCCGGTGACGACCGAAGGGTGCCTCGTCGCCCAGGCGGTCACAGAGCAGAAGGCGGTCCGCACCGAGACCGGCTGCGGGCGCGCCGATACGGACGTGATCGAGGGGTTCTGCGCCGCCCACGCGTCCGCCTACGCGACCGTGCCGCTGGTCGCCAAGGGGCAGGCGCGCGGCGCGATCTACGTCGACAACCGGTTCCGGGAGCGCGAGATTACCGACGAGGACATCCAGGTCCTGACGATGTTCGCCTCCGAGGCTTCGCTGGCGATGGAGAACGCCGAGCTCTACGAGAACCTCGAGACGGCGCTCCACCAGGTCCGGGCCACGCAGGACAAGCTGCTCCAGAGCGAGAAGCTGGCGGCGCTCGGCGAGATGGCCGCCAAGATCGCCCACGAGATCAAGAACCCGCTCACCGTCATCGGCGGCTTCGCGGGCCGCATCGTCCGGAAGGGAAAGTCGGGCGAGATGGACACGGCGACGGCGACCCGCTACTCCCGGATCATCCAGAAGGAGGTGCAGCGGCTCGAGCGGATCCTCCAGGAGACGCTCTACTTCTCCCGCGAGATGGCGCCCAACGTCCGCAGCGTCGACGTCAACACCGAGATCCGGGAAGTGCTCCTCATGTATCGCGAGGAGCTCGAGGAGTCGCGCATCACAACGGTGGCCGACTTCGCCGAGATGCTGCCCATCATCTCGGTCGACCCCGACCAGTTCCGGCAGGTGCTCTGGAACCTGATCGGCAACGCGGTTCAGGTGATGGAGCACGGGGGGATGCTCAAGCTGGCGACGCGCGCCTCGTTCCCCGAGGAGGGCGACGGCATTGTCATTTTGATCGGCGACACGGGGGGCGGCATCCCGCACGACGTGGTCCACAACATCTTCAACCCCTTCTTCACGACCAAGTCCAAGGGCACCGGGCTCGGTCTCCCGATCGTTCACGCCATCGTCGAGCGTCACGGCGGCACGATCCACCTCGACAACCACGAAGGGGTCGGCGTCACCTTCTCGATCTACCTGCCCCGGTTCCCGAAGGAGATCGGGGCGACCGGGCGCCTGCTCGACCAGATCCGGAAGGGCGGAATCAACGAAAACGGGAACGGCGCCCGGGGAAATCCGCAGGGGGCGTGACCCGGCCCGCCGCATCGCGGTATAATAAGCGGATTCCCAGAAAGGCGGCAAAGACGGGCATGGACACGGCACTGAGGAATATCCGCAGCAAGGTCGAGGACGGGACGCGGCTGACCGAGGACGACGCGCTGGCGCTCTACCGGTCGCGCGATCTCATCTCGATCGGCGAGATGGCGAACCTGGCCAATCGCAGGATCAACGGGGACAAGGTTTACTTCATCGTCAACCGGCACGTCAATCCGACCAACATCTGCGTCAACCGGTGCAAGTTCTGCGCGTTCAGCAAGAGCAAGGACGAGCCGCTGGCCTACACGATGACGATGGACGAGATCCTGGCGCGCTCCGACGAGGCCGAGGCGCAGAAGGCGACCGAGATCCACATCGTCGGCGGGCTCCACCCCGACCTGACGTTTGATTTTTACCTCGACATGCTCCGGGCGCTGCGCGCGCGGCACCCCGCGATGCACATCCAGGCGTTCACGGCGGTCGAGATCGACTATTTCGCGCAGATCACCGGGCTGCCGCTCGGCGAAGTCATCGCGCGGTTGAAGGAAGCGGGGCTCGGCAGTCTTCCGGGCGGCGGCGCCGAGATCTTCGCGCCCGCGGTGCGCAACGAGATCTGCCCCGAGAAGATCCCCGGCAGCCGATGGCTCGAGGTGATGGAGGCGGTGCACCGGGCCGGGCTCAAGAGCAACGCGACGATGCTCTACGGCCACGTCGAGTCGCTCGAGTCGCGCGTCGACCACATGCGGCAGTTGCGCGAGCTCCAGGACAAGACCGGCGGATTCCAGGCGTTCATCCCGCTCGCCTTCCATCCCAAGAACACCGAGATCGCCAAGGGCTACACGACCGGCGTCGAAGACCTGATGGCGCTGGCGGTCGGGCGGCTCTACCTCGACAACTTCGCCCATGTGAAGGCCTTCTGGATCAACGTGGGCGCGAAGCTCGCCCAGGTCTCGCTCCACTTCGGCGTCGACGACATCGACGGCACCGTGGTCGAGGAGAAGATCTCCCACGCGGCAGGCGCCCAGACGGGCCAGGAAATGACCGTAGACGCCCTGGTGACGATGATCCGGCAGGCGGGCCGCATCCCGGTCGAGCGCGACACGCTCTACAACGTCGTGCGCACGTTCCAGGCTGCGGAGGGCCTTCGGGCGTGAGCTGGGAAGCCACGCTTTCCGAGGTCCTCGAGGGCCGGCGTCCGACCGAGGTCGAGGCGGTCTGGCTGCTCCAGGACGCCCCGCTGTTCGCGCTCGGGAAGGCGGCCGACGCGGTGCGCCGGAGGCTCCATCCCGAAGGCGTCGTCACCTACGTCGTCGACCGCAACATCAACTACACCAATATCTGCACCTGCGGATGCGCCTTCTGCGCCTTCTATCGCGACAAGGACGCCTCCGACGCTTATGTGCTGACCGAGGCCGAGCTCGACCGCAAGATCGTCGAGACGATCGAGGCCGGCGGCACCCGCATCCTGCTCCAGGGCGGGCTGCACCCCGATTGGGGGATGCCCGAGGCCGAGGCGCTCGTCCGCGCGGTCAAGAAGCATTCGATCCGCTGCCACGGCTTTTCGCCGCCCGAGATCACCCACTTCGCGAAGCAGTCCGGCGTGAGCATCGCCGAGGCGGTCGCGCGCCTGAAGGCGGCCGGGCTCGATTCGATCCCCGGCGGGGGCGCCGAGATCCTCGACGACGAGGTGCGCGCCGTCATCAGCCCCAAGAAGATCGGCTGGTCCCAGTGGGCCGAGGTCATGCGCGAGGCGCACCGGCAGGGGCTGAAAAGCTCGGCCACGATGATGTTCGGAAGCGTCGAGACCGCCGAGTCGGTCGTCCGGCATATCCTGCGCATCCGCGACCTGCAGGAAGAAACGGGCGGTTTCACCGGTTTCATCCCCTGGACCTTCCAGCCCGGAAATACGGCGCTCTTCACCGACCCGCGCTTCGGCGGCGGCGCGGGGGCCGGGTACAACCACGCGACCGGCTACCTCAAGGTGCTGGCGCTGTCGCGGCTGCTGCTCCCCAACGTGCCGACCGTGCAGGTCTCGTGGGTAACGATGGGCGCCAAGGTGGCGCAGGTGGGGCTGTTCTTCGGGGCCGACGACTTCGGCAGCACGATGATGGAGGAAAACGTCGTGGCCTCCGCCGGGGTGTCGTTCCGCATGACCGAGCACGAGATCATCGAGACCATCCGTGACGCGGGCTTCCGCCCGTCACGCCGGGAGGACCGTCCATGCTCGACCTGAAATTTGTCCGCGAGAACATCGAGGTGGTCGAGGAGGCGCTCAGGAAGCGCCATTCCGATCTGTCGCTGGCCGGCTTCCGGGCGCTCGACGAGAAGCGGCGGGCGATGCTCTCCGCCGTCGAGGGGCTGCGCGCCGAGCGCAACGCGGCGTCCGAGGAGATCGGGCGGCTGCGGCGCGGGAAGCAGGACGCCACGGCGCTGATGGAGCGGATGAAGACGGTGTCAGCGCAGATCAAGGAAGCCGAGGCCGGCCTGCCCGAGATCGAGGCAGAGATGGAATCGCTGCTGCTCAACATCCCCAATATCCCCGACGCCTCCGTGCCCGAGGGCGCGAACGAGGGCGACAACCCGGTGATCCGCACGTGGGGGACGCCGCGCGTCTTCGACTTCCCGGTGAAGGACCACGTCGACATCGGCGAGGCGCTCGACATCATCGATTTCGAGCGGGCCGTCAAGATCACGGGCGGGCGTTTCTGCCTGCTCAAGGGGGCCGGGGCGCGGCTCGAGCGTGCGCTGGTCAACTTCATGCTCGACCTCCACACGGGCGAGCACGGCTACACCGAGGTGCTTCCCCCGTTCATGGCCAATTCGGCGTCGTTTCTCGGCACCGGCCAGCTCCCGAAATTCGAGGACGACCTCTTCAAGATCGCCGACACCGACTACTACCTGGTGCCCACCGCCGAGGTCCCGGTGACCAACATCGTCCGGGACGAGATCCTCGACGAGGCTTCCATGCCGCTCCGGATGACGGCCTACACGCCCTGCTTCCGCAAGGAGGCGGGTTCCTACGGCAAGGATGTCCGCGGGATGATCCGGCAGCACCAGTTCAACAAGGTCGAGATGGTCGCCATCGCGAAGCCCGAGGAGGCGTTCGGCGAGCTCGAGCGGCTGACGGGCCACGCCGAGGAGGTCCTCAAGCGGCTCGGCCTGCCTTATCGCGTGATCACGCTGTGCACCGGCGACATGGGCTTTTCGTCTGCCAAGACCTACGACATCGAAGTGTGGCTGCCGTCCCAGGGGCGCTACCGCGAGATCTCCTCGTGCAGCTGCTTTTCCGATTTCCAGGCCCGGCGGGCGAAGATCCGCTTCCGTGACGCCGCCACGGGCAAGACCCGCCTGGCGAACACGCTCAACGGCTCCGGCCTGGCCGTCGGCCGCACCTCGGTGGCGATCCTCGAGAATTACCAGCAGCAGGACGGCTCCGTGACGGTTCCCGAGGCGTTGCGCCCCTACATGGGGGGACTCGAGCGGATCGTCCCGCGATAACATTTTGCGCGTCGGGGGGGCTGCATCTGATACAATTTTGATCCTGTTCATTGCAATTTCGCGTCTTATTCCCTAGATAACGCCAGTACAACAAAACCAGGGGGGTCGTCGCCATGAGCCAGGTTCCCGAGATCGTCTACATCGTCCATCAGGCCATCGATCACGAGAAGGAAGCGATCAGCCTCTACCTTGAGCTGGCCAAGATCTCCAAGGACAGCAAGGCCAAGAACGTCCTGATCAACCTGGCTTCCGACGAGGTCGGCCACATGACCCGCCTCGAGGGGTACCTGGCCGAGCTGCTCCAGGGGAAGGCGCTGATCCCGGGGCCCATGGTCGCGGGCGAAGCGATGGCTGCCGAGATGACCCGGAGCACGAAGCTCGAGGAATTCGACAAGAAAGAGCTCGAGACCGCCGACGAGATCCGCATCCTCGAGCTGGCGATCGACAAGGAGATCGGGGCCAACAGGCGCTATCTCGAGATGGCCGAAAAGGCGCACAGCGCAGACGGCAAGGCGATGTTCCTGTCGCTCGCCAAGGAAGAAGACCTCCACGCCCGGATCCTGCGCGCCGAAGTCGACGCGATCGGGCAGGAAGGGTTCTGGTTCGATCTGCAGGAATTCACGATGGAAAAACAGCAGGACTAAGCTGGGAAGGGCACGGCAAAAAGATGGAAATCATCAGGCAGGCGCGACACCGCCTGGAAGAAGAGCTTCACCGGATCGATCACGAGCTTCGGGTCGATCTGCCCAAGGAAATCAACGTGGCGCTGGCGCAGGGGGACCTCTCCGAAAACGCCGAGTACGAGGCCGCCAAGGACCGGCAGTCCACGCTGCAGGCGCGCATGGGCCAGATCCAGAAACGGCTGGCCGACCTGTCGCGCATCGACGTCAAGGGCATCCCGAAGGATCGCGCGGGGCTGGGCAGCGAGGTGACGGTCGAGAATCTCGAGACCGGCGACGTGGTGAGCTACACGCTCGTCATCCCCGAGGTCGCCGACGGCAAGCACAACCTCGTCTCGGTCGCCGCGCCGGTGGGCAAGGCGCTGCTCAACCGGCGGGTGGGAGACACGGTCAACGTCGAGATCCCGAAGGGAAGCTACGAGTTCGAGGTCCAGCGGATCGTCACCACGTTCGGAGACGTGATGGAATAGCCTCCGCGATCGCTGCGGCGCCAGGGTTTCAGGGGGCGGGCGGCGCGAAAGCGCTTCCCGCCCCGCATCTTTTCAGGCGTGATCCGGATACTTCTCCTTCACCCGCTCGACCAGTCCCTTCACCTCTTCCGACCGGCTGCGCGGACACACCAGCACGGCGTCGCCGCTGCGGACCACGACCACGTCCTCCATACCCAGCACCGCGACGAGTCCCCGGTCGGAGCGGACCAGGACGTTCCGGCAGTCGACCGCGATCGTGTCGCCGAACAGGACGTTGCCTGACGCATCGCGCCCCAGGAACTCGTGGAGCGATCGCCAGGTGCCGATGTCGTTCCAGCCGACCGCCGCGGGGACGACGAGGATCTCGGGCTCGTGCTCGAGCAGCCCGTGGTCGACGGAGACCGAGGGGATCGACCGATAGGCCTTCCTGAGCGCCCCGCGAAATCCCGGCTTGCCCGCGAGGCGGAAGGCGCCGTCGATTGCGTCGTGCACGACGGGCAGGTGGTTCGCCAGCCGTTCCCGGAATTCGGGGAGGCGGAAGATGAACAGGCCGCTGTTCCAGTCGAACCGGCCGGAACGGAGGAAGCGCCGGGCGGTCGCCGCGTCGGGCTTTTCCGCGAATCGGCGGACCCGGTACGCCTCGACGCCCTTTTCTTCCAGCGGCCGCCCCCGTTCGATGTAACCGTACCCCGTGGCGGGCGAGGTCGGCGGGATGCCGAGCGTCACGAAGCAGCCGCTCCTGCGCGCCAGGCGCATCGCCTTCCGGATGACCGACCGGAACCCCTTGAGATCGGCGATCGCATGGTCGGCGGGCGAAGCGAGCACCACGGCTTCCGGATCGCGCAGCCGGATCGCGGCGGCGGCCAAGGCGACGGCCGGAGCGGTGTTTTTGCCCTCGGGCTCGAGCAGCAGGTTTTCGGGGGGGATGCCCAGCTTTTCCGGGACGAGGTGCGCCCGGTCCTTCTCTCCCGCGACGACCCAGACGTTGCCGGCGGGGACGAGCGGCGCGAAGCGGCGGATCGTCTCGACGATCATGGCGCCTTGCCCGGTCAGGTTGAGGAACTGCTTGGCGCGCCTTTCCCGGCTCTCGGGCCAGAACCGGGTTCCCGACCCGCCCGCCATCACGACCACATGATCCATCCATCCCTCCCGTTCCGCAATTGCGCTAGAATACATCCCGTGCAGATCAACCTCAAAAAGAGTTTCATCACCGGCATCTTCGTCGTCATCCCGATGGTGCTGTCGATCGGCCTGCTTACCTGGTTCTTCACGCGGGCCGACGGCTTCTTCTCGCCCATCATCGACAGCATCCTGCCGCTGGTCACGGGCTATCCCGCCCATATCCCGGGTACCGGCATCATCACCGGCTGCGTCATCATCCTGATCGTCGGCCTCATCGCCCGCAATGTCGCGGGCGCCAAGCTGCTCGGGGCGTTCGACCGCCTGATCCACCACGTCCCGGTCTTCCGCGCGATCTACTCCACCATCAAGCAGATGACCGATTCCTTCTCGCCCGACAACACGAGCGCCTTCAAGGAAGTGGTCCTGGCCGAATATCCGAAGGAAAACTCCTACGCGCTGGGCTTCCGCACGTCCACCGTCGAGGTCGACGGCGAGCGGTTCGCGGTCGTCTTCGTCCCGACCAACAACCTCTATCTCGGTGAAGTGCTGCTCATCCCCGAGACCCGGCTTCGGCGTCTCGACATGAGCATCGAGCTGGCGCTGCGCTGCCTCGTCTCGGGCGGCACGGCCGCGCCCAGGGTGCTGCGCAGCAGCAGCGTCCCGCCCAAGGCCTGAATCACTTCAGCACGAATTCGATCCGGCTGTCTCCCTGCTTCTCCTTCTTCGCGGGGGCGAGCGTCTTTGCCTCGACCGTGAAGATCCTCCCTGGATCGACCTGCTTCGTCGCGGCGAGATAATCGATCGCCCGCTTCGACCGGTCTTGCGCGAGCTGCCGCAGCTGGTCGTCGGTGATCTCGATGTGCGTCAGGATCAGCTTCTCCATCTCGGGCACCGGCAAATCCTTCTGCATCCCGATCAGGTTGCGAGGCTTGGGAAACGATTCGGCCGAGTAGGCCTTGAGAAGGTATTTCGGATACTCCTCCGCAGTCACCGAGACGTTGTCGGCCGCCTTCGCGTCGCCGCCCTGCTTCGCCATCTCCTTGATCTTCTGCGCCCGCACCTTCCGCTCGAACGTCGCCTTCCGCAGCGCGTCCCGGTCGGCCGGCGGATCGCTGTAGCCGACGACGTCGAGCTTGAGCGCGGGCCGTTGCTCCAGCGCCTTGGCCAGCGCCTTGAGCTTGGTTTCCCCCGCGGCATCGATCGTGTCGAGGCCGGCCGGGAACTCGAGGTAGCTCAGCTCCTCGCCGTTGCCCATCAGCGCCCCGAGGAGCGCGAAGGGGGAAGTGGCCGCCTTGACGAGCAGGTTCTTGACGATCTGCCAGATGACGCCCCAGACGCTGAATTTCGGATCGTCGAGCGAGCCGCTGACCGGCAGGTCGAGCCGGATCTCCCCGTTGCGATCCTTGAGCAGCGCGACGGCGAGCCGGACCGGAAGCTTGGTCGCGTCGGGGCTGTCGACCTTTTCCCCGAAGTTGAACTGGTCGATGAAGACGACGTTGCCGGCATCGAGCTTCTTCTTGACGATCAGGTACTTGAGGCCCAGCGACAGCTTCCCTTTCTCGATCGCGTAGCCGGCGTAATGCCCCGAGTAGGGCGTCATCGGGGAGAGGTCGATGTCCTTGAAATCGACCTTGAGGTCGACGAACAGGTCGTTCCGCAACGGGTTGATCTTGCCGGAGATCTCAAGCGGGGCATGGTTGTCGAGCCGGCCCCGCAGGAGCACGTCGGCCATTTTCGTCTCCTCGGAGGACAGCCCGGACACGCGCCCGCCGACCTCCTCGAGTTTGGCGGTGTAGTTGGGCCGGACGTGGCGGTCGGTGAACAGGATCGTTCCCCCCTGCAGCGTCACGGTCTCGACCGAGACGGGGGTGGGGGTCGACGCGGGTGCCGGAGCGGCGGCGGCCGGAGAGGGTGTGGCGGCCTTCGCCGCGTTGTCGCTTATCCCCGCGGCGGGCGCCTTCCGGACGATGTCCTGGACGTTCAGCGTCCCGTCGGGATTGACCACCAGCTTCGAATAAAGACCCGACAGGGAGACTTCGCGGATCGCGGCGGAAGTCGGATTGACGCCGATCCGCATGCCGGAAAGCTGGAGCGCCTCCCATTTGAGGAAATCCTCGCCGTTCTCGTCGAGCGTGGCGAGGCCGCGAAGCCCGGCTTCGCCGTCCCACTTGACCTGCGCGGGGGCGCCTGCCGGGAGCTTCAGCGACAACCTCCCGTCCGCGTCGACGCGGCCGCCGGTCAGCTCGATGTTCACCTTCTGCGTGAAATAGGGCTGCAGCGGCGCCAGGTCGATCCCGTGAACCTTGACCGAGAGGTCGGCCTGCGACGGATCGATCCCGACCGTGCCGCTGACGGCGGCGGTGCCGGTCCCGTTGAGCGTCAGCCGTACCGAGGCCTTGCCCCGGCTGTTTTTGGCCGTGGACAGGTTGGCCGCGGAGATGTCGAGCGGCGACAGCGTCAGCAGCACGGCTTCCTCGGGCTGCTGGTCGTCCCAGGTTGTCTTCCACCGGTCGAGCGCCAGCTTGCCGAGAGTGATTTGCCAGGCGGGGGCGGAGGGAGTCGCTTTTGCGGCGGCCGCCGGTTTCGGGGCGGCTTTTTTCCCGGGGCCCTGGGGCGCGGCCGGCGTCAGCCCCGACAGGTTGACCTTACCGTCCTCGTTGCGGACGATGCGCAGCTGCCCGCGCGCGCTCCCGACCGACCCGATCCGGGCGGTGCGCCGGAGCAGGTCGATGGCGGTCTCCTTGACCTCGAGGCGGGGCACCTGGAGGAAGTCGGCATCGTCGCCCCGCTGCCGCAGCTTGAGCGACGTCAGGGCGGCCGCCAGGTTGTCGATGGCGGTGACCGCATTGTCGCTGCTTCCCGCCCGCCAGACGTAGCGGGCGGAGAGATCGAGCAGCCCTTCGCGAACGTCGAACAGGACCGACTTCGCATAGTAGGGGGCGTATTTCTTCAGGGCGATCCCGCCGATGCGGATCTCGCCTTCGGCCGCGAGCGGCGCGAGCGTGAGCCGGCCGGCATCGCGCACCGTTTCCCGCGTTTCCGTGGCCAGCGACAGGTCGAGCCCGAACGGCTTGCCCGGGGCCGTCGTGAAGTCGCGCGCCGTCACCGTGACGTTGTCGAGCGTGGTCTTGAACGGCTTTCCGTCGACGGCGGCATCCTCGTAGATGATCTTACCGCCGGTCAGCCGGAACGAGACGGCCTCGAACAGCGCGGCGGGCGCCTCCGCCGGCTTCGCCGGCTTGTCCTTGGCCGCCGCCGGGGGCTTGCCGCCAGCCGCCTCGGCCGGCGTCTTCCCGTCGCCGCCCGGCAGCAGGGAAAGGAGCGTCAGCTTCCCTTCGCGGTCGCGCGCGAGGTGCAGCTCCGGCGAAGTGAGCAGCACGTCGCCCAGCTTCACCCGCAATGGGCCGGGAGAAGCGGAGACCAGCGGCACGTCGAGCCGCGGGACCGACAGGACGGGGGCGTCGCGCAGGTCGGTGATCCGGAAGTTCTTGAGGGCGAGCGCGCCCGCCAGCACGATCGTCGGGGGAACGTCCTTGCGCTGCGTGAAGAAGAGCGTCACCTTCGTGTCGATCGCGCCCGATGGGATCTTGAACTTGAGCGGCACCGGGGAATATTCGAGGTAGTACGGGAGGTCGATGTCGCGCACGTCCATCGCGAACGAGGTCTCGCGGGCGTTGCTGAAGGGGCGCGTCTTCCCGGTCAGGGCGACCGGCGTTCCGTTGACCGTGGCTGAAAAGGCGGGTTGCACATACTTCTCGACATAATAAGGGAGGTTCGAGACGAACGGCACGGACAGGTCGATCCGCCGGATGGCGTGCTTCGTCTTCTTCGGCCGGTCGTCGAAATCGACGGCGCCGTTCTCGATCCGGATGTTGTTGATCGAGAAGCGGAGCGGCTTGGACTCGGGCGGCGACGGCTTGCCGGTGAATTCGTCGACCAGGTCGGAGAAGTTGTAGCGGCCGTCGGGCTTGCGGACGATGGCGATCCGGGGACCGCGCAGCGTGACTTCCCGCAGGACGGGACCCCGGTGCCAGGCGGAAACCATCTGGGCGTCGACGAACAGTTCGTCGAATGCAAGAAACGGCCCGCCCGTCTCCCGGTCGGCGATCGCAAGCCCGCGCACCGTGACCGACAGCGTGAACGGGTTGATCCGAACCGAGGCGACCGTCGTCTTCCGGTGAAGCGCTTTCGTGGCCTGTTTCTCGATGACCGACCGGACGATCGGGGGCAGCACGAGGAAGCCGAGCAGCGCAATGAACGCGATCGCACCCGCCAGTCCGATCACGATTTTTCGGACGACCGGTTTCCTCGCCATCGTATTGATATCCATCGGTTTCTCCTTGAGATCGATCCGCTTGACCGATTTTAGCATCATCGGCGTTATCCTGAAGCGGGTTGCAGTCCCGCCGCGCACCCAAACCGGGAATCCTTGCGGCGCTCCCGGCATCCAACGCCTATGAAAGCCGCAGGATATACATTGATCATCATGTCGATCTGGCTTACGGCTTCGGCCGTATCGGCGGGAGATACGAAGATGTCTGTTGCAGGAACGAAGGCGGCGACGGCGACGTTCGCGGGGGGATGCTTCTGGTGCATGCAGCCGCCTTATGACACGCTGCCGGGCGTGATCCGGACGACCGTCGGCTATACCGGAGGGCACACGGTCAACCCGACGTACGACCAGGTTTCCGCCGGTGGCACGGGGCACGCCGAATCGGTCGAGATCGTCTTCGATCCGTCGAAATTATCCTACGGGAAGCTGCTCGACATCTTCTGGCACAACATCGACCCGCTGGTTGCGGACCGCCAGTTCTGCGACGTGGGCGCGCAATACCGCACGGCGATCTTTTTCCACGACGAGGCGCAGCGCAAGGCGGCCGAGGCGTCGAAGGCGGCGGTCGAGAAGTCGAAGGGGTGGAAGGTGGCGACGCAGGTCGTCGCGGCGGGGCCGTTCTACCCGGCCGAGGAATATCACCAGGAGTACCACACCAAGAATCCGATCCGGTACAAGTTCTACCGCTACAACTGCGGACGCGACCAGCGTCTCGACGAGCTCTGGGGAAAGAACCGGTGACCGCGCCGGAAATTCCCTGGAAGCCGACGAAGGCGCAGCTCGCGGAGGCCGCATCGACCGGGACCGTGGCCGACGTGATCAAGGACGGGCTCTCCGTCCTCTTCGTCGGGATCAATCCCGGCCTCTATTCCGGCGCGATCCACCACCACTTCGGCCGGCCCGGCAACCGCTTCTGGCCTGCGCTTTACGCTTCCGGCTTCACCCCGCAGGCCCTGTCGCCGTTCGAGGAGCGTGCGCTTCTTGGGTACGGCCTCGGCATCACCAACCTGGTCGGCCGCACGACGGCGACCGCGGCGGAGGTGACCACCGATGAGCTGGTCGAAGGCGCCGAGGCGCTCGCGGCCAAGGTGCGCCGGCATCGGCCCGGCTTCGTGGCTTTTCTCGGGCTCACCTCCTACCGCGCCGCGTTCCGGCGTCCGAAGGCGGTGCTGGGTCTGCTGCCCGACCCGTTCGCCGGCACGCGCGCCTGGTTGCTTCCCAACCCGAGCGGCCTCAACGCCCACCACCAGCCCGCCGACCTGGCAAGGATGTTCGGGGAATTGCGGGTAGCCGCGGGGGCGCCACCCGGGTGATTCGCCGGCGCCCGGATTCCCTCGGCTTCGTCAGAGGGGGGCCGTTCACTCCGTAGTCAGCCGCAACCCTCCTATCCACCGGCACTGCGTTCAGACCCCCCTTCCTTCCTCTCTGTCGGGAGCGGGGCGCCGGGCAGGCGTCTTCTTGTTGGAGCGGCCGCGTTTCCGGGAGCGACCGCGAATCGGTCGTCCGCGAGGCGTTCAAGGATCTCCTGAAAGTTCTGTCCCGCCGGCACGACCTCACCTTCGTCGCCGAATACGAGATCACGAAGCCCGCGAAGGAGCGCCGATACGTCGACGGCGCGCTGCTCCATTCCCTGCGTGTCCCGTTCGGCTACTGGGAAGCGAAGGACGAGAAGGACGACATCGACGCCGAGATCCTCCAGAAGCGGCGCCGCAACTACCCAACCGACAACATCGTCCTCGAGGACTCGGCCCGCGCCGTGTTGATCCAGAACGGCGAGGAGGTCATGCGGAGCGCCGTCGACGACATCGCCGGGCTGGCACGACTCCTCGATCTCTTCTTCGCCTACCAGCCGGGAGAGGTCACCGAGTTCCGCCGGGCCGTCGTGCAATTCGGGTTCGACATCCCGTCGGTCTTGTCCGCGCACCGGGAAATGATCGAGTCGGCGCACGCCGCGAATCCCGCCTTCCGAGAGGCCTCCGTAAAATTCCTGGACCATGCGCGGGAGGCGATCAACCCGTCGCTCTCGGCCGCCGATGTCCGGGAGATGCTGATCCAGCACGTCCTGACCGAGGAGATCTTTTCGAAAGTCTTTGGCGAGGACGACTTCCACCGGAACAACAACGTCGCGAAGGCGCTGTACGCGCTCGAGGGCACCTTCTTCACGGGAGACCTGAAGAAACGGACGCTCAAGGCGCTCGACCCCTACTACGCCGCGATCACCGGGGAATACGAGGAATTCCCGAACCTGTGCTTCGTCGACACGCTCGACAACGTCCACGGCCTCCGCAAGCACGAAGGGCACATGGACGACCTGTTCGGCTCCGTGAGCGAGGAGAACGTCGGCCGCATCCGCCGCCAGAACGCCCGGAAGATCAGCGTCGTCATCGGCAACCCGCCGTACAACGCGAACCAGCAAAATGAGAACGAGAACAACAGGAACCGTGATTATCCCGAGATCGACAAGCGGATCAAGGAAACGTACATCAAGGCGAGCACCGCGCAGAAGACGAAGCTCTACGACATGTACGCCCGCTTCTTCCGCTGGGCCTCCGACCGCGTCGACGAGAACGGGATCGTGGCGTTTGTGAACAACAACTCCTTCGTAGACGGGCGCACCTTCGACGGCTTCAGGAAGGAAGTGGCGAAGGAGTTCAATGAAATCCGGGTCGTCGACCTCAAGGGGAACGCCCGCACCAGCGGGGAGCGGCGCCGGCAGGAAGGCGGGAACGTTTTCTTGGATACGATTCGGGTAGGCGTGGCGATCTGGTTCTGTGTCAAGAAGAAGGGTCAGAAGGGATGCCGCATCTTCTACGAATCGGTCCGCGATTACGCCCCGGCCGAGGAGAAGGTGGAGTTCCTCGCCCGAAATCCGCTGCTGGAACGCAAGGCCGAGGAGATCGTCCCCGACGTCCGCGGGAACTGGATCCATCAGTCGGCAAGCGACTTCGACACGCTCGTACCCGTGGCTTCGAAAAGGGCCAAGCTGGCGAAGCGGCTCGCCGACGAGAAGGCGATCTTTAAGCTGTTCTCCTTGGGCGTGGTGACGGCGCGGGACGAGTGGGTCTACGGCATCAAGCGCGCCGAGGTGGAACGGAAGGTCCGCTTCCTGGTCGACGCCTACAACGGCGAGGTGGCGCGCCTGAAGGACCATCTGGCCGACGACGACCTCGCGAGCAGGCTCGACACGACGATCAAATGGACGCGGGCGGTGAAGAACGATCTGCGCAAAGGAACCAAATACCGGTTCGACGAATCGTCCCTCACCCGGGGGGTCTATCGTCCTTTCGTCTCGCGCGACCTGTATTTCAATCCGAAGCTGAACGAGATGCAGTACCAATTCAAGAGAATTTTCCCACTCCTTCCCCCCGAGGACGGCGGTCCGGGTTCGTTGGCGATATTGCTGAGCGGGCATCCCGAATCTAAGCCGTTTTCCGTGCTGGCGATCCGGGACATTCCTTCATACGACACGCTCGAAAAGACATTGGTGCTCACTGCTTCAAAGTTGGAATCCGACGGTTCCCGCACCGACAACATCACCGACTGGGCGCTCGCGCGCTTCAGGAAAACGTATCCGGCGGGGAAGGAGAAGGGCGCGAAGGCCGTGACGAAGGAAGCGATCTTTTTCTACGTCTACGCTGTCCTCCACGATCCCGCCTATCGCGAGAAGTACGCGCTCGACCTGCGGCGCGACTTCCCGCGCGTGCCGCTCCACGACGACTTCTGGCGTTGGGTCGAGCGGGGGAAGGCGCTTGCCGACCTGCACGTGGGCTACGAGGCGGCTGAGCCGTTCCCGCTGGTGCGCACCGATGTTACCGACGCACGGCGCAAGAGGAGCGCGGTGTCTCCCCGAGATGCTTGCTGAAGGCCGACAGGGAGGCGGGTGTCATCCGTATCGACGAGGAGACGACGCTGTCGGGGATCCCGCCCGAGGCCTGGACATACCGGCTCGGGAACCGCTCGGCCATCGAATGGGTGCTCGACCAGCACAGGGAGCGCAAGCCGAAGGACCCGACGATCCGGGAGCGGTTCGACAGCTACCGGTTCGCCGACCACAAGGAGGCCGTGATCGACCTCCTCCGGCGCGTGACGAACGTCTCCGTGCAGACCATGAAAATCGTCTGCGAAATGGATATCGCCGGACGTTAAGGGCACGAGGGATTCGGGGCCATCCGCCCAATGCTCGGATGCCCGATGCTTCCGTAGCGGAACGGGCTGGGGGGTCTGAACGCAGTGCCGATGGATAGGAGTGTTGCGGCTGCCAACGGAGTGAACGGCCCCCCACCCGCGGAGCCTAGGATCAACGGGGCATGATATCATAATGCTATCATTGGCTCCCGGAGGGCTTCCATGTCCCAGATACTGGTCCGTGACCTGGACGAATCGCTGGTCGAGCGGCTGAAGCGTCAGGCAAAACGGCACCACCGCTCGTTGCAGGGCGAGGTGAAAGCGATTCTCGTCGAATCCGTGCGCCTGACGCCGTCCGAAATGCTGGCGACGGCGGAAGACTGGCACCGGCGATTGGCCGGCGGGAAATTCGGCGACAGCGCCCTCCTGGTGCGCGAGGACCGCGGCCGGTGAAGGCCGCGTTCGTGGTCGATGCCAGCGTCGCCGTCAAATGGTTCGTTCCCGAGATCCACGCGGGATCAGCATTGCGCTTGCTCCGCGAGGGGACCGGCCTGCATGCGCCCGAGTTGATCCAGGCGGAGTTCGGAAACATCCTCTGGAAGAAGTGCCGCGCGGGCGAGCTCGACGGAAAGACGGCCGGGGAAATCCTGGTCGGATTCCGGAGAGCGCCTTTGGCGATCCATCCGTATGGAAGCTGCCTGCACACGGCCTGGGAAATCGCCCGGAGGTACGACCGGACGTTCTACGACAGTTTGTACCTCGCCCTGGCGATGGCCGAAAAAGCCCCCATGGTCACCGCCGACCGGAAATTCTTCGACGCCCTGGCCGGAACGCCGGCGGCGAAACATCTCCGGTGGATCGAGGACGTCGATTGAACGTTACGCTTGACAAACAGCGTTCTTTTCGCCTAACCTGTTTCCCATCATGAAGACGCAAAACGCACGCATCACGAACGTCGGTCGCCTCGCTCTACGCGGGCTGCCCGGAGGCCGGTCTACCGCCGCGTGAGCGTACGTCTCATTTGTTAAGCGCACACGGGCCGCGGAACCGGCAAAGGTTCCCGCGGCCTTTTCGTTTTTTTATCGAAGCCGCCGGGAGCTCCCTCCCGGCGGCTTTTTTATTGTCCGGCCGACGAAAGACGCAAAAACCGAATAAACCAAAAACGGGAGGAACGGGAAAATGGCTGAAAAGGTCTTCATCTTCGACACGACATTGCGCGACGGGGAGCAGGTGCCGGGCGCCAAGCTCGCCAAGGACCAGAAGGTCGAGATCGCGAAGCAGATCGCCGCGCTCGGCGTCGACATCATCGAGGCGGGCTTCCCCGCCTCGTCCCCCGGCGATTTCGACGCGGTGCAGACCGTGGCGCGCGAGGTCAAGGGGCCGGTCATCGCGGGTCTTGCCCGCGCCGTCAAGAAGGACATCGACACGCTGTGGGAGGCGATCAAGCTCGCGAAGCGGCCCCGTATCCACACGTTCATCGGAACCTCCGACATCCACATCCAGAAGAAGTTCCGCTCCGACAAGGAGAAGATCCTCCAGTGGAGCATCGACACCGTGAAATACGCCCGGTCGCTGTGCGCCGACGTCGAGTTCACGACCGAGGACGCGGCCCGGACCGAGTTCGAATACCTCTGCCGCGCCGTCGAGGCGGCCATCAAGGCCGGCGCGACGACGATCAACATCCCCGACACGGTGGGCTACGCGACCCCGATGGAGATGGCCGACCGGGTCCGGCGGCTGAAGGAGAAGGTGCCGGCGCTCGACCACGCGATTCTCTCGATGCACTGCCACAACGACATGGGGCTCGCGACGGCCAACACGCTGGCGGGCATCCTGGGGGGGGCGCGCCAGGCCGAGGTGACGATCAACGGCATCGGCGAACGCGCCGGAAACGCGGCGCTCGAAGAAGTCGTCATGGCGATCCGCACGCGGAAGGACATCTTCAAGGGGCTCTACACCGACATCAACACGAAGGAGATCGCGAAGACCAGTCGGATGGTCTCGACGCTCATGGGGCTTCCGATCCAGCGCAACAAGGCGATCGTCGGCGTCAATGCGTTCGCCCATTCGTCGGGCATCCACCAGGATGGGATCCTGAAGGACCGCGCGACCTACGAGATCGTCCGGCCCGAGGACGTCGGCGTCTCCGCGCATGCCTTTACGCTGACGGCCCGCTCCGGGCGCGCCGCGCTCAAGCACCAGATCGCGGGCATGGGGCACCAGGTCACCGACGCGCAGCTCGATTCGATCTACGAGGCGTTCCTTACGCTGGCCGACAAGAAGAAGGAAGTGGCGGTCGAGGATCTCGGCGCGCTCGTCCAGGAAGAGCTGTTCAAGGTGCCCGAGATCTACAAGCTCGAGCACATCCAGTTCCTGTCGGGCTCGAAGGCGACGCCGATGGCGGCGCTCCGCATCCGCAAGGACAAGGAGGTCATCGAGGAGGCGTCCACCGGCAACGGCCCCGTCGACGCGGCCTACAAGTGCGTAGAGCGGGTCGTCGGCCGGAAGTTCGAGCTGATCGACTGGGGGCTGAACGCGATCACCTCGGGCGAGGACGCGGTCGGCGAGGCGCGGGTGCGCATCCGCTTCAAGGACACGATCGTCGCGGGCACGGCCACCTCGACCGACGTCATCGAGGCCTCGGTCAAGGCATACCTCGCCGCGATCAACCGCTACATCGCGCTCGAGGCGCGCGAGAAGGCCGCGAAGAAGGTGAAGGGCGCGCCGAAGAAGAAGGTCGCGGTCAAGGGCGTGTGACCGGTCCCCGCGGGCGCCTTGCGACTTGCCCCGGGGACCGTCTGGACGGGCCTGGCCGGCACCGGAGGTCCGTTTTCGGCGGGCCGGGATGGCGCGGGGGAACGCGCCTTTCCCGGCCCGATTTTTTTCGGGAGCACGTTTTATTGAGGGGAATTGCAATAATATTGCAGTCAATTACCGAGGGAGGTGTATATTCCGGAAGTCACGAGTGAAATACCTTTAGCCGGAGGACCGCCATGCGCCGCCTTACCCTTTCCCCTATCGCGTTGCTTCTCGTATCCCTGATCACCTCGTGCGGAAGCAGCGGAGGGGGAACGTCGGGGACCGAACGGGCTCCACTGACGCTGGCCGGGACGGTGTCCACATTCGCAGGCACGGGGGTTGCCACCTTCGCCGGATCCGAGCCGACCTTCTTCGGCCCCAGCGGCGTCGTCAAGGTCGGTTCGGACCTTTTCGTGACAGATATGGGAAACAACACGATCCGCAAGGTCGTGATCGCGACGGGCGAGACGACAACGCTGGCGGGGAGCGGAGTCCCCGGGCATGCCGACGGCACGGGGAGCGACTCCAGCTTTTGGTCCCCCGGTGGCATCACGTCGGACGGTACGAACCTCTACGTGGTCGACCGGTCGAACAGCAGGATCCGGCAGGTAGTAATCGCGACCGGGGAAGTGACGACGTTGGCGGGACGCGACGGCCCCCACGAATCCGTCGATGGCACGGGCAGCGCGGCGGAATTCGCTTTCCCCGAGGGCATCGCGACCGACGGGACGAACCTTTACGTGACCGAATCGGGCAGCAAGATCCGGAAGGTGGTGATTGCGACCGGGGTCGTCACGACGATCGCGAACTTCTCGAACGGAATCCGGCACCCCTACGGCATCGCCACCGACAACGGGACGAACCTTTACCTCACCTCGTCCGACAATACGATCCAGAAAATGGTGGTCGCGACGCTGGAAGTGACGACGTTGGCAGGAAGGCCCGGCGCCACGCGCACCGACAACGCCGCCCTCGACGGTACGGGGAGCGCGGCCACATTCTACAATCCCTGGGGCATCGCGATCGACGGAACGAACCTGTTCGTGACCGACTCCCGCAACCACACGGTCCGGAAAGTCGTGATCGCGACCGGGGCAGTGACGACGCTGGCGGGCGGCCGGAAAAGTGCCGGGTATGCCGACGGCGCGGGCAGCGCGGCCCGTTTCAACCTGCCTTGGGGCATCGCGACCGACGGGACCGAGCTGTTCTTGGCCGACTACATGAACTTTTCGGTCAGGAAGGTGGCGATCGCATCGGCGGAGGTGACGACGGTGTCTGGAAGCCCCGGCTTCTCCGCTGACGGCACGGCGGGCGAGGCCACCTTCAACAATCCCTCGGGCGCCGCGTCTGACGGGAGGAACCTCTTCGTGGCAGACACCTGCAACCACACGATCCGGAAGATCGTGATCGCGACCGGGGCGGTGACGACGCTGGCGGGGTACGCGGGGGAATACGGCGTCGCAGACGGCAATGGAAGCGACGCCAGGTTCAACAACCCGTCCGGCCTCGCGACCGACGGGACGAATGTCTATGTGGCCGACACGGGGAACTGCACGATCCGGAAGATCGCGATCGCCACTGGTGAGACGACGACGCTGGCGGGGCGCCCCGAGGAGGTCGGCGCCGCCGACGGCTTCGGGAGCGAGGCAACGTTCAACTCGCCATACGGAATCGCGACGGACGGGACGAACCTCTACGTGGCGGACACGGCAAACCATACGATCCGGAAGGTCGTGATCGCGACGGGGGAAGTGACGAGCGTGGCGGGCGCCGCCGGCATTGCCGGCGCCTCCAGCGGAATGGGTGCCGCGGCGACGTTCAACCAGCCGGCCGGCATCACGTATGACGGGGGGAACCTCTACGTGGCCGACACCTTCAACGGCACGGTCCGGAAGATCGTACTCGCGACCGGCGCCGTGACGACACTCGCGGGGATCTCGGGGGCGGGCGGGTCCGACGACGGCATGGGGAGCGGGGCGCGCTTCGACCTGCCGACCGGGATCGCGTCGGACGGGATGTACCTCTACGTATCGGATCAGGGGAACCACACGATCCGGAAGATCGTGATCGCGACCCGGGAAGTGACGACGATAGCGGGAAGTGCCTCCCATACCGGCGCCACGAACGGGGCGGGGACCGATGCGCGGTTCTATTACCCGACGGGGCTCGCGACCGACGGGACCTCACTCTTCGTCGCCGACTGCTTCAACAACGCAATCCGGGTGATCCGGTAGCCCGGCCGGCGTCGGGCAGAACTTGCGGAGGCGGCAGCTCGCCGGGCGCCGCCTCCGCTCAACCGAAATCGATCACATTCAACTCGAGGGCCTCCGCCGCCCTGGCCATCAGTTCGTCGAACGTGGCGAGAGCCGTGGCGCCGGCGGCTTGTGCGAAGGCCAAGTGAAGGGCGTCGAGCGTCCGGAGCGGGATGTCGGGCAGCATGGTCATCAGGTTCACGGCCCCTTCGAACGAATCGGGTGATAGGGGTGCCTTGTAGAGGAAGCCGTTGCGCAGGTCCTCGCGGAAGGCGGCATAAACCTTCGCCTCGGTCGTCGCATCGAACGCCTTTTCACGACGTTTCCTGGCCAGCAAACTTCGCATCTCGGCGACGGTCAGGTCGCTGATTACCATGGGGGCCGATCCGACGATGAACCGCTCGACCGCCTCGGAGTGCGGTTCGTTGAGGTACCACTTGGCCAGCGCGCTCGTGTCGAAATAGACCGGACCGTCAACGCGCATCGCGTTCTTCCCGGATCGCCCGCTCGCTCCCATCGGCCATCGGCGCCATGCTTTCGCGCAACGCCTTGTGGGACGGCACCGCCCGATTGCCCCCGATCGGCACAAGTCGGGCCACCGGCTCTCCCCGTCGGGTGATCGTCACATCCCCTTCGGCGAGCAGTTTCTCGAGGCGCGACAGCCCTTCTCGGGCTTCCCGTACGGTAATGCTCCTCATCGGGCCGGTCCTCCTTCTGCCTCCGTGCAGCACGTGCCTCATTTATGGTAATTGTAGCACATGGAGTCGGATCCGGAGTCAATCCGCGTCGGGCAGCACGTATCCCGCGTCGGGGATGATGAGCGCGGGGGGGAGTTCCTCCAGCAACGTTTCCGCCAGCCGGATCGCTTCCTCGAACGATCCGGCCGGCTTCATTCCCATCCGCTCCACGTCTTCCCCCCGAAGCGACGACACCAGGATCACCCGGCAGCCGTGCGCCTTGGTCAGCGTGGCGTGGGCGGTCTGGCCGTAGATCTGGTAGTTCTTCCGCAGGTCGATTTCCATCTGGCCGGGATCCTCGAAACGGAACCAGTGGAAGAAGTTCGGGCTGCCGAAGCCGTCGGCGCACTCGGCGAGCAGGATGAGCACGCCGCCGGGCTCGACCGCCCGGAACGCGTTGTCGAGCGCCTTGTGCGACTGGATCACGTTGATGTCCTTGGGCCAGCCGCCCGCCGAGGCAATGACGAGCGGGTAGCGCCGCGGCAGAGAGACGCGGAATACGTCCGCATACCGCTCGCAAGCCTCGCGATGCGCCAGTCGCCAGTCTCCGGCCACCGCGTCGAACAGCCGCTTGTCGGGCAGGAGCAGCGTATTGAGCAGAAACGTCGGCGCGGCCATCGCGACGGCCTCGTCGATGTCCTCGTGCACGGGGTTTCCGTCGAGCTGCCCGGCGTGCGCCAGCGGGTGCTTTCCCGGACCGTCGGGCAGGAAGACGCGGAAATGGGTGGCGGCCGCGGTGTCGCGATGGGCGCAGCCGGGGACGAGCGCTTTGCGGCCCCCGCCGAAGCCGGCGAAGTAGTGGAAGGAGATCGTGCCGGTCAGGACGACCCGGTCGTGGTCCATGACCGGTCGGTAGACCTGCACGCGGGTGCCCCGGGTCGTGACGCCGAGCGTCGCCATCTCGCCGTCCGGGTCGGATTGCACGACCCGGACGCCCGAGGAAAGCTCGGGGCCGACGACCTCTGCGATCTCGGCGTCGGTCAGCGCCCGGTGGGTTCCGCGTGCGACGAACAGCGTTACGCACTTCCGCGGGATGCCCGCGGCGTCCGTTTCCGCGAGCAGCGGCGACAGGAACTTCTCGGTCGCGCTGTAGCGGGTGATGTCGGAGATCGGCACTGCGACGGATTCGGAAGGCGACAGAAGAGCGCGGAGTGGGGGCGATCCGACCGGGCCCCCCAGCCGGGCGCGCAGCATCGCGATCTCGTCGGACGGCATCGCCGGTTCCCGGGCGGCCAGCCACGCGGCTTCCCGGCGGGCGCGGTCGGGGATGGCGACCTCGCCGCGGCCGTACCGAAGGGTTGTCGGGATCATTTGCGCCTCCTTGCGGTACACTTGATCGATCACCAGGCCGTGCTCATTCTATCGCGACCGGATCGGAGAGATCGATGGACAACCGCTTCCTGCTCGAATTCGCCATGGAGACGGCCGCCGGCGCCGGGGAGATCCTGCGCAGCAACTATGGCCGCCGCCAGACGATCCACTTCAAGGGCGAGATCAACCTCGTGACCGACGTCGACCGCGCTTCCGAGGCGTACATCAAGGACCGTATCCGCAACCAGTTTCCGGACCACGGCATCATGGCCGAGGAAAGCCCCGAGGAAAAATCGCCTTCCCCGTACCGCTGGATCGTCGACCCGCTCGACGGGACGACAAATTACGCGCACAACTACCCCTGCTTCTGCGTTTCCATCGGGGTCGAGCACGAAGGGATACCGGTCGCAGGCGTGGTCTACGACCCGCTGCTGGACGAGATGTTCACGGCGTGGGCGGGAGGAGGCGCGTTCCTCAACGATGAGAAGATTGCCGTTTCCGACATTGACGAGCTACGGCGTGGGTTGCTGGCGACCGGATTCGCCTACGACGTCAAGACGTCGACCGACAAGAACTTCGACTATTTCCAGTCCTTCGTCATGACGGGGCAGGCGATCCGGCGCGACGGCTCCGCCGCGCTCGACCTGTGCTATCTGGCGAGCGGCCGCTTCGACGGTTTCTGGGAGATGCAGCTGAAGCCGTGGGACACGATCGCCGGGCTGCTGATCCTGCAGGAAGCGGGCGGGATGGCCACCTGCATGGACGGCTCTCCGTACGATATCCACAAGCCCGACATCCTGGCGAGCAACGGGAAGATCCACGGGCAGATGCTGGACGTGATCCGGCGGACCGTGAAGGGGTAGCGTCGAGGGAAGCAAAGAAAAGGGCGCCAAGGGAATTTCCCCGGGCGCCCTTTTCTTATGTCTAAAGAGAAGCGGGACTACTTCTTGATCGGTTCCAGCATGATGACGCCGTACTTGTCGTGCTGGAACGGGTGAACCGCCGGGAACTTCCCGAACAGCCAGCCTTTGAAGATCTCCTTGCCGGCCTGCTTGATCTCGAGGCGAAGCGCCGGGTTTTCAAGCTTGTCGGAGTTGGAGGTGATCGAGTCGCCGGTCATCGCGAAGTGGGGCAGGAACTCGCCGACTTCGAGCGTCAGGTCGCTGTCGGGGACCTTGAAGGAGGAGTTCAGGTCGACGGTGAACGTCTTCTTGGTCTTCTTCTCCTTGTATTCGACTTCGATCTTGGCGCCCTTCCAGGCCTTCTTGATCGCATCGGGGACGACGATCTTCTTCTCGGCGCCGCCGCCCATGTCGCCGTGCGGCGCGCCGCCCTGGCCCATGCCGGGAGGCATCTGGCCGGGAGCCGCACCCTGCGGGGGCATCGGAGGAGGCGTTTCCTTCTTCTTGCAGCCGTTTGCCGCAAGGCCGAACGTGACAAGCAGGGCGATCAACAGAGCGAAACGCTTCATCGGGCAAATCTCCTTTCGGTGCGATCAAATTGAATGAATGGCGGAGAGGGAGAGATTCGAACTCTCGGAACCCTTTTGAGATTCACACGATTTCCAGTCGTGTTCCTTCGGCCAGCTCGGACACCTCTCCGCTTGAAAAAACGATCTTGAAAAGATCAATTCGGGGTCGAACCCGAATAATTGCTGCCACCTTTACCCCTGGAAGGGAAAAAATGGCGGAGAGGGAGGGATTCGAACCCTCGGTACAGTTTTACCCGTACAACCGCTTAGCAGGCGGTTGCCTTCAGCCGGCTCGGCCACCTCTCCGTTTTCGGTTGCGCAGGGAAAGATCGATCCTGGCGGAGGGAGCAGGATTTGAACCTGCGGAGCATCGCTGCTCAACGGTTTTCAAGACCGCCGCCATCAGCCGCTCGGCCATCCCTCCCCGAAACTTTTACTTATACATTATTACGGGACCGGATGGGACAAAAAATATCTGAGCGCGAAATGCCCCCTCCGACGCAGCCGAGGGGAAGATGGCGCCCGCGGCGCGTTGCCGTGGGAGGCGATTTCCAATATGATATTAGATTAAACCTACATCCGGGGGGCATTTCCGATGGCAATTCCGTTCATGGACCTCAAGGGGCAGTTTTCGGCGTACGAGGCCGAGATTCGCGCACAGATGGACGACGTGCTGAAAAGCGGCGCGTTCATCATGGGGCCCAAGGGCGCCGCGCTCGAGAAGGCGCTCGGCGGATTCGTCGGCGCGCGCCATGCATTCGGCTGCTCCTCGGGAACGGATGCCCTCCTGCTGGCGCTCATGGCATACGGCGTGAAATCCGGCGACGAGATCGTCACGACGCCCTTCACCTTCATCGCCACGGCCGAAGTGATCGCCCTGCTCGGCGCGGTTCCCGTCTTCGTCGACATCGACCCCGTGTCCTACAATATCGACCCTGCGAAGATCGAGGCGGCGATCACGCCGAAGACGCGCGGGATCATCGCGGTCAGCCTCTATGGGCAATGCGCCGACCTCGAGGCGATCCTCGCGATCGCCGAACGGCGCGGCCTCTTCCTGGTCGAGGACGGCTGCCAGTCGTTCGGCGCGGTGCGCAACGGAAAGCGTTCCTGCGGCTTTGCGCACGTCGGCACGACTTCCTTTTTCCCATCCAAGCCGCTCGGATGCTACGGCGACGGCGGGATGGTCTTCACCTCCGACGACGCGATCGCCGACAAGGTGATGGGGCTGCGCAACCACGGGCAATGGGAACGGTACCGGCACCGGGTGATCGGCATCAACGGGCGGCTCGACGATCTCCAGGCGGCGGTGCTGCTGGCCAAGTTCGCACGCTTCGAGGAAGAGCTCGCCACCCGCACCCGGATCGCCCGCCGATATTCCGAGGCGCTGGGCGACGTGGTGAGCGTCCCCGCGATCATGCCCGGCAACACGCACGTCTTCGCGCAGTACTCGGTGCGCACGCCGTCGCGCGACGCGTTGGCGAAGGCGCTGGGCGAGAACGGGGTGCCCACGGCGGTCCATTACCCGATCCCGCTGCACCTGCAGGAGGCGTTCGCGTCGCTGGGATTCCGCGAGGGGACGCTTCCCGTTTCCGAGGCGGTTTCGAAGGAGATCATGTCGCTTCCGATGTCCGCCTTCCTGTCGCAGGCCGACCAGGACGAGGTCATCCGGCAGATCCGGCGCTTCTTCGGCAAGTGACCCGCCCCGCCCAGGCGATCCTGGTCCGCGCGGTCAACTGGCTGGGCGACGCGGTGATGACCACCCCCGCGCTCGCCGCGTTGCGCGCGGCTCGGCCGGGGAGCCGCATCACGCTTCTGGCCAAGCCGCTGGTCGCCGAGCTGTTCCGGGGGCACCCCGACGTCGACGAGGTGATGGTCTACGACCGCGACGGCAGCCACGGGGGAATCTCCGGCAGGCTCCGGATAGCGTCCGTCCTGCGCGCCCGCCGCTTCGATTCCGCCATCCTGCTTCAGAACGCCTTCGACGCCGCGCTGCTGGCTTTTCTCGCCCGCATTCCCGACCGGGCCGGCTATCCCACAGACGGCCGGCGATTGCTGCTGACGCGCCCCGTACCGCTGACGCCGGAGATCATGGCGTCGCACGAGGTCGAATACTACCTGTCGCTGCTCGCGGCGCTCGGCGTGCCCCGCCCGCAGTCGCCCGGGCTGCGGCTGCACGTGACCGGCGATGAGCGAAACGCGATGTCGGCCCGCCTGTCCTCGCTGGGCCTCACGCCGGGTGCGCCCATCCTGGGGATCAATCCCGGGGCGACGTTCGGCGCCGCCAAGCGCTGGTTTCCCGAGCGGTTTGCCGCGGTCGCCGACGCCCTCGCCGAGGCCTGGGGCGCCTCGGTCGTGCTACTCGGATCGGCAAAGGAAGCGCCGCTCTCCGACGCGATCGAGGCGGCCATGAAGAAGAAGCCGGCCAAGCTGACCGGGAAGACGACCGTCCGGGAGATGATGGCGCTGCTCGGGGCATGCGCCTTCCTCGTGACGAACGATTCGGGCCCGATGCACGTCGCCGCCGCGCTGGGCACCCCGCTGACGGCGATCTTCGGCCCGACCGAGTGGCGCCGCACCTCGCCTTGGACGAAGAGAGCCCGGCTTGTGCGCGCCGAGGGGATCGCCTGCGCGCCCTGCAAGCGGCGCGAATGCGACCGCGCGCCGATCTGCATGCTGGGCGTGACGCCGCAGATGGTCATCGACGCGTCGCTCGACCTGTACCGCGAGGTGGCCGATGGACGTGTCTGAATCCGCGCGGATCCTCATCGTCAAGCTGTCCGCGATGGGCGACGTCGTCCATGCGCTGGCCGCGGCCGCGTACCTGCGCAAGTCGGCGCCCGGCGCCACGATCGACTGGGCGGTCGACACCCGCTTCGCCGGGATCGTCGAAGGGCACCCCGCCGTCGACGGGGTCGTTCCGCTCGACATCAAGGCGTGGAAGACGCGCTGGTCGGAGGAAAAAACGCGCCGGGAGGTCATCGGGGCGATCCGGGGTCTCCGGTCGGCCCGCTACGACGTTGCTTTCGACCTGCAGGGGAACGTCAAGAGCGGCGTGGTGACGCTGCTCTCGGGCGCGCCGGTGCGGGTCGGCTTCCCGAAGGAGATCGTCCGGGAGAAGCCGAACCTCTTGTGCACGAACCGGCACGTCCCGCACGACCCGTCCGACCGGCACATCACGCACCGGCTGCTCCGGCTGGTTTCGGCGCCGTTCGGCGGGACGTTCGCTCCCGAGGAGGCCAGGCCTTCCCTTCCCGTGCCCGAAACGGCCCGGCTGGCGGCGGCGGGGCGGCTCGCCGAGGCGCTTCCGGGAGCGACCCGGTTCGTGGCGCTTCACGCGGGCACGACCTGGGCCACCAAGCGGATGGACCCGGCGTTCTGGGCGGCCGTGATCGTGCAACTGCGCGACCTGTCGCCGGGGTTGGGCGCGGCGCTGTCGTGGGGGAGCGAGGCCGAGCGGGTCGAGGCCGAGCTGATCCGCTCGCTGGCGGGGGGGCGGGTGGCGCTCCTCCCGCGGTTGGGATACCCGGAGCTGGCCGCAGCCTATGCCGCCTGCGGATACATGATCGGTCCCGACTGCGGCCCGCTCCACCTTGCAGCGGCGGCGGGTGCCTCGACGGTCTCGGTCTTCCGAAGTACCATACCCGAATGCGTCGCGCCCGAAGGGGCACGCCACAGGGCCATCCGCGCGCCGCAGCCGTGCTTTGGCTGCATGATCCGGGGCAGCAAATCCTGTCCGCGCGACGCCGCGTGCCGGGAAAGCATTCCGCCGGCCGAGGTGGCCGGGACGATGAAGGAGCTCATGACTTGGTGAAGGTGCTCGCCGTCTTCGGGACCCGCCCCGAGGCGATCAAGATGGCGCCGGTCGTCGCCGCGCTGAAGGCGCGGCCGGGGCGCTTCGACGTCCGGGTCTGCGTGACCGCGCAGCACCGCGAGATGCTCGACGCCGTGCTGGCGCTTTTCGGCATCAAGCCCGAGTACGACCTCGACCTGATGCGGCCGGGGCAGGACCTGTTCGACGTCACGACGGGCGTGCTCTCGGGGATGAAGCGGGTGCTGGCCACGGAACGGCCGGACATCGTGCTGGTCCACGGAGACACGACCACGACCATGGCCGCGGCGCTTGCCGCTTTTTATTGCCGCATCCCGGTCGGCCACGTCGAGGCGGGGCTTCGCACCGGCGACAAATACGCCCCGTTTCCCGAGGAGATCAACCGGAAGGTCGCCGGCGTCGTCGCCGACCTGCACTTCGCCCCCACCGAGGCG
Source organism: Candidatus Deferrimicrobiaceae bacterium (assembly GCA_036504035.1). NCBI lineage: Bacteria > Candidatus Deferrimicrobiota > Candidatus Deferrimicrobia > Candidatus Deferrimicrobiales > Candidatus Deferrimicrobiaceae > Candidatus Deferrimicrobiaceae bacterium. The sequence continues at coordinate 83,833 of DASXVV010000004.1, forward strand.
GCGCGCGACAACCTGTTGCGGGAAGGGGTGGCCTCCGGCGCGATTCATGTCACCGGCAACACCGTGGTCGATGCGCTGCTCGACGTCGCCGGGCGGATCCGCGGCGATGCGGCGCTCCGGTCGCTTCTCTCCGCCGAATTCCCCTTCCTCGATCCCGATCGGCGGCTGATCCTCGTGACCGGCCACCGGCGCGAGAATTTCGGGGACGGCTTTGAACACATCTGTCGGGCGCTGGCCGACCTGGCCGCGAAATACGCCGACGTGCAGATCCTTTATCCCGTGCACCTGAATCCCCAAGTGCAGGAACCGGTGAACCGGATCCTGGGCGGGGGCGGCGCATCCGGCATCCATCTGGTTCCGCCGGTCGACTACCTGCCGTTCGTCTACCTGATGGACCGCGCGCACCTGATCGTCACCGATTCGGGCGGCGTGCAGGAAGAGGCGCCGTCGCTCGGCAAGCCGGTCCTGGTGATGCGCGAGGTGACCGAGCGGCCCGAGGCGGTGGCGGCGGGAACGGTCCGGCTCGTGGGCACCGGCCGCGAGGCGATCGTGCGCGAGGCGTCGCGGCTGCTCGACGATCCGGAAGCGTACGCGGCGATGAGCCACGCGCACAACCCATACGGAGATGGCCTTGCGGCGGAACGGATCGCCGACTGCCTCGAAAGGTTCGGTGATAATTGACGCGAGGCCCGCTCCATGTAGATTCCAGGGAGGAGCTGTTCCGCAGGGTGCTGGCACTGCGCCGCGAGGGACAACTCTACAACCTGTCCAACGGCTATTTCGAGGATGGTTTCCGTGGCAGCATCGACCGTTTCTGCGAGATCGCCTATGCGCTCCGCGACAGCCCTCGAGTGCTCGACGTCGGGGCGGGAGGCGGCCTGCTGCTGTCGCTTCTTTCCGAGCTGGGGCACGAATGCCACGCGGTCGACATCAACGACAACTCCGAGGCCTTCCCCGAGATCTACCGGGCGAAGAAGATCGAGTTCCGCGTGTGCAACGTCGAGGCCGACCCGATCCCGTATCCCGACGGCTTCTTCGACGCGGTGACCTGCTGCCAGGTGCTCGAGCACTTCACCTATTCGCACCTCGGCGCCGTCCGCGAGATGCGGCGGGTCCTTCGGCCCGGCGGCATCCTCGAGATCGACGTGCCCAACGCCGCCTGCTTCCGCAATCGCAGCCGCATGGTGCGCGGGAAGCACATCACCTGGGACTACGCCAAGCATTACCTGCACGCGGAGCCGCTGATGTACAAGGGGATGCCGTTCTTCCCCGACCGGCACAACCGCGACTTCACGCTCGCCGACCTCAGGCTCCTGATGGAAGAGGCCGGCTTCCGCATCCGCGATATCCATTTCCTGAAATCGAGCCGCTATCGGGAGGGTCTCGAATCGATCCGCTCGATCGGCAGCGCGATGCGGGACGCGATCCCGTCGCTGCGCAAGTCGATCATCGCCTTCGGCGAGAAGGCGGTGTAGCGGCAATGATCCTCCACGTCGTCGAGCCGACTTTCGAATCGAGCGCCGGCCACTGCCGCAGCTTCGTCGAGAGCCTGTGCCGCGCGTCGGCGGGGCGCGGGGTGTCGATCCACATCTGGGCGGGACGCGGCGCCGAATTTTCCGCGCCGGAAGGGGTCGACGTCACGCTGCACCGGCACTTCTTCCGGCGGCTGCGTCGCGTCCAGTCGTTCTTCCTCTACAGGAAGCTGCTCAAGGGGCCGGGTCGGCTCTTCGTTTCCACCGCGGGTCGCATCGACATGGCGCTCGTGACGCTGGCGGCCGGCGGCACATTGCCGCCGAAGAAGGCCTACCTCTACTTCCACTGGCTCTGGGCGTCGCCGAAGAAGCTGGCGTTTTTCCGGGAGACGGCGCTGCGCCAGCCCGAGCTGGTCATCCTGGCTCCGATCCCGCCCGTCGTCGAGCCGTTCAAGGAATGCGGCTTCCGGAACGTGCGGATGGTTCCGTATCCCGTCGCCCCCGCGGGCGGCTCCGAAAAGCCGGCCGGGCCGTTCCGCCACCTGCTGTTCGCGGGGGCGGCGCGCAAGGACAAGGGATTCGAGCACATCGTCGCGTTGATCGGGCGGCTCAAGGAGCTGGGGGAGACGGTTCCGTTCGTCGTCCAGACCTCGGCCGACCATTACGGCAAGGAGGACCCGTTCATCCGCGAACTGTTCGTGCGCCTGAAGGCGATCGGATACCCAGGGCTCCGGACCGTCCCGGAAACGCTGTCGTCCGAAGAATACGCGAAGCTTTTCGCGGGGGCGATCTGCATCCAGCCCTACGACCGCGCCACCTTCGCGGGGCGGGTCAGCGGCGTCACTTTCGACGCGCTCGCGGCGGGCGCGCCGATCGTCGTCCCCGACGGGACCTGGAACGCCCAGGCGGCCGAGGCGCACGGCGCCGGCGTCGTGGTGACTGACCTCGGGCCCGAAGCGCTGCTCGCGGCCGTGCAGACAATCCGCGCCGACTACGCCGGCTACCGCGACCGTGCCTGGGAAGGGGGCCGTCGGATGCAGCAGTCCAACGGCTCCGCCCGGCTGCTCGAGGCGCTGGTCGAATGACCTCCGGGCCGGCGCGGGATCCCGCGGGCGGGCGCAAGCCGTTCTCGGCGGTGCTGATCGCCCTCAACGAGGCGGGTCGCCTCGCGGCGTGCCTCGAATCGCTGGCGTTCGCCGACGAGATCGTCGTCGTCGATTCGGGCAGCACCGACGCGACGTCCGAGATCGCCCGGGCGCACGGCGCCCGCGTCGTCCAGATCCCGTGGCGGGGCTTCGGGCCCCAGAAGCAGGCGGCGGTCGATGCGGCCTCGCACGATTTCGTGCTCAACGTCGACTGCGACGAGCGGGTGACGCCTACTCTGGCGGCAGAGATCCGGGGGCTGCTCGACTCCGCGCCCTCGTTCGCCGCCTGGAGCGTGCCCCGCCGCACCTTCCTGGGCGAAAAAGAGATCCGCCATTGCGGCTGGTATCCCGACCGGACGGTGCGCTTCTTCGACCGGCGGCGGGCGCGCTTCTCGGACGACCTCGTCCACGAGCGGGTGATCGTCGAGGGCGCGACGGGTGCGCTGGCGAATCCGCTGATCCATAAGTCGTTCAAGGGGCTGGCCGACCTGCTCGTCAAGCTCAACCGGTACAGCGACCTGTCCGCCCTCCAGATGCACGGGAGGGGGCGCCGCTGCGGTTTCCTCGACCTGCTGCTGCGGCCGCCGTTCGCCTTCTTCAAGACCTTCGTGCTGCGCCGGGGCTTCCTGGACGGGGTCGAGGGGTTCGTCGTCTCGTGCAGCACGGCCATGCTGTCGTTCGCGAAGTACGTCAAGCTGCGCGAATTGTCGCAACGGGAGAAGCCTTGACCCGCCCCCTCGCGACGCCTCCCGCCTCGGTCCTGATCGCCTGCGTCCGGCTGATCGGCGACGTGATCCTCTCCACCCCCCTCATCGGGCTGTTCCGGGAGGCTTGGCCCGACGCCGCGATCGATGTGCTGGTCGCCCGGGGGACCGGGGATTTCCTCGAGAAGGACCCGCGCATCCGGAAAGTGATCTACGCGGGCAGCGGGGAGACGCCGGGTTCGGGCAAGGGCGGCGCGGGATACGCGCGGGCGATCTTCCGGGCCTATGACCTTGCCGTCAGCCTGACCTCGAACGACCGCGGGACGCTGGCGGCCGCGATCGCCGGTCGGCGGGCGCGCGTCGGGTTCACCCAGGGGGGGCGCGGCATCCGGGACGTGTGGAAGAAGGCGGTGCTCACCCACGCGATCCCGAACCAGTACGCGATCCACGTCGCGCGGCTTTCCCAGCTCGTGGGCGAGGCGCTCGGGCTGCGGGTCGACCGGCTCGAGGCGAAGGTCTTCTGGGACGCAGCCGACGCGGCGGCCGTGTCCACCCTCCTCCATGCGGGCGGCGTCGACGCCCCCTACTTCGTCGTCCACCCGTTTGCCCGCTGGGGCTACAAGTACTGGGCTCCGGAGCGGTTCGCCGAGGCGAGCGATTTCGTGGCCGGACGGTACGGCCTTCTCCCCGTGTGGAGCGCATCGCCCGATCCCGCCGAGCGGGCGCTGCTGCGCGAGACGGCGGCGCTGTGCCGCGTCCGGCCGGCGCTGGTCGAGGGGGCGTTGTCGCTTTCCGGCATGACCTGCCTGCTTTCCCGCGCCGCCCTTTACATCGGCCTCGACACGGCGATCTCGCACCTTGCGGCGACGACCGGGATTCCGATGGTCGTCCTCTACGGGCCCTCGATCGCCGAGCGCTGGTCGCCCTGGGACAACGCGGGGCCGGTCGCGCAGCAATGCCCGCTTCCGCGGGGCACGCAGCGCATCGGGAACACGATCCTGGTCCAGAAAGGGTGGGACTGCGTCCCGTGCGGCAAGGCGGGGTGCGACGACCGGGGGGGCGAAAGCCGCTGCATGGCCGAGATCTCCGTGGACGAGGTGACGTCCGCCGTCGAGACGCTCCTGCGGCCGCCTGGTCCCGCAGGGAGCGGCGCTTGATTTCCCCCGCCGCCTCCCGGTGGCTGGTGCTGTCCTATTTCGCGAACATCGACGGGATGGCGCCGTCCCAGCACATCGACGACCGGCTGCCCCATCTGCGCCGTCTCGGCATCGCGCCGATCCTGCTCACCGGCCCCTGCTGCGACCCGATCGAGGGGATGATTCATGCGCGCGTCGCCTCGGTCGCCCCGTCGGGACTTCGCTTCGAGCTGCGCCATTTCAGGCGGCGCTCGGCCGGCGCGATACGGATGCTCGGGACGCTTGCCTCGGCGGCGCTGCTTCCCGCCTACCTGCTCGAAAAGCTCGCGGCCGACCTCGACAGCCAGTGGTCCTGGTTCCCGCGCGCCGCGCGCAAGGGGCGTGCCCTGTGCCGCGAGAACGCGCCGAACCTGATCTATTCGACGGGAGGGCCCTGGAGCGCCCACGTCGCGGCGGCCCGGATCGCGCGAACGACGGGGCTTCCGTGGATCGCCGAGCTGCAGGACCCGCTTGTCCACGGCGACTGGCTTCGCAGCCGCGTTGCGCTGCGCGTGGCCGCTTCCGTCGAGCGGATGATCTTCCGGGATGCGTCCGCGGTCGTCTACCTGACGCAGGCTGCGCGCGACGCGGCCGAGAGCCGCACCGGCGTCTCCGGGAAAGCGGTGTGCATCTACGCCGGCGCCGAGCCGTTTCCCGATCCGCCGCCGCTGGTCGCAAAGAAGGCGTCCTGCCGTTTCGCCCACTTCGGATCGCTGGGCGGGTCGCGCAACCTCAAGGTGTTCCTCGATGCGCTGGCGATGCTGTTCCGGGACCATCCCGACCTTGCGGATAAAGCCGGACTCGACGTCTACGGCACCGTCGACCGGCTGTCGCGCGCGCTCATCGAGGCGTTCCCGTGGGCGAACGCCGTGACGATCCACGGCCGGGTGCCGCGGAGGGAATCGCTCGCCGCGATGCGCCGGGCCGACGTCCTGCTTCTCATCCAGAACACGGAAGAGTTTTCGATCGAGACGATCCCGTCGAAGACGTATGAATACCTCCATGCGGGGCGCCCGGTGCTCGGCCTCGTCTACCGGAACCCGGAGCTCTACGCGATGCTGGAGGGCGCCGGCCACGTCGCGGCCGACGGCGCCGACCCTGCGGCGGTCAAGGAGGCCGCCCTGCGGCTGATCCTGTCCCGGGAATCCGCCGGGGAATCCGCCCCCAAGCCGTCGCCGTACACGGTCGCCGCTGCGGTCGATGCCCTCGCGTCGCTGGGCGCATCACTGGGGAAGCGAGCGTGACGGCTCCCGCACCACTTCCGAAGGCCAGCGTCCTCGTCGTGACCTGGAACGGGCTCGCGGAGGCGACGATCCCCTGTCTCGACAGTCTCTTCGCCGGGACGACCTTCCCCGACTTCGAGGTGGTCGTCGTCGACAACGGATCGACCGACGGCACGCGGGAATACCTGGTGGCGCGCGCGGTCCGCGAGCCGCGCCTCAAGATCCGGCTCAACGACACGAACCGCGGTTTCGCCGGCGGCAACAACGACGCGATCCGGGAGGCGTCCGGCGACCTCCTCGTCCTGCTCAACAACGACACACAGGTATCGGAAGGATGGCTTGAGCGGCTGTGCGCGCCGCTCCTGCGCGACCCGTCCGTCGGCCTTGCGGGCCCCGTTTCCAACGCGGTCGGCAACGAACAGCAGATCTTCACGCGCGGAGAGAGCCCGGCCGAACTCCTCGAGGAAGGGGCGGCCTGGACGCGGGCGTCCCGCGGGGACACGTTCGAGACCGGCCGGCTCGGCTTCTTCTGCGTCGCCACGCGCCGGGACGTCGTGGAAAAGGTCGGGGCGCTCGACGAGGGCTACGGGCTCGGCTTCTTCGAGGACGACGATTATTGCCTCCGGGTCCGGAACGCGGGCTATCGCCTGATCTGCGTCGAGGATGTCTTCATCCATCACCGGGGCAGCGTCTCGTTCGGGAAGGTGCCGGGCGTGGTCCGGTCGTTGCTCAAGGCGAACCGGCGGCGGCTCGAAGGGAAGTTCGGCATCTGCCACGATCCGCCGCACCCGAGGGAGCGCCAGCTCGACCTCGCCGAAGCGTACCTGGCGCAGGGCGGCGACCCGGAGAGGATCGCGGCCAAGGTCCGGAACCGGCTGGCCGCCGCCCTGCGGCTCACGCCGAAGGGGTGGCTCAAGCGGCTTCGGTTCGCCGCCCGGCTGAAGCGGATCCGGAGGCGGCTCGAGGCGTTCGTAACCGGCGGTGGGGCCGGAATCGAAGCCGACTGAAGATTTCCCACGGTCGCTCCGATAAGAAACTGGTGGTGCCGTTTCGAATCCATTGACCGAAGAGGTTATCGAGAATGATTCCCCCCGGTGATTCCCCGAACCAGGACGGTCGCGAAGACCTGCTCCAGGAGGCCGAACGGCTGCTCCTGGCGGACCGCGAGAAGGAGTCCGGCGAGGCCGGGCCCGTCCGGGCGTTCCTCGTGTTTTCGCTGGGCCGGGAGTGGTACGCGATCGACTTGTCCAGCGTCAGGAAGGTGTTGCGCCCGGCGTCTTTTGCCCGCGTGCCGGGGGCGTTGCCCGAGGTGCTGGGGCTCATGAACAGCCAGGGCGAGGTGCTGTGCATCCTCGATCTGCGGAAGATTCTCGGAAGGCCGGCCCCGTCGTCCCCCTCGGCCGAGGGGCAGCTCGTGATCGTCGTCCAGGCGGGCGGCAAGGAAGCGGGTGTCCTGGTCGACACGGTCGACGACGTGTGGGAGATGCCGGCCTCCGACGTGGCGCCGACGCTCGATTCGCTTGACCCCGGGAAGGCCAAGCTGTTCGAGGGGACCCTCGAGCGGGACGGCCGCTTCGTCGGCCTGATCAGCGCCGCGATGTGCCTCAACCCTTGAGGGGCGGGGCGTGAACGTCCTGGTCATCGACGACGGCGAAACGCTGCGCGGCTACGATTGCCGCGAGGTGCTGCGCGTCGACGAGCCGGCCGGGGGAGGCGAGCTTCCGTTCATCGTCCATTTCGGGCGTGCCGGGAGCACGTGGGAACTTTGCTGCAGGAACGTGCTCGGCTTCTACCCGCTGTCGGCGGCCGACATCCGTCCGCTGCCGTTGGTGCTTAAGGAACGATTGACGCAGGGCGAGGGTCCGTGGGCGGTCGGGATCACGCCCGGCGGCCTGTGCCTGCTTTATTGAAGACAATCGTTTGGTGAGGGGGATTCGTTGCGCTGGACCAGCTTTACCGGAAGATTGATGCTGCTGCTCGCGTCGCTGCTGCTCGCGGCGGTCGTGGTCATCGCCGCGGGGGTATCACTGCTCGCACGCGACATCCTGGTCGGTGCCGGCCGGGACCCCATGGAGGCCTATCGGCTGGGGGCCGGGGCTGCCGGGGTCGCTTTCCTGGCGCTGGTGGGTGCGTTGCTGGTCATCGGGTTCTTCTCCCGCCGTTTCACGGCCGGCCTCATCGGGCTGGCGGGGACGGCGCAGGAAATCTCGGCCGGCGATCTCCGGACCCAGGTCCCCGAAGCGGGGTTCGACGAGCTCCGGATGCTGGCGCGTGCCTTCAACGCGATGGCCGACAGTCTCCGCACGGTGATCCGCCAGATCCAGGAATCCGGCGGGGCCGTGGGCGAATTCTCTTCGGGGATCACGACGGTGATCCAGGAGCAGGCGACGAGCGCGTCGCAGCAGGCGGCGTCTTTGGCCGAGGTGACGGCGACGATGGAGGAGCTTTCCCGCACCTCGCACCAGATCGCGGGCAACGCCGAGTCGGTCCGGGAGAGCGCCGAGCAGACGGTCGAGATGGCGCAGCAGGGGACGACGCTGGTCAGGGAAAGCGTCGACGGGATGGCCCGGATCAAGGACCGGGTGACCGACATCGCTCAGAAGACGCTGTTTCTGGGCGAGAAGAGCGGCGAGATCGGGAAGGTGATGGATCTCATCAAGGAGATCGCGGGCGAGATCCACCTGTTGGCGCTGAACGCGGCGATCGAGTCGGCGGCGGCGGGCGAGCACGGGCGGCGCTTCGCGGTGGTGGCGTCCGAGGTCCGGCGCCTTGCCGAGAAGACGCGGGAGTCGACCGAGACGATCCGGTCGCTGGTTTCCGAGATCCAGTCGGCGACGCAGGGGTCGATCGTGGCGACCGAGCAGGGCAGCCGCGAGGTCGACAAGTGGCGCGAGACGATCAACCTGACGGCGGATGCCTTCGCGGAGATCATCGGGATGATCGAGAAGACCTCCGAGGCGTCGATGCAGATCTCTCTGGCGACGCACCAGCAGACGAGCGCGAACGACCAGGTCGTGGCGGGGATGAGACAGGTCGCCGAGACGGTGCGGATCTCGGCAGCCCAGATGAAGGAGTCGTCGACGTCGGCGGTCGAACTCAAGGGGATGGTGGACAAGCTGGCAAACAAGGCCGCGGTATTCCAGGTCTGAAGCGTGAGAGGGTGATCCCATGAAAATTTCCGGCATCGGTTGGAACAGCCTGTCCGGCCGCATGATGATCGCGTTTACCGCGTTCGTGCTGCTCGTGACCGGGCTGTTCGTGACGGTCCCCTACCGCATCACACGGAGCGCGCTCGAGCAGGGATCGATCGATCGCGGGAAGCTGTTCCTGCGGTCGTTCCAGCGTGAGGTCTCCGATGCGCACCGCCAGGGGGGGATCGAAGCGGTCCGGGAGCTGTTCCGGCGCGTCCACCAGGAAGGGCACGATGTCGCCTGGGCCGCGTTCGTCGACGGCTCGGGCACGTTCGTGGCGCACACCGAAGGCAGCCGCGCGGGAACGCGATGGGAGGGGGGCGAAAAGGGAGGGGCTTCCGATGGACATCGGCTCTCCGGAAGCGGCGATGCGTTCATGGAGTTCGCGGCGCCGGTGATCGACGGAGACAAGACGCTCGGCATGGTCGTGATCGGCGTCTCCGGGGCCGAGGCGGCGGGTATTCTCAACCGCCTCCTGTCGCGCCTGCTGCTCCTCGGTTTTTGCGTGATCGTCGTCTCCATGGTCTCAACGCTGCCGTTTACCCGGCAGATGTTGTCCGGCCTCACTCACCTCAAGGAGATCACCCGCGAGATCTCCCGCGGCGAACTGCGGACGCAGGTGCCCGAGGAAGGGTATGACGAGGTTCGGGCGCTGGCGCGCGACTTCAACCGGATGGCCGACACGTTGCGAACGTTCATTCAGCAGATCCAGGAGGCGGGCGGGCGGCTCGGCGACTTCTCTTCCGGCATCACGACGGTGATCCAGGAGCAGGCGACGAGCGCGTCGCAGCAGGCGGCGTCTTTGGCCGAGGTGACGGCGACGATGGAGGAGCTATCCCGCACCTCGCACCAGATCGCGGGCAACGCCGAGTCGGTCAAGTCGAGCGCCGAGCAGACGGTCGAGATGGCGCAGCAGGGGACGACGCTGGTCAGGGAAAGCGTCGACGGGATGGCCCGGATCAAGGACCGGGTGACCGACATCGCGCAAAAGACGCTGTTTCTGGGCGAGAAGAGCGGCGAGATCGGGAAGGTGATGGATCTCATCAAGGAGATCGCGGGCGAGATCCACCTGCTGGCGCTGAACGCGGCGATCGAGTCGGCGGCGGCGGGCGAGCACGGGCGGCGCTTCGCGGTGGTGGCG